>JAYTZV010000084.1:0-5652 GCA_043741695.1 Burkholderiales bacterium
GACAAAAAATTCGGGCCCTCGCGAAAACAATCCACCGGGCATACATCCACGCAATCGGTATAGCGGCACTGAATGCAGGATTCGGTCACAACGTGGGTCATAACAGTCCTATTTCTAAAAAAGGGTAGGTGCCGTTCTGTGCAATGTCTGCCCTGACCTAAAGGCACTGCAAACATCAATTCGAATAGCTGCAAAGCCTTGTATTTTAAGGCACTTCGACCTTTCCGACAAACCGCGCTTAGATAGAATGCCTATATACAAATTCAGCCTCACGTGTTTGCCGATGCACGCCCACGCTGCGTTGGTCCTGCAGCGCTGAGATAGAATATGTCGCCCGGGCCAGTGCGCCTGCCGAACAAGTCGAACATCCGTGGAGCCTCATCCCGTGAACAAGAAAAAAATCCTCGTTTCTCGCGCAATTTTCCCCGACATTCTCGCCCGCCTTGAAGAAACCTTCGAGGTTGAATCCAATCAGGCAGACACGATCTTTACTGCTGACGAACTGCGTAAAAAAGTAGCAGATAAAGACGGCCTGATGGTTACTTCCAGCGAGGCAGTTGATGCAAGCATCATTGCCGCAGCACCACAGTTAAAAGTCATCTGCAACATTGCTGTAGGCTACAACAATATCGCCGTGCCTGCTGCAACCGAGGCTGGCGTCATGGTCACTAATACCCCGGATGTACTCAATCAAACTACCGCCGACATGGGTTGGGCATTGATCATGGCCACCGCGCGCCGCATTACCGAAGCCGAGCATTGGCTGCGTGCCGGGCACTGGAAAAAATGGACACTCGATGGTTTCGTCGGTGCCGATGTGCATGGCAGCACGCTGGGCATCATCGGCATGGGCCGCATTGGTCAGGAAATTGCGCGACGTTCAACCGGCTTCGACATGCAGGTGCTCTATCACAACCGTTCACGCCTGACACCAGAGCTGGAAGCGCGCGCCAACAACGCGGTCTGGGCCAGCAAGGAAGAAGTATTGCAGAAAGCGGATCATCTGATTCTGGTACTGCCGTATTCAGCGCAGAGCCACCACACGATTGGTGCTGCCGAACTGGCGCACATGAAACCGACTGCGACGCTCGTCAATATCGCACGCGGCGGGATCGTCGACGATGTTGCGCTGATCGCGGCATTGCGCGAGCGTCGCATTGCCGGCGCGGGTATCGATGTGTTCGAAAACGAACCCGCGTTTCATCCCGATTTTCTGACGCTGTCGAACGTCGTGCTGACACCGCATATCGGTAGTGCCACCGAGGCGACGCGTCGCGCGATGGCCAATCGTGCGGCGTCCAATCTGGTTGCGGCACTTGGCGGGCAGTCGCCGCGCGATTTGCTCAATCCCACGCTGACGCCGCGGGTGTAACCGATGGCGGATATCTCGATTACTCAGCCCTACGCGATGAGCCTCGACGACGCGCGCAAAGCGGCGCAAAGCGTTGCCGATAAACTGGCTCAAGAGTTTGCCGTTACCAGCAACTGGGAACAGAATGTATTGTCATTTCAGCGCGCTGGTGTCAGCGGTACTTTGGCGCTGCGAGAAGCCGAGGCGCACCTTGAACTGGAACTTGGCTTGATGCTCAAGGGATTCAGTTCAATGATTGAAGAAAAGCTCGCGCGCAAAATGAAGAGTGCGTTTGCGGCGTAGTCGCTGAATCGTGAAAAAGGCGCGCATAGCGAAACCTGTGCGAGCCTTTTCATTTTGCGTAATGAAAATTAGTTGATTACCGCACTGCCTACATTGACTGCACCTTTGACTGCGCTGCCAGCAACATCGACCGCCAGCGAACCAACGCCAACACCTACATTGACAGCAGTCGCTGCGACCGATACCGCTGCAGCACCGACCGACACTACTGCGCAACCACTGCTCAGGCACGCTGAAGCAAACAAGATCGCTCCCGCCGCAGCCCGCGCAGCCATCACAAACTCAGCAGTTCAACATCGAAAATCAGCGTCGCACCGGGTGGAATGACACCACCTGCACCGCGCTGACCGTAGCCAAGCGCGGCTGGAATCACCAGGCGACGTTGACCGCCCACCTGCATTCCCTGCACGCCTTCGTCCCAACCCTTGATCACATTACCGGCGCCGAGTACAAACGAAAACGGCTGGTTGCCATCACGGCTTGAATCGAATTTCTTGCCAACGCTACCATCCGGGTTTTGCAACCAGCCGGTGTAGTGCACGGTCACTTTGGTGCCGGCTTTAGCGGCTGCACCACTACCGACTTTGATATCTTTCGATTGCAATCCGGTTGCGCTAGCGGTGAACGCTTTTACCTCAGCTTTGGTCTCGACCGGCTTGGTTGCTGTGTCAGCAGCAACGCAACCGGTGGCTAGCAGTGCGGCAAGGGCAAGCGCAGATGCGGCGGCGATTGTTTGAGAAAAGTGGTTCATACGCCGAGCAATTCCACATCAAAAATCAACGTCGCGTTTGGCGGAATCACGCCGCCAGCGCCGCGTGCCCCATAGCCCATTGCGGCTGGAATCACCAACCGACGCGCGCCGCCGACTTTCATACCTTGCACGCCTTCGTCCCAGCCTTTAATCACATGTCCAGCACCGAGTGGGAAGTTGAACGGATCGTTGCGATCCTTGCTTGAATCAAATTTCTTACCGGCGCTGCCATCTGGCTGCTGCAGCCAGCCGGTGTAATGCACGCTAACATGGTCTCCCGCTTTGGCTTCGTCGCCGGTGCCGACTTGGGTATCTTCGTATTGGAGGCCTGAGGCCAGCATGGTCATCGACATGGTTTTTTCCAGAATGGGGTTAATAACGTACACAAATTGTAGCAGGGGCAGGTGAAATGCGAGTTTGCGCTTAACGTACGAGACCATGCGCTTATTAGTAAAGAGAAGGCGACGCCAGTTTGATTGCGTCACTGCGTCGTCCCAATTGGTTTGCCGGAACTGCGTTAGGTGATCGGCAACATGCGAACTCCCGCACGTGATGTGCCGCGCACGCGGTAAAATGAAATTTTGCATTTATACGTGTCGAGTGAGATTCATGCCTTGTCAATTCAGTAGTTGTTTCGTTGGTCGTTGGACGTCGTCGGTAATGTTGTTGCTGGCTGCATGCGGTGTGTTTGCTTCGCCAAGTCATGCTGGCGTCGTCGTGGTGTTGAACTCACGCGATGCTACGGTGAGCCTGATCGATCAAACCACCTTCAACGAGCTCGATACCTTTTCCATCGGCAAAGAGCCGCATCATTTGATGGCAACGCCGGACAACAAGTCGCTGATCGTTGCCAGTGCCACTGCAGATGAGTTGGTATTTCTCGATCCGGTAACCGGTAAAATACAACGCCGTATTCAAGGTATCGCCGATCCGTATCAGATCGGTTTTTCACCAGATCAAAAGTGGTTTGTTGCCAATGCGCTGCGGCTCGATCGGGTCGATATTTATCGCTACGACGGCAAAGAGTTCAAGCTCGCCAAGCGCATTGCGCTTGCCAAGCTGCCGAGTCATATGGCGTTTTCTGCCGATAGCAAGACCGTCTTCATTACCCAGCAGGGCAGCGATCAGATCAGTGCCATCGATCTTGCAACGCAATCGGTCAAATGGACGATGCCGGTCGGTAAACTCCCGGCGGGTATCGCGCTCACACCCGACGACAAATACCTGATGGTTGGCATCATGGGTAGCGATTATGTGGAAGTGATCGACTGGCGCACGCAAAAAACCGTCAAGCGCATCAAGACTGGCGCGGGCGCGCATAACTTCCGATCGCAAAGCGATGGTCGGCATACCTTTGTGTCAAACCGCGTATCAAACACGATCAATATCGTCGACATGATCACGCTGGAAAATGTTGGCACCATCAACGTGCCGGGCGGGCCAGATTGCATGGAGCTGACCGACGATGGTAAGACCTTGTGGGCGACTTTGCGCTGGGTTAAAAAAGTGGCCGTGATCGACGTCGCCAGCAAAAAAGTCATCAAGACGATTTCAGTTGGACGCTCGCCGCATGGAGTTTATTTTGCTAATCACGCGATGCGTTAAGGTTGCGCTAGGCAGTTTTGTCGCACTATGCGCGACGCTGCCTGCGGCTGGTCGTGCTGATGCTGCCGGTGCTGATGCTGATGCTTCTGCTTCTGCCTGCAAGGGCACGATCTATCTGACCTTCGATACCGGCAGCCAATCGCAGGCCGATCTGATCGCTGCCACGCTGAATCGTCATCACGCCAAGGCGACGTTTTTTCTGGCGAATGAAAAAACGGTGAAGGGCGATTACTCGCTCGATCCAGCGTGGGCGCCGTACTGGAAAGCGCGGGTTGCAGAAGGTCATGCGTTTGGTACGCACACTTTTGATCACGTCTACGTACAGCGCGATCTGTCTGATGGTCGTATTGAAATGAAGCCGCAGTTCGGCGCGCACGCCGGGAAAAAAGTGGCGTGGACTTCGCAGCAATATTGCGATGAATTGAATCGCGTGGCTACGCGGTTTCAATCACTTACCAGCAGCAAGCTCGATCCGCTGTGGCGCGCGCCGGGCGGCAAGTTGACGCCACAGTTGCGCGCTGCCGGTGCAGCTTGCGGCTATGCGCATGTTGGTTGGTCGCCTGCGGGTTTTTCTGGCGATGAGCTGCCGAGTCAGGCCTGGCCGAACGCGCTGCTGCTGCAGCGTGCACTGAACGGGTTGAAAGATGGCGATATTCTGATGGCGCATCTCGGTATCTGGTCTCGCCAAGACCCGTGGGCACCTGCCGTATTGGAGCCGCTGCTGACTGGACTCGAACAAAAAGGCATGTGCTTTGCTACCTTGCGCGATCATCCGGATTATCGTCGCGCATTTCTTCAACGCGCGGATCACGAAAGATCACACTGATGTTTGCTGCATTGACCGACAACTTCGCACAACTGCAAGGCTGGTTGTTTCAGGCAATGATCGAGCCATTGATTTACGCCACCGGTCTCGGTGAATTTACCGAACAGGCATTCGAAGGCACCGAGTGGCTGCTGATCGGCCTGTTTGAAATCACGCTGCTATTCATCGTGCTGCGCCCGCTCGAAACACTGCTGCCAGCGCAACCGATGACCGATCCACACGCTCGGTGGAATGATCTTATTTACACCGCAATCCATCGCCTCGGTGCATTCGCACTGGTGATTTTTTTCGTGCTCGATCCGCTGATGGATTACTGTGCCGGGCTGCTGCATCTAGAAGGCATTCATCCATTCAACCTCGATAATCTATGGCCGGGAGTAACCGACATTGCGCTGGTATCGTTCATCGTTTATCTGGTTGTACTGGACTTTTTCGATTACTGGTTTCATCGCGCCGAGCATCAATTTAACTGGTCGTGGGCGTTGCACAGCCTGCACCACAGCCAGCAAAACATGAATCTATGGAGCGATAACCGCAACCATCTGCTGGATGACTTTTTGCACGATCTTTATCTGGCGGTGATTGCACTGGCCATCGGTGTACCACCGGGACAATACGTGTTGCTGATCGCGGTGTCGCGTATGGTGCAGAGCCTGCAGCACGCTAATGTGCGCTTGCATTTTGGCTGGCTCGGCGAGCGCTTGCTCGTATCTCCGCGCTACCATCGCCTGCATCATGCGATCGGTGTTGGTCATGAAAGTGCTGGGAGCGGCACGCTGGGTGGACATAATTTTGCGGTGCTGTTTCCAGTCTGGG
>JAYTZV010000085.1:0-15225 GCA_043741695.1 Burkholderiales bacterium
GCCCGATCGAGTACCGAGAAAGCCTTGGCTTAACGACGTAAATCAGTCCAAGAAAACGTCCGCATCCCCACTGGGTCAGTTTTAAGCGATTCTCAACACACGATGGGCTCCCAGATATCGACGAACGGGTCGGGGCGGGACCGCCAGTAGCGGCGTGGCTTCTGGGACGGCAAAGTGACATCGGTTTCGATGCGGCGCGCGGTGCGAACACTGATGTCGGCATTGGCGGCGGCAATTTCCTGAGTATGGTGCTTACGCTTGGTCATATAGAGACGAACCTGTTGGTCAGTGATACGGTTTCCAGACATGGCACTGACCACTTCTGTGAGTTGCAGTCAGCCATCCTAAAACCCTACCAACCCGGCGTCACCGGTAGCGAGGCAGCAGCATCGGCTACGCCGCCACTGCTGCCTCGCTACCGGCCAAGATGTTTGTCGTTAAACCGGACAAGATGATTGTCGCGCACCAACTGCTGGTGATGCATGGCCGTAAGCCTTCTGTAACTTCTCGATTGGTACACCTCCCTAAACTCGATTGAGATAACCAAATGACTTGCGACCTGAGTGCGACCCGTACAAGTCGCTTAAGCCAGAGAGCAAACACCAGTGCTTCCATAACCGTGTGAGTGAAACGGTGCTAACTGCTGCACCTCGCTTGCTGCTGAACCCGCTATGCGATACGAATAACCAATCGCTTGATGCGGCTTTAGCTGCGATACGTTCAGTAACCAGAGCACTGAGTGCTGCTGCTGCTTTTTCATTCAGAGTGACACGACGAATTTTGCCGGTCTTTTCCTCACGAATGACCAGTTCGCTGTTGTATCGGAGCCCGGCTGCATCGATAAACTTTAAGCCAAGTAAATCACCGCCACGAAAATCGGTGCCGACACCAAGCTCGAACAGTGCTCGAACACGTGCATTGGTAAGAACAGCGTGAACCTGATTTAACTAGCTCGCTAGATTTGATGGGTTGAGTGGTAGTCATGATAGTTCCTACATTAAGAAAAGATGATCCATTATTTAACGTAGGGGTGGAACATACACAATTAAACCGTAACAGCCAGCGGGGCGCCGATTTTATGAAATTTGTTCCAGCGCGAATGTGCTTGATTATTGAAACCGGCAGTTCAAGCAACCCAAGTGTACGACGCGCAATCTTTGCTTGATTACATGCCGTTGTGTCACGGTGTAGTGATTCGGGCGTACGTACCCGCTTTAGTTTTGTTCGCAATTCGGGATTAGGCGGCTCAACATCAATTGATGGGTCATGGAACGCTTCGCCATGCCCATTAATGCGCCCTGGTAACTTCATGTACGGGATATCAGTCAGTGAATTGATTGCGGCTCCATATTGTTTAAGTACAGGTACTTATCGGGTCCGATCGATCTGGAACTGTAAATTCCGGTACATGAAGAGCACGCCAACCACAAACCGTCACGCCATGTGGAGTGCACCGCAATGACCGATCTAACTACTTCCTCAGTACCAGACATTGACAATAAAACAGACGCTTTTTTACGTGCTGATGCGATCGTCGATGCTATCAACGCAGAGCTACCTGCCAACCTCACAAGTCCTTGAATTTATTGGCAACGATGCACGCTGAGGCGTCCATTTGTCGCGTGGAGACACATTTAACCTCCCGTTGCAGAAAGGTTTGTATTCGTCTACGCCAGAAAAGTCTTAATTTATAAGTGACATGTGTAACAGAGTAAGATTTTTTTTTAATGCAATATAGACAAAATAATAACTTTTGTTGCCTGAAGATGACACCTTAAGTGACAAAAGACAATATTGGAGATCACTGCGCGCGGGGGAGTTAAACATGCAACAGTTTGTTTATTTGGCAAGGTCCGTAAGAACGATCACGTTGATGTCTTACGGAGTACTAGCGTCTAGCTTTGTACATCAGACAGCCATGGCCCAGGACGCCAATTCTGCAAGCCAGATAGAGCAATTGCAGCGGGAAATTTCTGCCCAACGGCGACAACTGGACGCATTGCAGCAAGAGCTGACACTGCAAAAAATGCGTTTGAATGTGTTGACAGGCAATGCGCAAAGCGAGCCGCTAAGCAAGCATCAAGGCCGCGGTAGAAATAACATTATGGCCGACGCAGGTACGGTCGAGCCGGTACGAAGCGGCAATCAAGCGGAAAGTGACCAGACTGTGGATCATGTCCCGCAGGTGGCCCCAATTTTTGAACAACCTGGCGTGTTGACACCCAAGGGCCATTACACGCTTGAACCCTCAATCCAGTATGGATATTCGTCCAATAACCGTGTCGCGTTGATTGGCTACACCGTCATTCCCGCGCTGTTAATCGGTTTAATTGATGTGCGCGAGGTCAAACGTAATTCGGTGACTGGAGCGCTCACCGGCAGAGCAGGTATATCCAATCGTTTTGAAGTTGAGATGAAGATTCCGTATGTGTATCGCTCTGACAATACCGTTAGCAGGGAAATATTCACTGGCTCCGCAACTGATCGGGTATTTGAAACCAGCGGAAAATCCATTGGTGATATCGAGTTGGGAGCACGTTACCAGCTCAATGCGGGCGGGCCGAACTCTCCGTATTTTATAAGCACTTTGCGCTATAAATCACGTACCGGCAAAGATCCTTTCCAAGTCGTCACCGATTGTGTCACACGCTGCGTCGGCAACGCGACTGGCACTGGCTTGCCGCTCGATCTGCCGACAGGATCTGGATTTCAATCGATTCAACCCGGTCTCACGTGGTTGTTTCCCTCCGATCCCGCCGTCTTCTTTGGAAGTTTCAGCTATACGCATAATTTCGGCCGTCAAAATCTCAGCCGGCGTATCTTGAACGGCGGCACGGAACCACTTGGCTCGGTGAAACCCGGCGATATTCTTGGCGTCAACTTTGGGATGGGCCTTGCACTCAACGAAAAATCTTCGTTTAGCGTCGGATTTGACATTAATTCAGTCGGCCCGACACGCCAAAACGGAATCATCGCGCCGGGCTCCGTCCGCTCGCAATTGGGTACTCTCCTGCTGGGTTATTCGTATCGCATGAGCGAGCGGACGTCAATCAGTGTGGCAGTTGGTGCTGGATTAACGCGAGATACGCCTGATCTCACCCTCAATCTCAAATTGCCGATTTCATTTTGATAGAAATCATCGTGCATTAAATCGGAACAAATGTTGATTTTTCTTCAATGGATAAGGCAAAGGGATGGCGCGTACGCTCGTTTTTTTTCACACTGGACCCCCGCCCGAAAATATTGATGCGAGCCTACGTGATCGGCAATGGGAAGTCGTTTTTTTTCATAATCTTCCGCAAGGCACTCGGTTATTGAAAAAAAATGAACAGCTGACTGTCGGACTTTTATTCATCGATCGCATTATCCCGAACCTTTCCGAAGAACTGGAAGAATTTCTTAGGATAAACGATCATGTCGAATGGGTTGGCGTGTTCACTCCCCTTGTAGCCAAAGTCCCGGGGTACATCGACCTCATCCTTCATTTCCTGTTCGATCATCACACTTTGCCAGTCGACCCTGTCTATCTGATGCATTCGCTGGGTCACGCGTATGGCCGCTCTCGCTTGCGCGGTAGCACAAACAAAATTTCTCCCAAAAACGGAGCTTCGACCGTTGCAGACAAGATTGTCGGAACTAGTGCCGCTATGGGCGCAATGATGCATCAAATTAAAAAAATTGCCGTGACAAATGCGCCGGTCTTGATCAGTGGCGAAAGTGGCAGCGGAAAAGAATTGGCAGCTTATGCGGTGCATCATTTATCCCGGCGCAGTCAACATCCGTTCATCGCCGTCAACTGCGGCGCAATTTCGCCAATGCTGATACAGGCTGAATTGTTTGGCGTTGCGCGAGGGGCTTTTACAGGCGCGACGCAGGATCGCAGAGGGTTGATCGAAGCAGCTCACCATGGCACATTGTTGCTTGATGAAATTGGAGATTTGCCACTTGAGATGCAAACCAATTTGCTCCGATTTTTGCAAGAGCAAATGATTACTCCAGTGGGTGCGACCAACGGTATAAAGGTCGATGTGCGAATTATTGCTGCTGGCAATACCGATTTACACAAAGCTGTTACAGATGGTACGTTTCGGCAGGATCTACTATATCGCCTCAACGTGATTCCAATCCTCGTTCCGCCGCTTCGCAAGCGCCGGGAAGATATCGCAGACTTGGCGCGTTATTATTTTCATCTGCACCGATCGGAGCGAGCCGCGCAAGTTAGAGGATTTTCGAGCGCTGCAATGCGCGCCATGCTCGAATATGACTGGCCAGGCAATATTCGGGAGCTGATCAATAGAGTGCGTCGCGCGCTCGTCCTCACGGAAGGACGTCTCATCGCACCTGGAGACCTGGGGTTGAGTGACATTTCGTCAGCCACATCGAGCGCGCTTGGGGAGATTCGCGATGCTACCGATCGTGGCACTCTTTTTGATACCCTCATTAAAACCAATGGCAATGTCACACGCGCTGCCGATACACTGCGCGTTTCCAGAATGACGCTCTACCGCATGATCGATCGTCATAAGATTGACCTCAGCGCGACAAAAAAACCCAGAAACAGCTGACGATGGCGGCGCTAGGTTAGTGATTACGTCAACTTACCCGTTATACAAAGAATCACACTCCCGATTCGACGTAGAACACCGACGGTGATCCGTACCTAACCTGTCACAGGTTTGTATCAGATGAGGTAACGTCATTCGCTTGATATCAATCACAAGTAATTGATTTATATAATTTGTTTTTACGCCATGCCCAGAATTGCCAAAAAACTGTCTCAACATCGTGACAGAATGCGCATTCTTAACCCCGTTAAGTTGCTCGTCGTTCAGTAAGTATCAATTCGCAAGCGCAGTCGTCACGTGTTCTCCCATGAAGAAGTCGGAACTTCCTTGCATGGCACTCTATTTGCAATATGAGTTTGGTTGGGATGAAGCCAACCTTGCATTTCAATCGCCCATTGACTACGGAGACTTACAACATGAAACATACCCTTCTGGCTGCGACCATTGCAGCTGCGTTTGGCGTTAGCGGACTGGCCATTGCAGCGGATACAACAACCACCTCGCAAAGTGGGGGCGGAATTTCAGCAAACGACCGCTCTACCGCAACCCGTGACCAGTCGGACCGAAGCAGCAACCGAGGGTCCGGAACGGCATTAGCCAGTGCTGCCCGCTCGGCCTCGACGAATAACGGTGCTACCGCAAACTTCACCAATGCATTTAACGTATCAACCGCGACCGCAACCAGCACATTGACCGGCACCGTAACGGGCAACATAGTGCGCAATATTGGCAACATGCCGAACAATTCAGGTAATGCAAATGGTGGAACCGGCGGGACCGGAACTGGTGCTACCGGCACGGGTGGCGATGCTACCGGCACTGGCGGTGTCGGCGGCAGGGCAAACGGCGCTGCTGGTGGTTCCGGAGCCAACGGTGGCACTTCCACAAACGGTAGCGCAAACAACGGCGCTTCGACGGGCGGCAATGGCGGAGCCAGCGGTGCGGCTTCCGGAGCTCGGAGTGCGCAGGGTGGGAACGGGGGCGCAGGTGGTGCTGGTGGTAACGGCGGCGCCGGAGCGATGGCATCAGGCGGCGCAGGTGGCCTGGGTGGCGCAAGCGGCAGTACCGGTATGGCCCGTGGCGGAAACAGTGGAGCAGGCACCGGCGGTTTGGGAGGCAGGGCGGGCGACGCGAGAGCCGCAATGGGCGGAGCAGGTGGTCAGGCCTCTGGCGCTACCGGTGGCTCAGGCGGTCGGTCCGGCGCCGGCGGTAACGGCGCGGCGGGCGGAAACAGCGGTCCTGCAAACGGGGCGGGTGCAACGGCCTCGAATAGCGCAAACGGAGGCCCTAGCCAGAGTGGTGCGAGCACTGCAAGTGCTGGAACTGCCAATGGTGGCGCCGGAACGATATCAAGCGGAGGAGCAGGAGGTTCCACTCGTGTTGATGGAACCAGCACCGGTGCCGGAATGTCGGGTGCGACGTCGACTGGTTCTACCTCGGCTGGTGGCGGAGCGGGTACTGCCGGAACTGCAGGCGCAGGTGGTGCAGGCGCAAGCGGTGGTGCTTCCGGCGCAGGCGCGGCCGCCACGTTGACCGCAGGCGCAGGTGCGGCGGGTGGATCGGCGACAAGTGGCGCAGGTGGTGCCGGTGCATCAGGCACCTCCGGTGCGGGTGGTAATGCCACGTCCGCGGCAAGTGGTGCAGGCGGCGCCGGCAGTTCGGGCGGCAGCGCTACAAGCACGGCTGGCGCTGGCGCTGGCGGTGCTGCAGGCGGAACAGGCGGCAACAGCGGCATGGCTCAGGACACGTCGGGTGCCGGTGGCAGTGGTGGCAGCGCTTCACATGGTAGTGCGACCAACGGCAGTGCCACAGCAGGCAATGGTGGCTCTGGCGGCGCGGGCAGTAATGGCACCACTGGCGGAGGCGGAGGTGCCGGAGGAACTATCACTGCAGGGGTGGGCAATGGTGGTGCTGGAAATGGTGCTGCCGGTGGCACAGGGGGCACCAACCGCGTGGACGCAGGCACGTTCAACATGTCCAATACCATGAGCGGCGTTGCACAATCTGCCGCCGGCATCATGGTCTTGAGTCAGCAAAGCGGTATTTCAAGCCTCGTACAGCAAAGTGTTAACGTCCAGGCAAATCTGAGCGTAGGCCGCTGAAGCGAAGGAGGCCGCCATGATCCAGAATGCGTTTGTTCTGATTATGACGGTCTCTTGCTAACCCATTGTAGAAGGAGCGCTGCCATGACACTTCGTGTAGGTAAGGTTGCACGATGTTTTGCCTTCATTTCGCTGGTGCTAACACTGTCGCACGCTATTGCTGCGCCAGATCCAGCCGAGTTATCGGAACCCCGATTCACTCCACTTTCAGAAGCCGATCAGCCGGATCGTATCTTTTCATTCAAGAACGTTATCATTTCCTCTGCTGCGTTGGGTGCCTACCGTGGCGGCAGCGATCTTGTATCGAATGATCAAAAACTGACCGGTGGTGTCGCCGAAAACGTCGCCACCAATGTCGTTTCTGGGGCAAATATCATCAGCGCAGGAGCCTTTGCAAACAGCAGCGGCATTCCGATAGTGATACAGAATTCCGGTGCGAATGTTTTGATTCAAAACGCCACCATCATCAATCTTCAACTAAGATGACATCACGTTCCCGCTTGCTTGTCGCGCTGACTCTGGGAATGCTCCAGTGGGCACCTCCTTTTGCCAACAGCGCTGATCTGCTATCGATCGGCGGAGGCTATTCAATCCCATTGAAAAGCATGCAAGGATCGCGCACTGCATCCACTACCGTTCAGCAATTCGATTTCAGTTGCGGCTCGGCTGCACTGGCAACGTTGCTTACATTCCATTATCACTACCCTGTCTCCGAGCAATTGGTATTTGAAGAAATGTTCTTGAACGGGGACCAGGCATTGATACGCAAAGCCGGGTTCTCGCTTCTCGACATGAAAAATTATCTTGCCAAACACGGATTTATCGCCGATGGATTTCAGCAGGAATTGGATCAACTCGCTGAGGCCAAATTGCCCGCTATTGTCTTGGTCAGTGAAAAGGGCTACCAACATTTCGTTGTGATCAAGGGCGTTCGCGGACAGCGCATTTTAATTGGTGACCCGGCCAGCGGTACGCGCTCGATAGATCGTCAGCGATTCAAGGAATTGTGGACCAATCGCCTTCTCTTCGTCATTCACAATCGCGTCGACGGCGTTCGTTTCAATGAATCGGCAGACTGGCATGCTGCGCCGACTGCGCCCGTCGGCGTCAACAGTATGAGTACGCTGCGAACCATATCATTACCCAACATCGGCCCGGGTGATTTCTGATGAATCTCAATGTTCATCTATTGCCGCGAATTAGCATCCTTTCCCTTGTCGCTAGTCTCGCAATACTGACCGGAATCAATCGAGATGCGTTGGCCGATACCAGCGTGTCAGCAAGTTACAGACCTGATGCACTGTTGGCACTCCTCGAAGCACCGCCCTTGTCCGACGAGGAACTGAGCCAATATCGTGGTGGATTTGATACCGGGACGGGATTGATCATGTCATTTGGTATCGAACGTGCGGTGTATTTCAATGGTCAGCTCGTGACTTCCACGACGGTTAATCCTCTCACGACTATCATGGCCGCCGGTGTTCTTCAGTCCAAAAGCGCAACACCGTCTCAATGGTTATCCTCCAACGGCGCTGACGTATCGACAATTATTCAAAACAGTTTAAACAACCAGACTATTCGCGCAGTAACTGTCATTAACGCTTCATCGAATTCGCTAAGCCTGATGAAGTCGCTGAATTTTGGCGGCACATTGCGCGATGCTATCAACGCATCCGCCCGCTGATTGAGGATCAAAAATTGCGCTAACAATTTGACGATGCACAGCACCAGTGATGCGACCTACTACAACTGCACGGCGAATCGTGCCTCGCCGCTAACACAACGTCGCTCCGCTGAGAACCTTGTTGATGTACCGCAGAGCGTGCCCCAGCGCCCGGCATCAAAGGTACACAAACTCATGCCTGATCTTAAAAACCTTACTTTGCCAGCAATCCGCTGCGCTCGCATTTATACGGCATCGCGTAA
This sequence comes from Burkholderiales bacterium, assembly GCA_043741695.1. Taxonomy (GTDB): domain Bacteria; phylum Pseudomonadota; class Gammaproteobacteria; order Burkholderiales; family Burkholderiaceae_D; genus Actimicrobium. Next base: position 8,594 of record JAYTZV010000085.1, read on the forward strand.
CGGCATAATAACGCTGCTCGTTGAGCGATTACCAGCGTTCGGCCTGGTCACTGCGCTCGTCAACAAAACCGGAATATTTGCGGTGCAACTGCGGTTCGATCCAGTGGGCGCAGTGCAACTACAACAGGCGCTTTCGGCTAACGGGCTCGGCGTATTTTTGTGTTCTGCCCAATCGAAAAATCGCATGCCATCTCAGCACGGTGGGTACGGCAGTACGATCGAATACGTCTCGTCGTTTGCGGCTGCGCGCGGCTGACCCGGTGAGTTCGTCGATTACGCTGCCTCCAAAGGTACGATCGATATCCTTAGTTTCAGGCTGGTAAAGGAAGTCGCTGCCGAAAATATCCCCATCAACGCGGTGCGTCCCGACGCGATCTGCACCGACATTCACGCCAGCGCCGGTCAGTCGCAGCACGTTGATCGCATCATTAGTAAAGTACGAACGCAGCGCGGCGGCGAAACGACTGAGTTCACGCGCACCATTCTGTTGCTATTGCTATTGCTCTATGAAGCGTCGTACGTTACTGGTAGCCTGCTCCAAGTAGCTGGCCGACGATAGCGACGATGCCGGCCGTATTTTATTCTCGCCAACTAAGACAGCTCTCAAAATGAAAATCGCCGTATTCGGCAGTGGTTTGATCGGTACGTATGTCGGCGGCAGTTTGCGTAGTGCCGGTGCCAATGTCGTGTTTATCGGCCGCGCTCGCATGCAGCAGCACATTCTCAAACACGGCCTCGTACTGACTGATTTGTACAAGCGTCGGGTCTGCCTCGCTGCTGTCGACGTACCGTTTGCATTGACACCCGACGCATTGGCCGATGCCGATCTGATTCTGGTAACCGTAAAAAGTAGTGCCACTGCCGAGGCGGCAGAAGCAATCGCACTCCACGCCAAGCCAAATGCACTGGTGCTGAGCCTGCAAAACGGCATCGGCAATACGCTGACGCTGCAGAAGGCACTGCCGAAAAACCTTGTCCTCGCAGGCATGGTGCCGTTCAATGTTGTGCAGACGCCTGATCACCGTCTGCATCGCGGTTCTGACGGTGAGGTGATGGTCGAGGCATCGCCATTGCTCACGCCATGGTTGCCGTACTTTGCCGCCTCCTCATTGCCGCTGCAGCAGCGCGCGGATTTTATTGCGGTGCAGTGGGGCAAGCTGCTGTTGAATCTGAATAATTCGGTTAACGCGTTGTCTGGCCTACCGCTAAAAACGCAGTTGTCGCAGCGCGCTTATCGCCGTTGTCTGGCGCTGTTAGTGGATGAAGCGTTGGCAGCATTGGCTTGCGCTGGAATCGACCCGGCACAAGTCACGCGTATTGCGCCGCGCCGTTTGCCGCTGCTATTGCGCTTGCCGGATTTTTTATTTTCGCGCATCGCTGCCCAGTTGCTGCGTATCGATCCCGAGGCACGCTCGTCGATGGCCGAAGATGTGCAGGCAGGGCGGTTGACGGAAATCGATTATTTGAACGGTGCGGTAATTGCATTGGCTGCAGCGCACGGCGCTGATGCGCCGGCAAATCGGCGGATGGTGGCGCTCGTCCGGCAAGCAGAGAGCGGGTCGTCTGTAGTGCATGGCGGTGCAACATTATTGCGGCTCCTGCAGCATGATTGAATTCTTGTCGCGCCGAACTTTGCTAAATATTTATTTAGCTACTCTTCCTATTCGGTACTATCTGTCTCGAAAAAAAGCGCGTACTTCAATCACAAAGTACGCGCTTTTCACAACCCGGTATTGATGCAAGCCGTCAGCCAGCCATCCCCAACAACATCTCGTTCAAGCGCTTCACAAACGCTGCCGGATCAGTCAGTGCGCCGCCTTCTGCCAGCATCGCCTGATCGAACAAGATATGTGACCAGTCACCGAACTTGGCATCCTCATATTTCAAACGCTGCACCAACGGGTGATCGGGATTGATTTCCAGAATCGGCTTGGCGTCCGGTGCGCTCTGGCCTGCTGCCTTCAACATGCGCATCAGGTTACCCGACAGTTCATGCTCGTCCGCGACCAGGCACGCCGGTGAGTCAGTCAGGCGGAATGTCACCCGCACATCCTTGGCTTTATCAACCAGTGCAGTTTTCATTTTCTCAACCAGATCTTTGTACTGGACTTCGGTTTCTTCATGCTGCTTCTTTTCAGCTTCGTCTTCGAGTTTACCCAAATCGAGCCCGCCCTTGGCCACCGAAGCCAGTTCCTTGCCTTCGAACTCGGTCAGGAACGACAGCATCCATTCATCGACGCGATCAGTCAGCAGCAACACTTCAACGCCTTTTTTACGGAAAATTTCCAGATGCGGACTGTTTTTTGCGGCGATAAAGGATTCACCGGTGGCATAATAAATTTTGTCCTGACCCTCTTTCATGCGGCCGATATAGTCAGCGAACGAAACGGTCTGTGCATCGTCGTCGTTGTGGGTCGAGGCAAAGCGCAGTAGCTTGGCGATGCGGTCCTTGTTGGTGGCGTCTTCGCCGATACCTTCCTTCAGCACCTGGCCAAACTCTTTCCAAAAGGTCGCAAACTTGTCTTTCTCGGACTGTTCGTCATTGTTGGCGAGTTCTTCCAGCATCGACAACACACGCTTGGTCGAGCCTTCGCGGATGACCTTCACGTCGCGCGATTCTTGCAGCAATTCGCGCGACACGTTCAACGGTAAATCGTTCGAATCAATCACGCCTTTGGTAAAGCGCAGATAAATCGGCATCAGCGCTTCCGCATCGTCCATGATGAACACGCGCTTGACGTACAGCTTGATGCCGCCACGCTTATTGCGATCCCACAAATCGAATGGTGCGCGCTTCGGTATGTACAGCAGCTGGGTATATTCGCTGCGGCCTTCGACGCGGTTATGCGTGTAGGTCAGCGGCTCTTCGAAATCATGCGAAACGTGTTTGTAGAATTCGGTGTACTGCTCCGGCGTGATCTCATTGCGATTGCGGGCCCACAATGCGCTGGCCTGATTGATAGTCTCGAGCTCGTCTTTGAGCACGGTTTCTTTTTTCTCTTCGTCCCATTCTTCTTTCTGCATTTGAATCGGCAGCGAGATATGGTCGGAATATTTACGGATGATCGATTTGAGTTTCCACGCCGATAAAAAGTCGTCTTCGCCTTCCCGCAGATGTAGCGTGATGGAAGTGCCGCGTTGCGCTTTGTCAATCGCTTCAACCGTGAAGTCACCTGCGCCTTCGGATTCCCAGCGCACGCCTTCGGCCGCGGGCACGCCAGCACGGCGGGTATCGACCGTGATGCGGTCAGCAACGATAAACGCGGAATAAAACCCCACGCCAAACTGGCCGATCAATGCGGCGTCTTTTTGCTGATCCCCTGAGAGCCGGGAAAAGAATTCTTTGGTACCCGATTTAGCGATGGTACCCAGATGCTCAATAGCTTCATCGCGGCTCATGCCGATGCCGTTGTCGGCAATGGTGATGGTGCGGGCAGTTTTATCAAAGCTGACACTGATTCTCAGCTCTGGGTCGTTCTCGAACAGTTCGGCATGGTTGATCGCCTCGAAGCGCAGCTTGTCGGCGGCATCAGACGCGTTCGAGATCAACTCGCGTAAAAAAATTTCCTTGTTCGAATACAGCGAATGAATCATCAACTGCAGCAGTTGTTTGACTTCCGCCTGGAAGCCCAGGGTTTGCTTTTCGGATGGTGCCATTTTTACCTCGGGTGGAGTGGATGTTGAATTGGCGTTGAATTGGCGTTGAATTGGTGTTGAATTGATCGTTGTTCCTGCTGGTTACACAGTGTGGGGGTGGCATCGCCGATTTCAAGAGTATTGGTATTGAGATGCGGTCGGGCGAGGTCGGATCCAGCTCGCAATTTGTGGCACCCGCGAAAGGTGGCGGGCCTGAACGGCAGCGTATGCGCGCAGCCTTATCGTTGTTTCGCCGGCACTTGCATGATCGGTAAAAATACGCCATCCTCGCCTTCGTCGTGAGACAGCTAATTCGGCTGAAGTGCCGTGCCGACATAAAGCTTCATCGCTATGTGGGCTCCTTGTTGGAGCCGATTGTCTTTTTCCTTGAAACCCTAAACACTGTTTTTGCAATGCCACGTGCCAGCATGACCTCAAGAACCAGACCCGATTTGATCGAAGCGACTGCGATGCCACGACGGCGTCGTGTGGCGCGTATCGTGTTGTGTCTGGCAACGCTGGCATTGGCGATTCAACTTTTTTCGATGGCGTTCCATCGCCATGCCTTGAACGAACACGTCTCCGATTGCGTTAGCTGCTACAGCGCCAGCCAGATAGCAGGTGGGTCAAACGAATCGGTACTGAGCCTGGCGGTTGCGGCGGTCGTGATGTATCGCCAGCCGCTGCTGGTTGCCGTTTCCCGACTTTCTTTTGCGGATCGTTTCGTCATACCGCCAGCGCACGCTCCACCTGTCATTTCCTGAAAATTATTGCTTACGCAATGTCTCCGAGCTAATTTGCGCGTGTGTTTTCTTGCTGCACGCATTGGCTTTCCTGGCATCTCCATGCCATCGATCAGCGTTGTTCGATGCTGATAATTAGTCCGCCGACATCAGCATGTCGTGCTCGTTCGCAATTCAAGGAAATTTCATGCGCCCTATGTTGAAGCCTCATGTCCTGTCGCTGGCGATTGCCAGTTTATTTGCAACCACTGTTTCGCACGCTGCAGATACCGCTGCAGGTGCGAATGCGGGAGCCAATGCAGTGCCCCAGACTGCTGCCGACGAAGCCCCGGTCACCACAATTTCAGTTACTGCCGCGCGATTGAAAGATGCGCGCATCGAACTCTCGCCCAAAGTTGGCACAACCGTATATTCGATCGACAAGCACATGATCGAAAGTCTTGGTCAAGGCGAAAATACGCCGTTTAATGAGGTATTACTGCATCTGCCCGGCGTGTCGCAGGATGCAAAAGGATCGGGCGGCATACATGTTCGTGACGACCACGGCAACGTGCAATATCGTTTGAATGGTGTGCAACTGCCTGAAGGTATCTCCGGTTTTGGTCAGTCAATCGATACGCGCTTCATCGATCAGGTTGATTTCATCACTGGTGCCTTGCCAGCGCAATACGGTATTCGCAGTGCAGGCATCGTCGATATCCAGACCAAGGAAGGCAGGACCAAGCCCGGAGGTCGCGTCGGTGTGCTGGTGGGTAGCCGCGGCTATGTCGAACCGAGTGCCGAAGTGTTCGGCAGTCAAGGCGACTTCAATTACTTTTTTTCGGCCAGCCATCTTGCCAATGATATCGGTATCGAAAATCCGACCAACGCATTGAACGCGTTGCACGACAAGACGCGTCAATCAAAAACTTTTGGCGATCTGTCATATTTCACCGATGCAGATACCCGGCTGGGTCTGATTTTTGGCACCTACAATGGTCGCTTCCAGATTCCTAATAATCCCGGGCAGACTCCGGTTGCATCGCTGGGTACGCTGAGCAACGCTGCCACGGGTTTCTCTGCACTGCCATCGTCACAACTCAATGAAACCCAGCGTGAGGTCAATCGCTTCGTTGTATTGTCGCTGCAAAAAAGTATGGGCGATCTGAATTTTCAGGGATCTTTTTTCCATCAATATTCCGAGCTGCATTACACGCCTGATCCGAACGGGGATTTGATTTTCACGGGCGTGGGCTCGGATGTATTGCGGTCAAGTACCTCCAACGGTGTGCAGTTCGACATGGGCTATAAATTCAACGCAGCCCATACCGTGCGCACGGGTCTGGCTCATACCCGGCAATCGACGCGCAGCAACAATACGGTAGATGTTTTCACGGTCGATGCCAGCGGCGCGCAGACCAGTACTACGCCAACGCGAATTATCGACAACTCCGCAAAAACCGGTTCCCTGTCGAGCTTTTATCTCCAGGATGAATGGCACGTGTCGGCCCCGCTGACCCTGAACTATGGCGTGCGCTTCGACCATGTATCTGCTTACACCGATGAGCAGCAATGGAGCCCGCGAATCAATGCTGCCTATAAATTAAGCAGCACCACCTCGCTGCACGCGGGCTATTCGCGCTACTTCACCACGCCGCCGCAAGAGCTAGCTTCGCAAAGTAGTATCGATAAATTCAATGGCACGACTAACGCGGCGCAAGTAGCATCGTCGTCGAACGTGAAGGCCGAACGGACCCATTATTATGACATCGGCATAAGTCATCAAATTGGAAAGACGATGACCTTGACGGCCGACGTCTACTATAAAAAGATAAAAAATCTGATCGATGAAGGCCAGTTCGGGCAAGCACTGATTTTATCGCCGTATAACTATGAAAAGGGTTATGCGAAAGGTATCGAACTATCGGCAATTTATGCCGAGAAAAATGTCGGCGCGTTTTTGAATCTGAGCGTGCAACAGGCAAAAGGGCAGAATATCGTATCTGGACAGTCGCTGTTCGCGCCAGATAAATTGGCTTATATCGCCAATCATTACGTGTATCTCGATCACGATCAGACGGTCACTTTGTCGGGCGGCGCAAACTATAAATTCGGTGAGTCGAAAATCAGCGCCGACTTTTTGTATGGCACCGGTCTACGCAAAACCGCCGCAGGTGGTGCGCCCAATGCCGCCTCGGTACCGAGCTACACCACGGTCAACACTGCATTCACCCATGACTGGAAAAAAACCAGTATCGGTGACGTGCAGGCGCG
>JAYTZV010000086.1:0-1906 GCA_043741695.1 Burkholderiales bacterium
CGCTTGTATCGCACCGGTGACCTCGCACGGATCGATGAACACGGCACCGTTGAATGCCTCGGCCGTACCGATTCGCAAGTCAAGATTCGCGGCTTCCGCGTGGAGCTAGGCGAGATCGAAGCGGTGCTCACGCAGCAATCGGGCGTCGGCACGGCAGCGGTATTGCTGCGCCAGGAAGCCGGTATCGATCAACTGATTGCGTTCATCGTGCCAGACGGCGACGTGCCACCTGCACCCTCCCTATTGCGCGCCGCATTGACTCACGTGCTGCCGCCATACATGGTGCCGGGTCACTTTGAAATTCTCAGCGAAATGCCGCGACTGACCTCGGGCAAGATCGATCGCAATGCATTGAAGGTGCGGCCACTTGCGCTGGTTGCTACCGGCAGCACGCAGTCGGACACGCCAGCCAATGCTGCCGAAACCGCACTGTTTACAGCGCTGACGACGTTATTTCCGGGCCAATCGATCCGGCGTGAACTGGATTTTTTCAGCGATCTCGGTGGCCATTCGCTGTTCGCTGCGCGGCTCGCATCAACACTACGCACCGATCCGCGCTTTGCACACGTCACGGTCAGCGCGATCTATCAACAGCGCCTGATCGGCAAAATTGCCGAGGTACTTGCGCAAGCGCCGGCAGCGACCGTGGCCGATGCGCCATGGACACCACCTGCCAGCTGGCGGCGCTGGCTGTGCGGCGGCGCGCAAGCCGCAGTAATTCCGGCGCTGGTGGCGTTGCGCATGGCGCAGTGGCTGGCACCGTTTTTTACGTATCACTTCCTCACAGGTGATCCGGGCGATTCGATTCCGCTGGCAATGGCTGCATCGATCGGCATCTTCATGCTAGCCACGCTGCTGGAATTTGGCGCAGCGATCATTGCGCACTTTGTGCTGGTACGTCGACTACAACCCGGACGCTATCCGCTTTGGGGTTTCACCTACTACCGCTGGTGGCTGGCCGACCGTATCGTTGAAGCGGCACCCACCTATCTGCTCAGTGGCTCGGCGTTGTATAACGGCTGGCTGCGCGCACTCGGTGCGCAGATCGGTCACGATGTACTGATCGGCTCCATGACGCTACGCGTTCCCCATCTGCTGCGCATTGGTTCGGGTAGCAGCATCGGCAATGCCACCAATTTTGAAAACGCCCGCGTCATGCACGGTGAATTGATCATCGGTGCGATCACGCTGGGCCAACATACGTGTGTCGGCTCGTATTCGGTTTTGGAAGGCAACACGCGTATCGACGACTATGGTCATCTCGATGCGCAATCGGCCTTGAGTGACGGTATGGTGATACCGGCGCAGCGCAACTGGAGCGGCTCACCAGCGCGTGACACCGGCCCATTCGATCTCGCTACCAACCGGCCGCGTCCACCGGTGACGGCTGCGCGCATGACTGGTGAGGCAATCTACTTCGTCTTCGGTGCCTTGCTGATTACGACCGTATTTTTCATGCCGGTGTTCCCGAGCTTCATGCTGATCGACTGGCTCGACGATACGGACAACTATCCGTGGCTGGCTAGCTCCAACATCGCTTTTCAACTTACCAAATATTTTGTGATGTCGTTTCCGGCAGCTGCCGTGATGATCATCGGCACCGCACTGTTGTCGGCATTCATTCGCTGGGGGCTGCTGCCTAAACTGCGGCCCGGCAGCTGGCCAGTGCACAGCAATGTGTATTGCCGCAAGTGGTTGGTGAACCAGATTCAGGAATCAAGTCTGCATGTGCTGCACGGCGTATATGCGACCGTATTTGCGCCGATCTGGTATCGCATGCTGGGCGCGAAAGTCGGCCGTGATGCCGAAATTTCCACCGCGCTCGGCGTAGTGCCCGACATGCTGACGCTGGGGGATGAAACCTTCATCGCCGATGCAGTTTTGTTGGGCGACGAGCAGATAGACG
>JAYTZV010000087.1:0-5639 GCA_043741695.1 Burkholderiales bacterium
ATCACCCTCGCTGTTTGTCAATGCCGCAACCTGGGGCTTGCTCATTACTGGCAAGCTGGTTGCCACCAGCAGCGCGTCGACGTTGTCGGCTGCAGTAACACGCCTGATCGGCCAAGGCAGTGCGCCACTAATTCGCAAAGGGATGGACCTGGCAATGCGCTTGCTCGGCAATCAATTCGTTGCCGGCTAGACAATCGAAGAAGCCTTGCACAATAGTCGCGCAAATGAGGCACGCGGCTATCGGTATTCGTATGACATGCTGGGCGAATCGGCTTTAACCGCTGACGATGCAGCGCGCTATTTTGCTTCCTACGAAAATGCAATCCATGCAATCGGTACCACTTCGGCAGGGCGCGGGATAAAAAATGGCCCGGGCATTTCGGTCAAATTATCTGCCTTGCACCCGCGCTACGTCAGTACTCAGCGGCAGCGCGTGATGCGTGAATTGCTGCCGCAGCTGAGTGCCTTGGTACGCCTTGCAAAACACTATGACATCGGTTTCAACATCGATGCCGAAGAAGCTGATCGCCTTGAGTTGTCGCTTGATTTGATCGAAGCACTGGTGTTCGATCCGGCATTGAATGGCTATGCCGGCCTCGGCGTCGTAGTGCAGGCGTATCAAAAGCGGTGCCCGTGGGTGATCGATTTTCTGATTGACCTGGCGCAGCGTAGCGGCCGCAATATGATGGTGCGGCTGGTCAAGGGTGCCTATTGGGATGCCGAAATCAAGCGGGCGCAGGTCGACGGCTTGTGTGGCTATCCGGTCTACACCAGAAAAGTCCACACAGACTTGTCTTACCTCTTGTGTGCTGAAAAACTGCTGCGCGCTGCCGATATGTTGTATCCGCAGTTTGCTACCCACAATGCGCACACGTTGGCAGCGATTTACACCACAGCACAACGTTTGAATGTGCTCGACTATGAGTTCCAATGTCTGTACGGCATGGGAGAAACTTTGTACAACCAGGTAGTGCCTGCTGCTGCGCTTGGCACGCCCTGCAGAATTTATGCGCCGGTCGGCTCCTACCATACTTTGCTGGCGTACCTGGTCAGACGTTTGCTCGAGAACGGCGCAAATTCGTCTTTCGTCAATCAACTGGTCGCTCCACAAATCGATATCGATACGTTGTTGAGAGACCCGGTGAAGCAAGCTGCGCAATATGGTGGCAGTGCGCATCCTGGCATCGTGCTTCCTGCAGCATTGTTTGGTGACGAGCGGTGCAATTCAGCGGGACTCGACTTCAATGATGAATCAACCTTGGCCGGGATTGATCGCGGATTTGCCAAACTTGCTGGCCAGCGGTGGCATGCTACAGCGTTGGTCTGCACGCAAGAATCTGCTGATGGTCGTTCCTTCGTGTCTGACGATATCGTGCAACCGCGACACAACCCTGCGGACCGTCGCGAGCGCATCGGCGATGTCATCGATGCGGACAATGCGGTCGTTGATATGGCACTCGACGCGGCTGAAAAATATGTGCGAAGCCGGCAAACACGTTCGTACACAGAGCGTGCAGCGCTATTAATACGTGCAGCAAATTTGCTTGAAGTGCACACCGTCGAGTTGATGGCAATCTTGATTAAAGAAGCGGGAAAATCGCTGCCAAATGCCATTGCCGAAGTACGCGAAGCGGTTGATTTTTTACGCTACTACGCTGCGCATATTGATCCCGCTGCCAAGGCACTTGGGCTTGTAGTGTGCATCAGTCCATGGAATTTTCCGCTAGCGATTTTCATCGGACAAATTGGCGCAGCACTTGCCGCTGGCAATGTGGTGTTAGCGAAGCCTGCAGAACAAACACCGCTGATTGCATGGCGTGCTACGCAGTTATTGCATGCAGCTGGTATTGCGCGCGCCGCGCTGCAATTATTGCCCGGGCCGGGTGACACCGTCGGTGCGCGGCTGACTGCCGACAAACGGATACGCGGCGTTATCTTTACCGGCTCGACCGAAGTCGCGCAACAGATCAATCGGTCGCTCGCGGCGCGTGCGGACAACAAGCACGAAGAAGTGGTGCTGATCGCCGAGACTGGCGGTCAGAACGCGATGATTGTCGACTCCAGCGCACTACTCGAACAGGTAGTGCAAGACGCTATTAGCTCAGCGTTCGACAGCGCTGGTCAACGCTGCTCGGCGCTGCGTATTTTATGCCTGCAAGACGATATTGCCGAACGCGCTATCGCGCTGTTGAAAGGCGCGATGCGGTTACTGGTGGTCGGGAATCCAGCACATCTGTCAACCGACGTGGGGCCGGTCATCGATGAAGCAGCGCGTGATCGGCTGCTCACGCACATTGCGCAACAACGAGAAACTGCCAAAAACTTTTTTGCCTTGCCTTTGCCGCGGCAATGCGATCACGGCTGCTGGGTCACGCCCACACTCATCGAAATCGATTCGCTGAACACACTCACTCAGGAGGTATTCGGCCCCGTGTTGCATGTTATACGCTATCGCCGCGAGCAACTGCCTGAACTGATCGACGACATCAATGCACTGGGCTACGGTCTGACTTTCGGGCTGCATTCGCGCATTGACAAAACGATCGACTTTGTACGACAACGCATTCATGCGGGGAATGTGTATATCAATCGCAGCATCGTTGGCGCCGTTGTGGGCGTGCAGCCGTTTGGTGGCGATGGTAAATCCGGTACCGGACCAAAAGCGGGCGGGCCGTTGTATTTGAAACGCCTTCAGCGTTATCCCTCGGAAGGAATTCATCAGCTGGCGCCTGCTAAAACCATCATGGCGCCGACATTGCGGGATTTAATGGTCTGGGCTGAACGTCATGGACATCAGCGCCTTGGTGCGCTGTGCGCCCGTTACGCCTCAGCGAGTCTGGCCGGTCGGACGATGCTGTTGCCCGGTCCGACTGGCGAATGCAATACACTCACTTTTGAAGGGCGCGGTGAGGTGTTGTGCGCCGCCGGTTCGGTTGACACCCTGCTCAATGAGCTCGCTGCAGTGTTCGCCAGCAAAAACATTCCTGTCCTGGAGACGTCGACCCGGGCATTGATTCCTGCAACTTTACTTACGGTCATTGACGCACAGATTATTGAAATCCGTCATCTGCACGATACATCACGTGATCTGCGACTTGCGCTGGTTGAGAAATCGGTAAGCCAATCGGTCCGCCCACTGCTAGCAGCACGCGCGGGCCCGATTGTTTGCCTGATCGAGACCGACGCTTCACAGCCAATTCCAATGTGGCGCATGGTGACAGAACGCGCCGTCAGTACCAACACGACAGCCGCCGGTGGCAATGCAAGTTTGATGACGCTGCAATCGATTTGAAACTTACAAACCAAGATCAGATAATCCCGGATGATCGTCCGGGCGCCGTTGTCCTGCTTCCCAGTGAAATTTGCGTTCGGTCTCGGCAATGGCGAGGTCATTAATGCTGGCGATGCGACGCTGCATGAAACCGTGTGCATCGAATTCCCAATTCTCGTTACCGTAACTGCGAAACCACTGACCGTCCTCGTCATGCCATTCATAGGCAAAGCGCACACCAATGCGATTGCCGTCGAAAGCCCAGAGTTCCTTGATCAAACGATAGCCATTTTCAGTGGCCCACTTACGCTTCAAAAAAGCGACGATATCGGCGCGACCAGAAAAAAACTCGGCGCGGTTGCGCCAGACACTGTCAGCTGTGTACGCCAGCGAAACACGTTCCGGGTCACGGCTATTCCAGGCATCTTCTGCCATCCGGACTTTTTGTGCTGCACCGTCGCGGGTGAATGGGGGCAGCGGCGGGCGGGCAACAGGTGCATCGGTCATGATGGTCCTTCTTATGAAAGATTATTTTCGGCGCAGTATCGCATCCGGTACTTCACGCTGCAACATCTTCATGCCGACCAGGTCCAACCTGCGCAATGGCCTGCGCTTTTGCCTGATAGCGCCCATCGATATGCTCCGCCAGATACCCGGCGTCGCGACCAACTCCTGAAAATCTGCCAGAGCCCCAACTGTATTGCCACGGCAAACCCAGAAAACTCAATGCTGGTTCAGCTGTGATGCCACGATCATGCTCTGGGTAGCCGCGCGCATCAAAAATCGGCAAGTCGATCCAGCTAAAATCAGTGCGAAAACCCACGCACCAGATGACCGTCGAGATCTGGCTGTTTTCGAGATCCAGCGAATTTGGTGCATCGGCAGACGGTTCCCATACCGGCACATAACATGCCTCTGCAGGTGCATCGATCTGTTGCTGCGCAATGAATTTGTCGATGCTGTTCTTGATGTTTTCAGACACCGCATCGGCGTTGTCGAGATACGCCTTTAACTTGTCGTCGAAGCGCGCAATGCCAGCATCGATGTCGTCTAGCCGCCCATACAGTTGCATGCCTTCGAGCGCAAATTTGCGCAGATCGATATCGCGGCCACCATCGCGACCAGTGACGTAGTGATTGGTTTTGTCACGCACTCCCGTGCCAAGCGGATGCTGATCAACTGGCAGATCGTAGTACTTCATTTGGTCGAGCCAGTCGACCACATCGCGACCACGGTAGCGACGTGCCACGCGCGGCGCATCGCCGACGCACAGGTGCACCTTTCGCCCCGCCAAATGCAGGTCTTCGGCGATCTGGCAACCCGACTGCCCGGTGCCCACCACCAGAATTTCTCCTGCCGGCAGCGAGTACGGGTTTAAATAATCACCCGATTGAATTTGCACCATACGCGCCGGCAAATAGCTGGCTACCGCTGGCAAAATCGGGATGTGGTATCCGCCTACGGCAACCACAATATCGTCTGCGGTAATGACTCCGTATGCGGTGCGTATTTCGAGAAGTCCGGCGTGATTGCGCGCGATGCGTTCGACGGTGACACCTTCGACTACCGGGGGCGAAAAGCTGGCGGCATACGCTTCAATGTAGCGAACGATGTCGTCTTTGAGCATGAAACCTTCGGGGTCATCGCCGCGGTAAGCAAAACCGGGCAACGTACATTGCCAGTTCGGCGTGACCAAACAAAAACTATCCCAGCGCTCACTGCGCCAGGCGTGGCCGACGCGGTTTTTTTCAATCACCAGATGGGCGATGTTTTTCTGTTTCAGACAATAGCTCATCGACAGTCCGGCCTGCCCGCCGCCAATCACCACAACCGGATAGTGCGTGTGATGGAGAGAATATGAATCGGATGTCATGGCGATTGCCTTTGCAGTCAGGTTCGAGAAAGTATTTCAAGAAAAATGCTGGCCGAATTTTTCGACGACGACCTGCGCATTGCCGGCCTCGTTGAATTGTCTGGCGTGGTATTCAATTTGTGTCAATTGGTCGAGCGCAGAAGAACACGCGTAGCCATAACGGGCACGCACACGGTCGCTCGCCATCGTCAGTGCGGTGCGGCTCAATGCGACGAATTCTGGTAGCGGATAACTCTGCCCTTCGCAAAAATAGTCTTTGACGATAGTCGACGGCGAGTAGCAATCGGTGATGGTTTGATCGGGCCAACGCACGGTGAAAATCATTTCAGGCATGGTGCAATCCTTCTGCTGTTTTTGTCGTTGCGCCGCAGCCGATCAATGGTTGGTCGTTAAAATTCCACAGCAGTTCGGTCGCATCGCGATGCCCGATCGTGACGGTGCGCGAGCTATTAGTATGCCCAATCACGGCTGCGTCGATGTCGCGCTGTTGAAAAC
>JAYTZV010000088.1:0-5628 GCA_043741695.1 Burkholderiales bacterium
TCGACCCCGACCGCACGTGTGATCAGATTTTTGTGTTGGGCAAACCTCGCCTGCTCGAGTGTAATCAAACCAGCATCGAGTTGTTCCTGCAACAGCGAATGGTCGCGGGTAATTTGCACGAGCGCACCGTCGCGCAAACGATAGGCACGAGAATCGCCTACGTGGGCAATCGTGACGCCATCGTCATGAAACAGCGCAACGACCACCGTCGTACCCATGCCACGATAATCAGGCTCTAGCAACGACGCTTCGAGAATCGCCAGATTGGCAGCATCGACCGCATCAATAAGCAGCGTCGCCGGTGCCAGATGCGAATTGTCTTCAGCGACAACCGCGCTTTCATCACTTGCCAGCAATGTTTGTTCGATCACTTGCTGAATAATCGCGGTGGCCATGTTACTGGCGACTTCGCCAGCGTTGTAGCCACCCATACCGTCGGCAAGAACCGCATAGCCCGCATCGAGGGACACGATCAACGCGTCTTCGTTATGCGATCGCACCTGCCCTGTGTCAGACATCGATGCAAATTCAAGCAAAAAACGAGTTCTCATCGGTACGCCGATCAATCGGGTCATTCAAGCTATAGTGAAAAATGTTGAATCAGTCCAGAGCGATTACCGCCACCACCATCGCCACCGAACGGTTTCAATTACTGATCCAAACTTAACCAGCGGGTGATCTACCGGCAAGCCAAATGCCGATGCAGATCACAAACGCACCTGCGAACAAACCGGGCACGCTTAACATGACGCCCCACCCGCCCATATGGAGCAGCGATGCAGGTAATGCGCTGTCAAGCCGCTTGTCGATCACGGTATCCGATACCATCATCGCGCCCCCGAGATAACCCAGCAAGCCCGCGCCAAAAGTGATGATGAAGGGTAAGCGTTCCATCATTTTTAGCACAAGCGTGCTACCCCACACCACGATGGGTATGCTGATCAAAATTCCAAGAATGACCAGCGAATACTGATGCTCGCCACCTGCACGCTCGGCGGCGCTGGCAATTGCCATTACGTTATCGATACTCATGACGAGGTCGGCGATGATAATGGTTTTGATCGCACCTGCAAGCCGATTACTCGCGGCGACGTTGTCATGGTCGTCCGTTTCATCTGCCAGCAACTTCACGCCTATCCAGACTAAAAGCACACCGCCGACTAACTTCAAAAACGGTACCTGCAACAGCGCTACAGCGAAAGTGATCAAGATAATCCGGATCACGATTGCCCCGGCAGTACCCCACAAGATACCCTTCAAGCGCAATTTCGGAGAAAGATTACGACACGCCATCGCAATCAGGATCGCATTATCACCGCCAAGTAACAGATCGATCAACACGATCTGGCCAACGGCTATCCAGTTTAATTGCTGCAAGAAATCTATCATCGAGGTTCGCCGATAAACCGATTATGCATTACGGCAAAAAGCGACTTCATTACGAGAAACAGGCAGAGCGGAGAATCGAGGTTCCCCGAGGTACGCGATGAGCTAGACAATGACGTAAGCGGTGAAGCATTGAATGAAGACGCAATTTGATCAAAGTACCGATTTCAGCAATCGCGCCATTTCGGACGGATTTTTGGTGACTTTGATACCGCAGGCTTCCATGATGTCTAACTTGGCTTGCGCCGTATCCGCACCGCCGGAAATGAGCGCGCCGGCATGACCCATTCGTTTGCCCGGAGGCGCGGTAACACCGGCAATAAAGCCTACGACCGGCTTGGTCATGTGGTCTTTGATCCAGTACGCGGCGTTTGCCTCATCGGGACCACCGATTTCGCCGATCATGATGACCGCATCCGTCTCTGGATCGTCATTGAAGGCTTTCATGATATCGATGTGCTTCAAACCGTTAATCGGATCACCACCGATACCCACGGCCGATGACTGCCCGAGGCCGAGTGCGGTCAGCTGCCCGACTGCTTCGTACGTCAATGTACCCGAGCGCGACACGACACCAATGCGGCCTTTTTTGTGAATATGTCCCGGCATGATGCCGATCTTGATTTCGTCCGGGGTGATCAGACCAGGGCAATTTGGGCCGAGCAGCAAAGTCTTGCTGCCGGATTTAGCCATGCGGTCTTTCAACGCCATCATGTCGCGCACCGGAATACCTTCAGTGATGCAAATCGCCAAATCCAGCTCGGCCTCAACCGCTTCCCAGATTGCCGCTGCGGCACCTGCGGGTGGTACGTAAATGACGGAGACGTTGACACCGGTCTTGGCTTTAGCCTCCGCAACACTAGCAAAAATCGGAATGCCTTCGAAATCCTCGCCGGCTTTTTTTGGATTGACGCCAGCAACGAAGCAGTTCTTGCCATTTGCATACTCACGGCACATGCGCGTGTGAAATTGCCCGGTCTTGCCGGTAATGCCTTGCGTGACTACCTTGGTATCTTTATTGATCAAAATCGACATGATTGTTCCTTGTGCGCGTGCGTATTGCTTACGTGTTGACTCGTGAATATTAGACTGATGCTGTGCGAACTCGACAACCTCTGGCCCAAGAATCGCGGACTATTGACTCGTTAGCTCGTGGTGGTTGGCCAGCTACTATGCTTTGGCTGCAGCGACAACTTTCTGCGCAGCATCTTCCATCGTATCGGCAGCGATAATCGGCAAACCGGATTCAGCGAGCATTTTCTTGCCAATATCTTCGTTGGTGCCTTTCATGCGCACAACCAGTGGCACTTGCAGCGATACCGCTTTGGACGCAACGATGACACCTTCGGCAATCACGTCACATTTCATGATGCCACCGAAAATATTCACCAGGATGGCTTTCAATCCCGGATTCTTCAGCATGATCTTGAACGCTTCAGTGACTTTTTCGGAAGTAGCACCGCCACCGACGTCAAGAAAGTTGGCAGGTTCGCCGCCGAACAATTTGATGGTATCCATGGTTGCCATCGCAAGTCCTGCACCGTTGACCAGACAGCCGATATCCCCATCAAGCGAAATGTAAGCGAGGTCAAATTTGGAGGCTTCGATTTCGGCCGGATCTTCCTCATCAAGGTCGCGGAACGCAACGATTTCCGGCTGTCGAAACAGTGCGTTAGCATCAAAATTGAATTTTGCATCGAGTGCGATGACCTTGCCCGAACCAGTCAAAATCAACGGATTAATTTCGGCAAGCGAAGCGTCAGTTTCCCAATACGCTCTGTACAAGCCCTGCAGTTGTTTGCGCGCATCGGCAATTGACTCAGCCGGAACACCAATTTTTGCAGAGATCGAATCTGCCTCGGCGTCAGTCAGCCCGACCGCCGGATCGATCGCGATATGATTAAGCAGCTCCGGATGGCTCTCTGCAACTTCCTCGATATCCATGCCACCTTCGCTGGATGCCATCAGAACGACACGTTGAGTGACACGGTCAGTCACCATGCTCACGTACAACTCTTTCTTGATATCAGCACCTTCCTCGATCAGCAATCGGCGTACTTTTTGGCCTTCAGGGCTGGTCTGATGCGTGATCAACTGCATGCCGAGGATTGATGTTGCATAGTCGCGCACTTGTTCCAGCGTCTTGGCAACCTTGACGCCGCCACCTTTGCCACGGCCGCCCGCGTGAATCTGTGCCTTGACGACCCAAACCGGACCACCGAGCGTCTCTGCAGCCTTGACCGCTTCCTCTACCGAATTACAAGGAATTCCGCGCGGCACCGTCACGCCGTATTTACGGAGAATTTCCTTGCCCTGATACTCGTGAATTTTCATGCGAACATCCCTTTAGATACGGATCGTAAAAATAATTGGTTGAATGAATCAGGCCACAAACCAGCCCGCCTATTGTGGAAGAAACCGGATGCGTAAGAATCTAATCTATCCGCGTCGCCGCAGGCAAACAGTTGCGAGCGTAAATTGGCGATGGCCTTGGCGTCCAATTGCGGGTTGGCAACAATCCAAATCTGAGCTGACCCAACCTTGCGGGAATAGCGCTCAACAACTGACGATTGCGAATGTGCCAGGCACGTCGAATTGGTGAAAATGGCTGATATGGTTTGCGCTGAATTTGCTGTGTCTCGACACCCTGTTGCGCAAAACTGCCTTCGTCGTGTCTTACCGTGACGTGGATTGGACAATCGCGCGGTGAAATCACTGCGTTGAGCGATACGACCAGCGTTGTCAAAACAGATGAAAACATTCCGCGCCGCTCTACTGTTGACTGTAGTTCCAGTCGTTGCTTTCAATGTGGCTGTTGTAGAAATTACCGCAGCCTTTGTTCCCGTAGTCGCAATTTTTGGCGGTAAGCATCGTACCAACCGGGAAATTCCAGGCAAAAGGGCTGTGCAACAAGCAACGTAAGATCTGGCGTTATTTTTTGCTCCAGACACCTTAATCATTGCGCGAGTGTCATCGCGCAACCGCGAGGCTGCCGTGCCATCCATGCCTACGCGATTGCCTATCCATAAAGGGCAGATACGGTCTAAGCTTCGGCGGGAAACAGGTGATGCTAAAGGCATACTAACCAACGCCGCTGTGCGGAACAATTAAAAAAGCTTTTGCGTGAATTGAGGAGCAGATCGAATGATTCATCGCGCGAGAACGATGCAAAAACGGCGCTTGAAGTGTAGCACAGCGAACAGGCCGTAATTATCGACCGCGGCTGACAAATCAGCCGATTTGGCAAACTTGCAGCCAATTTAACGGCAATTCTTTTACCCAACGTATCCAAAAGAACACGGCCCGTATTTCTACCCCACGTTTTGAAACGTGGCGCGAACGGATGCGAAGGGCATGATCAAAAAAACTATTTGCGGCCACAACCTCCCTTGATACTTAAGCGACGGACGTCATTCAGCGTAGTGCAGCACGGACACCGGGGTAGTTGGTGCATCGTCGCGCCCGGGGTGAGGGCTTCAGTCCTGATCGGTAAACCCATCATCAAAAAACGGCGCGTCTGCACTTTCCACATCAGCTATCGCGGTGCTCACATCAGTATCGAAATCCTCGTCGTCGACAACGAAGCGAGCCTCAGTAGCCATCTCGCCGGCTTCACTGACATCGTCAGTACGGCGACTCATTGCCGCGCGAATGGCTGTATGTGAGAAACCGCGTTGCTGCAAAAAGCGTATCTGCTTTGACCGTTCGGCAGCGTCGGCCGGCAAAGTGGCAAATTTTCTCTGCAGCACCGCCCTGGCCCGCTGCGCCTCGTCCAATTGCAACCCGGCTTTAGCGTGTACTAATTCTTCACCTTGAATACCGTGACTATGCAATTCCGAAACGATCCGATTGTTGCCGAAGCGCGCCAAACGACGATGAATCAATGATTCAGAAAACCGCTGCTGCGATAAAAAGCGTGCACTTTCCAACCAATCAAGCAGCGCGGGCACGTCATCGCCCTCCTGCGCGTAACGATGCAGTTTGCGAGACAACTCAAGCCGACTATGTTCACGCATCGAAAGATAGCGCAACGCTCTCGCTTTAAGACTGATAAAAGGTCTTGGCATTAAACGACAAGAAGCAAGTTTTACACATGACTTGGAACGGAATCGCTATAAACAAATTACCCCACCGACTGAGCCCACTTAGACCGATTTTTAATCCGGTTTAATGCAAGAGAGAACGCTGCCATGGCAGCCAAAGACAAACCGGGACAACTCCGTGCGAGCCCAATTGCGGCTT
>JAYTZV010000089.1:0-1901 GCA_043741695.1 Burkholderiales bacterium
TCGCTTGAACGCTTCACGCAAACCCATCTGGGTTTTCTGGATCAGCTGATGGAGTCGATCGGTGTTGTGCTCAATACAATCGAAGCCACTACGCGGACCGAAAGTTTGCTGACGCAATCCCAATCATTGGCGCAAGAGCTGCAGCAAACCAATCAGGAACTTGCTGAAAAAGCGCGCCTGCTGTCGGAACAAAACAGTGAAGTCGAACGCAAGAATCGGGAGGTGGAACAAGCAAAACTTGCACTCGAAGAAAAAGCCACGCAGTTGGCACTCTCATCGAAATACAAATCTGAATTTTTGGCGAACATGTCGCACGAGTTGCGCACACCGTTGAACAGTCTGCTGATTCTGGCGCAGCAATTGAGCGATAACCCAAGTGGCAATCTGTCGACTAATCAGGTCGAATATGCAAAGACGATTTTTGGTTCTGGCAGCGACCTGCTGACGCTGATCAACGATATTCTCGACCTATCGAAAATCGAATCGGGTACCGTCACACTTGAGTTACACGAGTCGCGTTTTGCGATTCTTGCGGCCTACGTTGAGCGTACCTTCCGCCATATGGCCGAAGCCAAGCAAATCAGCTTTTCGATTGCATTGGACACGACGCTGCCACCGTCGATGATGACCGACACCACGCGGCTGCAGCAGATTCTGAAAAATTTACTATCGAATGCGTTTAAGTTCACCGCGCAGGGACAGGTGCGGCTCAATATCGGGCTGGTCGAGAGCGGCTGGAGCAGCGATCATCCAACGCTCGGGCATGCCGATGCGGTGCTGGCGTTTTCGGTGACGGACACCGGTGTCGGTATTGCCAACGACAAGCTGCAGTTGATCTTCGAAGCGTTTCAACAGGCCGACGGCAGCACCGCGCGGCGTTATGGCGGCACGGGTCTCGGACTATCCATCAGCCGCGAACTTGCGCGTTTGCTGGGCGGTGAAATTCGAGTTACCAGTACGCTTGGTGTCGGTAGTACCTTCACCTTGTACCTGCCGTATGGCCATGTGCTGAGCCCGATCAAGTACCCCTCGCCGAACAGCCTCGCCGCGCCATCGCTGATCAGTGCGCCAGCGGTGTCGTCATCCGCAGAGAACGAAGTTGTCGAGCTATTCGAGCAGGACGATCGCGATTTGATTGCGACCGGTGACCCGGCGATTCTGATCGTCGAGCCCGATATCGATCTGGCGAGTGCCTTGCGCGACCGCGTGCGAATCAACAATCTGAAAGCGATTGTCTCGCACACCTTTGATGCCACGCTTGCACTGGCACGTGACTATTTGCCGATCGCGATATTGATCGATATTGATACGCCCGATGCCAGTGGTTTCGCTGCGCTGGACCGTTTGAAGCGTGATCCAAACACCCGCCATATTCCGGTGCTGATTCTGTCGAAGAGCAATCGGCGTGAACGCAGCCTGCAGTTTGGTGCGATCGCGCGGTTGTCCAATCCGATTGACCCGGAACAGTTTGATCGCGAACTCGCGCGTGTCCAGGCAACGACCGACAGCGGCCAGCGGCGCTTGCTGGTAGTCGAGGATGACCCGGTGCAGCGCCAGCATATCGTTGGTCTGCTTGACGATCCTGGGATGGACCTGACTGCGGTGGCAACTGGTGCCGATGCGCTGGCCGCTCTCGCTGGCAGCGCCTTCGATTGCATGGTGCTCGATCTGACTTTGCCAGACATGGATGGCTTTGATCTGCTCAACAAGATCAGCAGCGATCCGGCGCTGCAGGACCTGCCAGTCGTTATTTACACCAGCAAGGAACTGACGCGCAAAGAGGTCACGCAACTGCGACGCGTCGCCAAGACAATCGTGATTAAAGATGCACGCTCGCCCGAGCGGCTGCTCAACGAAACCGCACTGCTGTTGCATCGTTCGCCATTGCGCTTGCCGGAAAA
>JAYTZV010000090.1:0-5600 GCA_043741695.1 Burkholderiales bacterium
ATCTCTGACCACGGTGTTGATGTCAGCTCACTAGTCCTGACAAAGATGAACATCATCAGACGGAACATGACCCGAGTCGGTACATACATGCGTCCCTCAATTTTTTCAAAGGCGCGGATGAACTCGGGCAGCTCATCCGCAGTAATTGCGGCATGGTGGCCTTTGTTGGCTGGCTTCAGTGCGCCTCGCAAATGCGGTACTGGATTACTTTCTGTGTAACCGGAAGCGATTGCAAATCGAAATATCGCGCCGCAAACCTGAGCTTGGCGTTTCGCCATTTCTAACGCGCCACGCCTCTCGATCTGCCGGAGCATATCGAGCACGATCGGTGCCTTTAACTCCGTGATCGGATATTTGCCAATCAGCGGAAAAGCATCTTTTTCTAGTCTGTGGAGGTAGTTCTTCGCAGTACGCTCAGTCCACTCAGAGAGCGTGTGCGTATGCCACTCCCGAGCGATCGCCTCAAATGTATTTTCGGCTGCAGTCGACTTCTGAATTTTTTCTAGGCGTTTTGCTTGGCCCGGGTCGATGTCGTTGGCGAGGAGCTTTTTTGCGTCGTCTCTTTTATCGCGCGCTTCGCTGAGTGAGATTGTCGGATATAAACCGAACGACAGTAATTTCTCTTTATTATTGAAGCGGTACTTCATGCGCCAGTAACGACCACCATTAGGCTTCACCAGCAGGTACAAGCCGCCACTATCTGCGAGCTTGTATTCGGTGGCGGCGGCCTTCGCGTTCTTGCAGGAAGTGTCTGTGAGTGGCATTTGGGGGTACCTGTTAGAGGGGGTATCAGATATACCCCCAAAAATACCCCCAAATTTGTTGGATGTAAATGGACAGCCGTGGACGTCTATAAACAAAAAATCCGCGTCTGCACTATGGCGGAAGCGGGTTTCTGGACAACACTGGACTTCGTTGTACTTGAAATTGGTGGTGATAGGTGGATTTGAACCACCGACCCCAGCATTATGAGTGCTGTGCTCTAACCAACTGAGCTATATCACCGGACAGCCCAAGAGTATCGTTTTTTTGTATAGCGCTGTCAAGCAGGCCGACAAGGAGCCAAAACGCGGCCGAGTGCGGAAAACCAGTATGTTCGTTATTCCGTGCAACAGTGCTTGCTTGCGCGTTCGATTGTGTTGACTACCAGCGCCGCGGCGTCAATATCAAGGCAGTCGATCATTACACGGTCCGGCATCGCGCGCAGCCAGGTGAGCTGACGCTTGGCGAGTTGGCGGGTGGCGGCGATGCCTTTTTCACGCAAGGTAGCGAGATCGCCTTGACCGTCCAAATAATCCCATGCCTGGCGGTAGCCGACGCAGCGCATTGATGGCAGCGCGGCATGCAGATCGCCGCGTGCACGTAGCGCGGTCACTTCTTCCAGCAGATTCGGTTGCGATGGATCGAGCATCGCATCAAAACGGGTCGCGATACGTTGGTGTAAAACGCTGCGGTCAGATGGTTCCATTGCGATGGTCAACAACGCGAACGGTAGCGTTGGCGGTGCAGCGTTGGTCAGCAATGCCGACATCGGCTGGCCGGTGAGTTGATGGATTTCAAGCGCGCGTTGAATGCGCTGACTGTCGTTGGGTGGCAGTCGTGCTGCAGTGATCGGATCAATTTGCATCAACAGCGCATGCATGCCCGGTGTGCCAATTAACGCGGTTTGCGCGTCTAGCGCTGCGCGAATTGCCGGATCAGCCTGCGGCAGCGTATCGAGGCCGTCGCGTAGCGCCTTGAAATACAGCATCGTGCCGCCGACCAGCAGGGGTAGTTTGCCGCGCGCCTGAATCTGCGCGATCAGGCGCAAGGCATCATCGCGAAACTGCATGGCCGAATAGGCGTTTGCCGGATCGATAATGTCGATCAGATGATGTGGTGCTAGAGCGCGTTCGGCCAGCGTTGGTTTGGCGGTGCCGATATCCATACCGCGATAGACCAGCGCGGAATCGACCGAGATGATTTCGCACGGCATTGCACGTGATACGGCTAGCGCAGCAGCAGTTTTGCCGGCGGCAGTCGGCCCGAGAATCGCTGCGACCAGCGGCTTGCGCGTGAACGTGTCGATGGAATTATTGGCCACGCAAAAACAATCGATCAAGATCGGTTAATGCCAGTTGCACCCAGGTTGGTCGACCGTGATTGCATTGGTCGGCTCGTTCGGTCAACTCCATCTGGCGCAGCAGCGCATTCATTTCCGGCAGCGTCAGGATGCGATTGGCGCGCACTGCGGTGTGGCAGGCCAGTGTGCCGAGCAGTTCGTTGCGGCGTTCGAGCAGCACGCGCGAGCCACCAAATTCGCGCACGTCACGCAATACGTCGCGCGCCAAGGTCTGCGCGTCGGCGTTTTTGAGCAAGGCCGGAATCGCGCGTACTGCCAGCGTGGTCGGTGACAGCGCAGCTATATCGAAGCCCAGCGCTGTCAGCGTGGCCTGATGCTCTGCTGCCGTGCCGACTTCGACTGCATCGGCATGAAACGTGACGGGAATCAGCAACGGCTGCACCGCTAGCGCATCGTCATCGAGCGCCTGTTTGAATTGCTCGTACAAGATGCGTTCGTGCGCGGCGTGCATGTCGACCAGGATCAGGCCCTTGGTATTTTGTGCGACGACATAAATGCCCTGCAATTGGCCGAGTGCGAAACCGAGCGGAAATTCGTCCTGCGCACCGGGTGCAGAAACGGTCGACGACAGCGCCTTGCCGGCTGTGCCAATTTGCTCAAACGGTTCGTTGCTGTCGCCGAACAGTGCGCCGTAGTGACTTGTGGTCTGCGCCACGCCAGCAAACTGCACACCGAATCCGCTCTGGCGTTGCTCGCGCTGCCACGGCAGCACGCCCGCCGGTTGCGGTGCCGGCACGTTACCTGCGCTGGTGGCTGAGGTCTGTGCAAGTGCACGACTGACGGCATGAAAAACAAATTGATGCACTGCGCGACTATCGCGAAAGCGTACTTCAATTTTTGACGGATGCACATTCACGTCGACCAGTGACGGTTCCAGATCGAGTGCCAGCACATACGACGGGTAGCGGTCACCATGCAGCACGTCCTGATAGGCTGCACGTACTGCATGCGTCAACAGCTTGTCGCGCACGAAGCGACCATTCACATAAAAATATTGGGCATCGGCGCGGCCACGCGAGGCAGTGGGTAAACCTGCAAAACCGTGCAAGCGCAGTGGTCCGGCCTGCTCATCCAGCGCCAGTCGCGCCACACTGAAATCGTCACCGAGAATGTGCGCACTGCGCTTGTCGATATCGGTCGCGTTCCAGTGATCGATGGTTTTACCGTTATGCGAAAGCGACAACGTCACGTCTGGTCGCGACAACGCGATGCGACGCACGACTTCGGCACAATGACCGAATTCGGTTTGATCAGACTTCAAGAATTTGCGCCGCGCAGGGGTATTGAAATACAAATCCTGCACATCGATTGTCGTACCGGGCGCACCGGAGGCGGGCGACGGCTGCGACTGGGTGCCTTGCATTTCCCAGGCATGTGGCGCGTCTGCCGTGCGCGTTGTCAGCGTTAATTGTGCGACCGATGCAATCGAGGCGAGTGCTTCGCCGCGAAAGCCAAGTGTTGCGACTTGTTCTAGATCAGTGAGCGATGCGATCTTCGAGGTTGCATGCCGCGCCAGCGCCAGCGGTATTTGCTCCATCGCGATACCGCAGCCGTTGTCGGTAATTGCGATCCGTTTGATACCGCCTTGTTCGAGGCGCAATGTAATCTGCGTCGCACCTGCGTCGAGCGCGTTTTCGAGCAGCTCTTTTACGACAGCAGAAGGGCGCTCGACAACTTCACCGGCGGCGATTTGCGAGATCAATTGATCGGGCAACGCCGCGATGCAACGAGGTGGGACGCTGGCTGAATTCATCGTCCGATTATACCGGCACGGGCCGCCGATATTGCCGTCACCATTCGGCTAATCGCGCTTCGTATTGATTGCCCGGTCGCAGCCTTTATGGGAAGCGCGCTGGTGTATCATGCCGCAACTTTGATCATGGCTGGCCGCGCTAAAACCGCTGCACTCACCAACGGACCGAACGGACCGAACGAACCGAATGAACCGAACGATTTAACCGCATCAGCGTGGCTGTGACCCTCAGGATAAGCATGGATTTGATACAGTTCTTTGACTTGTTTTTGCATGTCGATAAATACCTCGGTACCTTCATCGCGCAATACGGCTCTGCGGTCTATGCGGTTTTGTTCGGTATTATTTTTTGCGAGACCGGTCTGGTGGTGTTGCCGTTCCTGCCAGGTGACACACTGCTTTTCATTGCCGGTGCATTTTGTGCAAGCGGTCAATTGAATATCTGGTTGTTGGTGATTTTGCTGTTTGCCGCAGCCATCATCGGTAACACGGTGAATTATGCAATCGGTCGCGCGATCGGGAAAAAAGTCTACACCCACAATTATCGCTGGCTGGATCACAAGGCGCTGCAGCGCACGCACATCTTTTATGAGAAGCATGGTGGCAAGACCATCGTGCTGTCGCGCTTCGTGCCGATCGTGCGCACCTTTGCGCCGTTCGTGGCCGGCATTTCTTCGATGGGTTTTGCCAGCTTCCAGTTCTTCAACATCACTGGTGCGATCGCGTGGGTTGCAGGACTCTGCGTAGCGGGATATTTTTTCGGGAATATTCCGGTGATCCGCGACCATCTCAGTGCAATCATTCTCGTCGGGATCGGTACCGCCGTAGTGCCGCTGATTTTAAGCGCCGGATGGAAATTCTATCGCCGGATGTCGCGCAAATAAGCGGTCCAACCGGTTGAACTGGCGCTGTTTGTCACCTTTCCTTGCAGGGTTCAGCATCTTTCCAGTACGTAGGTATCGCGCCCTTCAGTCTTGGCACGATATAGCGCCGCATCGGCCAGGGCGAGCAGGTCGGCGGGCAACAGATTTTCTGCAAAGCCGCAGGCAACGCCAATACTCGTCGTCAGTGTGATCTGATGCTGTGCGATGCACAAATCTTGTCGCACCTTCTGGATAATTTTTTGTGCAACAAGATCTGCCTCTGCCACGTCGTTCAATCCTTCGAGAACCACTACGAATTCGTCGCCTGCCAACCGTGCCACCGTATCGGTGGCGCGCACCGACAGCAGCAGGCGCTGTGCGAATTGCTGTAATACCGCATCGCCAACGGCATGTCCCATCGTATCGTTGATCGCTTTGAAATGATCGACATCGAGGAATAATATCGCCAGTCGCGTGCCGGAACGATTTCGGCGAAAAAGCGCGCTTTCAAGACGTTCATTGAGTTCATACCGATTTGGCAGGCCAGTAAGCGAGTCGAAGCGCGCAAGCCGGTTGAGCCGTGTTTCAGTTTCTCTCAGGCGGCTAGTCAAGGGCCGCAGTTGGATCCGAAGCAAGAGCGCACCGCTGAAAGCAATGATCATCATCAGCAAGATGCTCAATGTGAGCGCGGTGCGAATTCCAGCATACAGTTCGGTGGTATTTTTTTTCACCACCATGCCAAGTCCGTCACCCAGCGAGGTGTACGCCGCAAGCACATTGTTGCCGCGATAATCGATACTCTTGATGATCCCTGTTTCGCCGGCGATACCGTGCGTGATTGGCAGCAAACTGCCCGACATAT
>JAYTZV010000091.1:0-15065 GCA_043741695.1 Burkholderiales bacterium
GACCATATTGGAAGGTCTTGGTTACTTTATTGAACACGGTGATTCCTTTCTATTTTGCCGACAGATTTTCAGGGGCTGTCGTTCACCTCACCACGGAGAACCTGCACGGATGCGGGGCCTCTTGCTGCGTAACTGCTTTGCTGCTTAGCCGCTTAGCTGCTTTTCCAACTACGATGCACGAATACAAATTACGAATACGAATTACGAATTACGAATACAAATTACAAACACGCTTTACAAACACGACTTACAAACACGTCAAATACAAAATGCCCGCATCAGCTAAGCCGATGCGGGCATTTCAGCAAATAACGATCAGGGCCTTGATGCAGCAACCTGGCTTATTTACGCAAACCGAGTTTTTCGATCAGTGAACGATATCGCGTCGCGTCTTTGCCCTTCAGGTACGACAGCAGGCTTTTACGACGATTGACCATCATGATCAGACCACGACGTGAATGATGATCCTTGGCGTGTGCCTTGAAGTGACCATTCAGTTCATTGATACGGGCGGTCAGCAGTGCGACTTGCACTTCCGGAGAGCCGGTATCGTTGGTACCGCGTGCATTGTCTGCAATGATTGCAGCTTTACTGGATTTTTCCATTGACATGATTACTACCTTTCACAGGCGGTGAGCGGAGTATCAACCCCAGACACCGTGAACAACGATTAAATAATAGCTGCAGAATGAAGACTACAGCCCGACTACAATAAAACCCGGTCAAAATTTCACCAGACGCGCAGTGTACATTAAAGCGCCTGCCTTTTCAAATTAGCCAATCCTTGCGAGGTACGCCGTGATTCGCTTTCATGCAAACGCATATCGATTTACCCAGTCAGCCGCTGTTCTGGCGATCTCTTTACTGCTCAACGGCTGCGCATCGCTGCTTGCCCCGCCGGTCAATCCTGGCAATACCGAGGCTGAAGTGCTTAGCCGCCTCGGACCACCGCGCCATCGCTACGAAGACGGTGCAGCGCATGTGCTGGAGTATTCCACCGGGCCGTGGGGACAGCGCACCTGGATGGCGCGCATCGGTGCCGATGGTCGGTTGGAATCGTATCAACAGGTGCTAAGCACGCCGGTTTTTGCCACCATCACCGTCGGAAAATCAACCCGAGAAGACGTCTTGCGCACCATCGGCACACCGGGCGAGACTCAATATTTTGTGCGGACTCAGCAAGAAGTCTGGTCCTATGCGTACAAGGAAAGCAACGCATGGGACTCGTTGATGCATGTGTACTTCGATCAACAGGGAATTGTGCGGAAGATGATGAACGGTCCGGATCTGCGCTTTGATCCGGACACGCGCTTTCCGCTGCGGCGCTGATCCAACAGCAACAGCGCTAGGTGCGACGCGCTGTCTTGCCGCATGGTCGCCTACAATTGCGGATTGAGTTTTTCAATCTTCGAATGCAGCTTGTTCAACGCCGACAAATACGCCTTGGCTGATGCCACCACAATATCCAGATCAGCGCCCACACCGTTGACAATACGCCCGGCCTTCGACAAGCGCATTGTCACCTCACCCTGCGACTGCGTACCGGTCGTAATTGCATTGACTGAAAACAGCAGCAACTCAGCACCGCTGGCAGTTTGCGACTCGATCGCATTGACAATTGCATCGACTGGTCCATTACCCTCACCCGTGCAGCGCGTCTCTTTACCATCGATCGAAAACACCACCGTGGCCGTTGGCATTTCGCCCGTTTCGGAATGCTGCGACAGCGAGACGAATGCGTAGTATTCCTTTGCATGCGACTGCGCTTCTTCGGACACCAGCCCTATGATGTCTTCATCGAAAATATCCGACTTGCGATCGGCCAGTTCCTTGAAGCGCGAGAACGCCGCATTGACTTCCGCTTCCGATTCGAGTGCGATGCCGAGTTCTTCCAGACGCTGCTTGAACGCGTTTCGGCCCGACAGCTTGCCCAGCACGATTTTGTTGGCGGCCCAGCCGACATCTTCGGCGCGCATGATTTCGTAAGTGTCGCGCGCTTTCAATACGCCGTCCTGATGAATACCCGACGCATGCGCAAATGCATTCGCGCCGACCACTGCCTTGTTCGGCTGCACTGCAAAACCAGTAATTTGCGAGACTAATTTTGAGGCCGGTACGATTTGCGTGGCATCGATCGATAGCTCCAGATTGAAGTAGTCGCGGCGCGTACGTACCGCCATCACGATTTCTTCCAGCGCCGTATTACCGGCCCGCTCACCCAGACCGTTGATCGTGCATTCGACTTGACGCGCGCCGCCAATCATCACACCTGCCAGCGAATTCGCGACCGCCATGCCGAGGTCGTTATGGCAGTGCACTGACCACACTGCCTTGTCGGAATTCGGAATGCGCTCACGCAGCGTGCGCAGCATCTGGCCGTACAGCTCCGGCACACCATAGCCCACCGTGTCGGCAAAGTTGATCGTGGTGGCGCCTTCCTTGATCACGCCTTCGAGCACGCGACACAAAAAATCAACGTCTGAACGACTGCCGTCTTCCGGACTAAACTCCACATCGTCGGTGAAGTTGCGCGCAAACCGTACTGCCTGCTTGGCTTGCTCGAACACTTGATCCGGTGTCATCCGCAGCTTCTTTTCCATGTGCAGCGGTGACGTTGCGATGAAGGTGTGAATGCGTTTGCGCTCAGCCGGTGCGAGCGCTTCGGCAGCACGTGAAATATCGCGATCATTCGCCCGCGATAACGAACACACCGTCGCTTCCTTGATGATGCCGGCGATCGCATGGATCGATTCGAAATCCCCTTGCGAAGCCGCGGCGAAACCCGCTTCGATCACGTCGACTTTCAAGCGTTCGAGCTGGCGCGCGATGCGGATTTTTTCATCCTTGGTCATCGAGGCGCCGGGCGACTGCTCACCATCGCGCAAGGTGGTGTCGAAAATTATCAGTTTGTTGGATGCGCTCATGGTGATTCCTCTCGTAGTTCACACGTCATTTTTGCTCTGGTCGCACGTCGGCAACGTACATGCTCCATTTTGCCCGATGCACGCTACCCTGTGGTCATACGACGTGAACACTGCTATTTGTCGTCATGATCATCAACGCTAGTCTGCACGATGCTGACTGGTTTTCCTTTGAACAGCCGCCACGCATAAATGACATAACCAGACAAGCCGTAAGTCACGAACATGCCAAAGAAAAATTTCGGCGGATCGCTCGACACCGCAACGAATCCCAGCACGATCAGGAATGCAACGATAAATGGTACCGACTTGCGCAGATTGATGTCCTTGAAGCTGTAAAACGGCACGTTGCTCACCATGGTCAAACCGCCATACAACGTGATTGCCCAAGCAAACCATTTCAAACTGTCTCCTGGTATGCCAAGGTCGGTCATTAGCCAGATAAAGCCCGCGACCATCGCAGCTGCCGCTGGACTCGGCAAGCCCTGGAAATAACGCTTGTCGACCACCGCGATATTCGTGTTGAAGCGCGCAAGCCGTAATGCACCGCCTGCGCAATACACAAATGCTGCCAGCCAGCCTAACTTACCCATGCCGCGCAACGACCATTCGTACACCACCAACGCCGGCGCAGCTCCGAACGAGACCATGTCGGAGAGACTGTCGTACTGCGCACCGAATTCACTTTGCGTGTTGGTCAACCGCGCCACGCGGCCATCGATACTATCAAGGATCATCGCGGCAAAAATCGCGATGGACGCAAATTCGAAATTGCGATTCATACCCATGACGATGGCATAGAACCCACAAAAGAGTGCTGCTGTCGTGAACGCATTCGGTAACAAATAGATGCCGCGGCGACGCAAGGTAGGTCGTGGCTGCGTTGCTTCGCCTTGCAGTGGACTCGCGACTGCGGGCCGTTTGAAGCGCAGCATTTTTGTCAGAGACGGTCCGGCCCGCTTGGGTTTGCGGCGGTTAAAAGGAGTCATGCAAAGTCCGTTTCGATGTACTGCACAAAATAAAAAGCGGCTCGGGCAAAGCCGCGCGACGCTATTCTAGACGACGCCGCGAGGAAAGTATCGCCGGCTACTCTGCGCACGAAGAGCGTCGCCGTTATTTTGTCTCATCGAGCGACTTCAATCGCTGATCACTCTGCTGCTGCAGTTGCTCACCTAGTTCGCTGGCTTGCTTCATCACTTTGCGTTGCGCGGCCAGCGGTTTTTCGGGCGGCGCAGCAGGCTTGCAGCCTGCCGCAGAAGCGATAGCAGCGACGAACATTGTCGCCAACACCTGACGAATCATTTGAGCCGTACTTTTGCACTGACTTGCAGAGACAGTGCCGTTTCCCCCGGCTCAAAATCGGGATTCTCGATTGGCATCGCATCGCCAGCACTGCGCATCATCGCCATCGGCACCGCGTTTCTTTGCTGCGTTGCGTAGTTTGCCGACGAATCCACGTCAACCGATTCAATAGTCGCATCCGCGCTACTACGCCCCATTGCCTTGGTTACTGCAGTAATGCGCGCATTCAGATTACGCCACGCGATCTGAATACGCTCTTCATCGAGCTTGCGTACGGCAGGTTCAGTCAGTGAAAACGATAAACCCTGCAAGGCGTACAAGGTTTGCGCATCGGCGACCAGCGCAGGTAGACCAGTAAGATTAGTGGTCATTACATCGAGCGACTGACTAACTCGCCAGCCAATAATCTGGCGCAATTTAGCACTAGCCTTTTGAGGCTCGTCGGGATAAATCGGTGTGGTGGAATAACCGCGCGTTGTCAATAACGCGGCACTATCGTCACGCTTGACTAGCGCGATTCCTTGCTTCATCTTTTGATTCAGGCGCGAGACTGCCGCAGAGCGATCCTTGTCTTGCTCATCGAGTCGCAGTGTCAAATGCGCCTGATCATTAGCGTGTTTTACTTCACCGCTAGCAGACAACGTAACTAGCGTACCAGCAGTCGATGGTGGCGTTTGCGCATGCACCATCGATGCTGGTAATAGCAGCGTAAGAATGAGATGACGTGATCGATAGCGCAAGCGAGTCTCCCGGTAAATCGTGAGCCAAAGTGTACGCCGGGACAGCCCTACTCCCAAATAATTCGTGCTGCCATAATTGAGTCGACCGCCGATCGACCCGCGCGCAACTTATTCTTCGAGCAAGCTGCGCAACATCCATGCATTTTTTTCATGAATTTGCATGCGCTGGGTCAGCAAATCGCAGGTCGGCTGATCATTAGCTTTTTCGGCAATTGGAAATACCGCACGTGCGGTGCGCGCCACGGTTTCCTGGCCTTCAACCAGTTCACGAATCATGTCTTTGGCTTTCGGCAGACCCTTGCTCGGCTTGATCGCTGTCAGTGTGGCGAACTGTTCGTAGGTACCGGGTGCGGGTTCACCAAGTGAGCGAATGCGCTCTGCAAGCAAATCGACGGCGAGCCACTGCTCGTTGTACATATCCATGAACATTAAATGCAATGTTTGGAACATTGGGCCGGTGACGTTCCAATGGAAGTTATGGGTTTTCAAATACAGCGTGTAGGTATCTGCCAGCAAGTGCGACAGACCGCCGACGATTTTGCTGCGGTCTTTTTCGCTGATGCCGAAGTCCATTGTCGCGGTTGAAGATGTAGATTTTTTCGTAGTCACGAGAAGATTCCAGAAGTGATGTGATTAATGAAAAGCAGCATACAGAGTGTCAATTTAGCTTCGATGATAACCCAGCGAAAATACCTCTGCCGGCATCGATACACATTTAAAAAATGCGACACAAATGATTATGATCGATGCGCTTCCTCGCAACAGAGGAATGAAAAATAGCAAAACGAAGAGGCAATCGCGAGGTTCCGGCTAGGTAAAAATTTGAATCGGTGTTGAATCATTGGGAATAATCAGGAACCATTTGCAACATCTCGAGTTGTGCAACGCGCACGCACGGACGATCCCTGACGTGAACAAATAAAAAGCAGCATCACGATGTTCGGCAACAATAGATTGACGCTATCGTTTTCGCCAAACGGAACTGTTTTCCAAACGCTTCCACTCATAGCCATTCACCATAACGTCATGACACACCTTTTGGGGCAATCACATGAGCAGTTCTCACATCGGACGTGTGCTTTCGGCTTTCAAGACACTCGCCAATCGCTTCAGTGCTGGAAGCGCTTCAGTGTCGACTGAATCTCAGCGCAGTTCAATATCATCTCATTCAGCGAGCGATAGAACCGAGCCGGAACAGGCCGTCAGACGCCGTGATCGATATGATTCGGTGGTTACTTCGGGAAGATATGCCGCTAAAAAACTTCTGGAAATTTCGGCAACCCAAGAAGCGCAATGGGATCGAATCAAGAAAGGAAGTAGCTCAACGGCAAAGACTGTTCGTTCCCAACAGGACCTTGCCACCATCGGTGCGTGGAACAAGGGCCTTGCGACCTGGGATAAGCAGCTCAACGAAATGCGAAAGCGTGGAGAGACAGAAAAAATTGACAATACGATGGGGCAGATTAGTGCCGAAGAAAAAGATGCAATTATTCTAGCGATCGGGCAAAGCGTCATCGATCAAGAAGGAAAATTAGCCGGACGATTAAAGCAGCATCACTTAATTCTTCCCGATGGCAAAAAGCTGGACGCAACCGAGATGGCGGAAATATCACATGCAATCGCTTATCTATCAGGCCAACACGACAACATCTCGATCGATGCCCGCCATATTGCGTCTACCGGGAACCGCAAAGACTTCGAGGCGCTAATGAAGCTGATCGACCACGGCATCATCGCTCCCAATCATGCCAACGAGATGGGTACGTTGCTGCATGAAATCGCGCGTGATGCACATGAGGAAAGCGCGTCGGCATCCACGGCACTAAATCCTCTATCCATAGCAAATCGTGTCACTTAATTAGTAAAACGCGGTGCCTACGTCAACCAGCGCAATAAAATCAACCAAACACCACTTCACCTTGCTGCTCTGTACGCTAAATCGAACATGATTACAGCGTTGCTTGAAGATCAGGCCGAGATTGAGCGAAAAGATATCGACGGTGAAACACCGCTGCACTATGCCGCTGCCAGCACGACAGGATTGGCCAGTGTTGCTGCGTTAATTAATCATGGCGCTAATCTCGACGCCTTGAATAAAACTGGCGAGACACCGATCGATCTGACTGAGAAAAATGCGGCAAACCAAACGAGTACCTTGCTACGCCGTTCAGCGGAAGAGAAGGCTGCAGCCCTCGCAAAAGGAAACACGCAACCCGGTTGATCAGGAGCCCGGTTTAGGCAAAGGTTGGCCGACTGATTAATTAGCCGTAATCGTCATTTGCTCCAGGGAG
Organism: Burkholderiales bacterium; assembly: GCA_043741695.1. Lineage (GTDB taxonomy): Bacteria > Pseudomonadota > Gammaproteobacteria > Burkholderiales > Burkholderiaceae_D > Actimicrobium. Next base: position 7,255 of record JAYTZV010000091.1, read on the forward strand.
TGTTGTCTTCTGACCAAAACATCTGAGGTCGATGAGCTCATGTTCAATGCACGTGGCTACTATTCAGGCTAAGCCGATCGGACGGAGAAATGCCCTGCACGGTACAACAATCTGTGACGTGTAATTCAATATCTACTGCGCCACATCCAAATGCCACTGGCTCGACTGCACATGACAATCAGCTATTGGTTGATGTGGCGATCTATCGCTAACCTACGGGGAATGATGGGTGGCAAAATTTTTTCAAGCGGATCTGCAACTGACGGAAACGCGTGCCGCATCATGCCTTACGCTAGCAAGTGCATGGCTCTTTGATAAATCGACCAGTTTATTTTTTGCAATCCACGGCACGTGAGGGCAAGAGAAAAACGGTGGTTTCGCACCGTTTTTTGACCGCACGCAGCGGACGCTTGCAAGCGTCTGCTGCAGGATGCCCGCATCAATTAAGACATTAGTTCTTTGATTGATCGACCAGTTTATTTTTTGCAATCCACGGCATCATCGCGCGCAATTTCGCGCCGACTTCTTCAATCTGATGCTCAGCCGTCAAACGACGACGCGAGATCAGCGTGGGTGCACCTGCCTTGTTTTCAAGGATGAAGCTTTTTGCATATTCGCCGGTTTGAATATCCTTCAGGCACTGACGCATGGCGTTCTTGGTGTCTTCGGTAACGATGCGCGGGCCGGTGACATATTCACCGTATTCGGCATTGTTCGAGATCGAATAATTCATGTTGGCGATGCCGCCTTCATAGATCAGATCGACGATCAGTTTGAGTTCGTGCAAACATTCAAAATACGCCATCTCTGGAGCGTAGCCTGCTTCGGTCAACGTTTCGAAACCAGCCTTGATCAATTCGACTGCACCGCCGCACAACACAGCTTGTTCACCGAACAAATCGGTCTCGGTTTCTTCGCGGAAGTTGGTCTCGATAATGCCAGCACGACCGCCGCCGTTTGCCATTGCGTACGACAGTGCGACGTCGCGCGCCATACCTGACTTGTCTTGGTAGATTGCGATCAGGTGTGGCACACCGCCACCTTGTGCGTAGGTCGAGCGCACGGTATGGCCTGGCGCTTTCGGCGCGATCATGATGACGTCCAGATCAGCGCGTGGCACGACTTGACCGTAGTGCACGTTAAAGCCGTGTGCAAACGCGAGTACGGCACCTTGCTTGGCATGTGGCGCAACGTTTTCGTTATAGACCTGCGCGATGTTTTCATCCGGCAGCAAAATCATGATGACGTCAGCGGCTTTGACTGCGTCGTTGACTTCAGCCACGTTGAGGCCGGCGTTCTTGACCTTATCCCACGATGCACCACCCTTGCGCAGACCCACGGTGACCTTACAACCTGAATCGTTCAGGTTTTGTGCATGCGCGTGACCTTGCGAGCCGTAACCGATGATGGCGACGTTTTTGCCTTTGATCAGGGACAGGTCGCAATCTTTATCGTAAAAAACTTTCATGATATTTCCTAGCAATGATGTTGGTATGAAGTGAGGTTATGTTTTGCGACTAAGATTTAAATCAGGCTTTGAGAATACGCTCGCCACGACCAATGCCGGAGCCGCCGGTACGGACCGTTTCAAGAATGGCAGTCTTGTCGATCGAATCGATAAACGCATCGAGCTTGGTCTTGTTGCCAGTCAGTTCGATCGTATAAGTTTTTTCGGTAACGTCGATGATGCGACCGCGGAAAATATCTGCGGTACGCTTCATTTCTTCACGCTCCTTGCCAACTGCCCTGACCTTGATCAGCATCAGCTCGCGCTCGATGTGTGCACCTTCGGTCAGGTCAACTACCTTGACGACTTCGATCAGGCGATTCAAATGCTTAGTGATCTGTTCGATCACATCGTCCGAGCCGCTAGTGGCAATGGTCATGCGCGACAACGTCGGGTCTTCGGTCGGGGCGACCGTTAGCGTTTCGATGTTGTAGCCGCGTGCAGAAAACAGACCGACCACGCGCGACAGCGCACCGGCTTCATTTTCGAGCAGGATGGAAACGATATGGCGCATTACAGATCCTCCGAGCCAAGCAGCATTTCAGTCAGGCCCTTGCCTGCCTTGACCATTGGCCAGACGTTTTCACTCTGATCAGTAATAAAGTTCATGAAAACCAGTCGATCTTTCATGCCAAAGGCTTCTTTCAAAGCACCATCAATATCGCGTGGATTTTCGATTTTCATACCGACGTGACCGAACGATTCGGCCAACATCGAAAAGTCGGGCAGCGAATCCATATACGATTCGGAATAACGTGAACCGTAATCGATCTGCTGCCACTGCCGCACCATGCCAAGGAAGCGGTTGTTGAGCAAAATAATTTTTGGCGTCAAGTGATATTGTTTGCAGGTGGCCAGTTCCTGGATACACATCTGAATCGATGCTTCACCAGTGATACACGCCACGGTTGCATCGGGGTTGGCCATCTGCACGCCCATCGCATACGGCAAGCCGACGCCCATCGTACCGAGACCACCGGAATTGATCCAGCGACGTGGTTTGTCGAAACCGTAGTATTGCGCCGCCCACATTTGATGTTGGCCGACGTCCGAGGTAATGAATGCATCGCCCTTGGTGATATCCCAGACTTTTTGCACCACCGATTGCGGCTTGATGACGGTATCTGATGTCGCGAATTTCAGGCACTCCTTGCCACGCCATTCGTTGATCTGCTTCCACCATGAGGCAAGCGACGCCTGATTTGGCCGCTGCGCATTGGCTTCCGCTGCATCGAGCTGGCTCAGCAATTCCTGCAGTACATCACGCACGTTGCCGACGATTGGAATGTCAACTTTGACGCGTTTTGAAATCGACGACGGATCGATGTCGATATGAATGATCTTCCGCGGATTCGACGAAAAATGTTTAGGGTTGCCGATCACCCGATCATCGAAGCGCGCGCCGATGGCGATCAGCACGTCCGAATGTTGCATCGCCATGTTGGCTTCGTAGGTGCCGTGCATGCCGGGCATGCCGACAAATTTGTCGCTCGATGCGCGGTAGGCGCCGAGACCCATGAGCGTATTGGTCACCGGGAAGCCAAGCTTGTCGACTAGTTGATTCAATTCCGCAGAGGCATTGGCGAGGATGACGCCACCACCGGTGTAAATCATTGGCCGCTCTGCGCTCAGCAGCAATTGCACGGCTTTGCGGATCTGCCCTGCATGCCCTTTGTCGACCGGCTTGTACGAACGCATCTCGACTTCTTTGGGATACGAATATGCACACTTGTGCATCGAAATATCCTTCGGAATATCGACGAGCACAGGGCCGGGACGCCCGGTAGTGGCGATGTAGAACGCTTTCTTCATCGTCATCGCCAGGTCTTTGACATCCTTGACGAGAAAATTATGTTTGACGCACGGCCGTGTAATGCCGACGGTATCGCATTCCTGAAATGCATCCTGGCCGATCGCATGCGATGGCACCTGACCGGAAATGATCACCATCGGGATCGAATCCATGTAGGCAGTCGCCAGTCCGGTCACTGCATTGGTGACGCCGGGACCAGAGGTGACCAGTGCTACGCCGACTTTTTGCGAGCTGCGGGAATACGCGTCGGCTGCGTGAATCGCGGCTTGTTCGTGTCGTACCAGAATGTGCTGAAATTTGTCTTGATTGTAGATGGCGTCGTAGATGTACAGCACCGCGCCGCCTGGATAGCCGAAAACGTGCTCGACACCTTCTTCAGCTAGACAACGTACGACTATTTCTGCGCCAGTCATTTCGGCAGCTGCAGCTTCTGCATGATGCAGGCTGGGAGTTTCGGTATTCATGTAATAGTCCTTTCAAGGTCCAGTGGAAATTGATCGGATGCTTTTTCCTGACGAATCCAACGCAGGTGACGGTGCTGCGGCTTCCCTTTTTTGTGCGGTTCCTGCATTGCCGACGCTATCGCCTGGATAGCGCCTCAACACCGGTTAGCGCGACTCGTTCAGCCACGGGGTCTGTCACGGTAAATCGGAGTTCTCGCGCTTGTGGCGCGGGTCAAAGCAAACAGCCTTGGAGTAAAGCGCGTCTCGCACACCCGCTTCATTATGCGAAGCCGTCCGCGAGACCATACCCTTCTGCAATGTGAGAAGGTCGTATAAGGTAAAGGGTTGCTGTCTTGAGGTCAAGTTAAAATGGTCCAAACAAGCGCAAATCGGGCAGCTTGTCACAAATATCATGCACAAATGAACCCTTTTTTGCTAGGATGCGCACATCCTCGAAAGAGCCCCTCCTTATCGACCAACTACGCGATTGCACGTTGATTGATTTTTTTGGCAATGCGGCGTCGCTTGCCTCACTGAATGGCAACTGACAAAGAGCTATCCGATTTTCTTGAAAGCGTTGAACGGCGTGCCTTCAAGCAAGCTGTCTATGCGGTCCGAAAAGACGAATCGGCACTGGATATCGTGCAGGATGCCATGATCAAGTTGTCTCAAAGCTATGGCGACAAGCCCCCCGCCGAACTCCCTTTGCTTTTTCAACGTATCCTGCAAAATACGATCCACGATTATTTTCGACGCGAAAAAGTCCGCAATACGTGGGTCACCTTGTTTTCCAGCCTGTCGGGCAACAAGGAAGGCGGGGAAGACTTCGATCTGTTGGAGCATTTTTCGCCGGAAGAAGGTTCTGCTGCTTCGGAATCGACCGCCGACAAGCTTGAACGCGAACAGACCCTGACGGCAATCGATCTCGAAGTACAAAAACTTCCGACGCGTCAACGTGAGGCGTTCCTGATGCGTTACTGGCAGGATCTCGACGTGGCCGAAACGGCCGCAGCGATGGGGTGCTCCGAAGGCAGTGTGAAAACACACTGTTCTCGCGCAACGCACACACTGGCACAAGCGCTAAAAGGCAAAGGAATCACATTATGAACGCCAGAGAAGTCAACTTCGCTTACAAAATTCGCAATGCATTAAACGAACATCTCGACGCGCTCCCGGTTACTACAACCGAGCGCTTGGCGAATGCAAGAAAAAAAGCCCTTGCAATCAAGCGCGCAGACAAAAGCACCGCACTTACCGTATCTTTTCGGGCATTGGCAGGCGGCTTTGGTGGCGCCGTACAACATTCGTCTTGGCTCAGTCGTGCTGGCTTGGTTATTCCACTCATCGCACTACTGGTCGGCCTTTCCGGTATCTACAATTTCGAAAAGCAAAACCGACTCAGTGAAACTGCTGACATCGATGCAGCGGTTCTTTCAGACGAGTTGCCGTTGAACGCTTACCTGGACCAAGGCTTCAGTGCCTACCTGGCCAGGCACGTTGAGTGACAACGGTGACGATTCTGCGTAAAGATAGCGCGCGGTGTTTGACCGGGTTTTGCGCAGCACTTGCACTACTAGTAACTTCTTGTTTAGCCGTCGGCATGTCGCCTCCGGCGCCCGTTGTTGCTCCTACCAAACCGCCTGTTAGCGCAACAGCCGTGACCCCGCTGAGGGCGGAAACGCATCCATTCTGGTCCGAGCTAACGCCAGCGCAGCAAATCGCGCTGGCACCACTGGAAGTCGAGTGGAGCAAGATCGATACCTTTCGCAAGAAAAAGTGGCTGCAAATCAGCAGCCGATTCTCAAGCATGAAGCCGGACGAGCAACAGCGACTCCAGGAAAAAATGCGGGTCTGGGCGAAGCTTTCTCCGGATCAGCGACGTCATGCACGTGAGGTCTACTCCCGCACGAAAAATCTGGACGCAGAACAGAAATCGGCCGAGTGGCAGCAATATCAGCAGCTGCCGGAAACTGAAAAAAAGCGCCTGGCAAAAGATATCGCTGCCAAGAAGCATGTTGCCAATTTGCCAACCTCACCGGTATCGCCGGTAATTACGCCGCCAAAAGTACTCGGTAACCAAGCTGCAAGGAACTCAGCTGCATCAGCCACGGTACCAACACCGACTGCGCCCGTTGTGCCGGCCGCAAGCGCCGTACCGGCTAAATAACGCGTATGTCCGAACAGGCGCCCGCTACATCGATTACGCGCAGACTGGCAGTAATGTTGTACGAAAGTCTGTTGTTGTTTGGCGTGCTCTTCATCGCCGGATGGATTTTCGGTACCCTTTTGCAACAGCGCCACGCACTGTATCTTCGGCAAGGTTTGCAATATTGGCTGTTCATTGTGATCGGGGTGTACTTCATCTGGTTCTGGAGCCATGGTGGGCAGACGCTCGCAATGAAAACCTGGCGCGTGCGACTGACCGCCGCCGACGGTGGACCTGTGTCGATGCCGCGCGCCACCCTACGTTATCTGCTGAGTTGGCTTTGGTTCGTACCGGGGTTACTGGTAGCAAAACTACTAGGTGTACATGGCTGGTTATTGGTCGCCATTCCGGCAGCCAATTTATTGATCTGGGCGGCATTGGCCTGGCTAGACCCGGCGCGTCAGTTCGTGCATGATCGCATCGTCGGTACACGGCTAGTCCAATTCAGCCTGCGTGACCAGAAAACCGGCAGCTAACTACCGTAACAATCAGCATGCTGGCGCTTGCTGCACCGAGCCGGTTCAGTAGCCACCCTGCAACGCAATACGACTACGACTACGATGATCGCTCTTCTGCTCCGCCTTTTGCTCGTGCTTCAGCTTCTCGCGGTGGTAACAGTTTCCACGCTGATCTATCAGCACTTTTTACCAACACATCCCGGCTGGTCAGTGACGTTTGGTGTTGCAATAGTCGTCCTGATTCGTCTTGCAATTACCGCAAACAGCTTTCGTCTGTCCCGACGTTATCGCAGCACACGTTCAGCCAATACCCGCATCAAGCCGGGTACTGCAATCCGGCTTTTTTTCACCGAATTTCTTTCATCGATGCTGAGTTCGAGCTGGACCATGGCGTTTTGCGCATTCAGCAAACGCAAAGTAAATAACCCGGTTGGCCTGCCTGTTTTGCTGGTGCATGGCTATGGCTGCAACAGCGGCTACTGGCATGCGATGAGCAAGGCGCTTAGTGCCGCGCGCATCAGCCATCATGCGGTGACATTGGAGCCAGTTTTCGGATCGATCGATGACTATTTGCCCGCGCTGCATCAGGCCATCGCCGAGTTGCTTGACAGCTCTACCAGCAACCGACTCATCCTGATCGGTCATAGCATGGGCGGGCTGGTCTGCCGCGCATATTTACGCAACTTCGGCAGCACATCTGTCGCCAAAGTCATCACCATCGGCTCACCACATCACGGTACCGCGCTGGCCAAGAGTGGTATCGGCAAAAATGTGCAGCAGATGGCGATGAATGTGACCTGTGGCAATGCCGAGTCCAGTACATGGCTGCGTCAACTCGGCGAATCCGAAACCGCCGTCACGCGCGCATTGATCACTTCCATTTATTCGCACCACGACAACATCATTGCGCCACAACAATCAGCGCATTTAGATGGAGCAATCAATATATCGCTCGATGCCATCGGCCACGTCACGCTGGCCCTGCACAAGCAAGTGCAACAACACGTGATCGCGCAGATAGTACTTACAAGCTGACCAGGTTCAATGCGGGGCAAGATACACCTCCAATGGTTTAAATCAATATCTTCTAAAAATAGGCGCGTAACGTGTCCTCATGCCCAGCGTTCCAGCACAAAACAAGATCGACCGTGCTGGCAACGCATTCTTTAGGAGATCAACATGCACGCTGCCTTTGCTCCCGCCATCGCCTTTGGTCTGTTGACATCTATCAGTGCCGCACAGGCTGGCAACCTGATTGACACCGCAGTTTCTGCTGGCTCGTTCAAGATATTTCTCGCCAGCGTCAAAGCGGCGGGCTTGTCCGACTCTCTTAAAAATCAGGGACCGTTCACGATCTTTGCACCGAGCGATGACGCGTTCGCCA
>JAYTZV010000092.1:0-5578 GCA_043741695.1 Burkholderiales bacterium
AATGGGTGCGCCGATTGTGCTCAAATCTTTTGCCTCCGTTTGGAAAACGTTCTTCACTGAAGAGCACCCACTGCAAGATTTATTGTTTGGCATGATGCGCAGTCGTGGCATTCATATTCTTGATAATTTCCCGTGCTTTTTTACCACTGCGCACAGCGTTGACGATATTGCGAAAATTAAAGCCGCGTTTAAGGAGTCGGTGATTGAGCTGCAGGAATCGGGATTTATTCCAAAGCGCAAAAACGCGACTGCCGCTATTTTTGACTCGACTAAGCCACCTGTCATAGGCGCACGCATCGGCAAAGATCCGGAAGGTAATGCCGCGTGGTTTGTACCGAATCTGGATAGCCCAGGTAAGTATTTGAGACTCGATGCATGAACGCAAATTCGAAATTGCAAACTGTCGATTACGATCCATTTGCGGGTGCTGATGTTGCGGTCATCGTCCCGACGACGGAACCGCAGCGCGAAATTTGGCTTGCTGATCAACTTAGCCGCGAGGCGTCCCTTGCTTACAACGAATCGATTTCGCTAAGATTCACTGGCCCGCTCGATGTTGGCGCGCTTCGCGCAGCGCTTCGTGCTTTGGTGGAGCGGCACGATGCGCTGCGTGCGACCATCAGCGCGAATGGCGAAAATCTGTGCATTGCAAAAGATATTTCACTTGATGTTCCACTGATCGATCTGAGTAAGCATGAATCTTTGCCGAATGCAGCCGGCATAGAAGCTGCGCGCCGGCACGCGGTCGAAACCCAATTTGATCTGGAAAAAGGTCCGCTGTTTCGTGCGGAAATCTTGAAGGTAAGCGACAGCGAACATACCTTGATTATCACGGCGCATCACATCGTTTGTGATGGTTGGTCCTTTGGGGTGGTGCTGAATGATCTGGCTTCACTTTACGCCGCTGCGGCAGGCGAGGAAGGGAAGCCATTGTTGCCTGCGGAGTCCTATGCCGATTATTCGCTCCAACAAAATGCACGGATTGGCACGAAAGAAAATGCCGCCGATGAAGCATATTGGCTATCGCGCTTTTCCGATATTGCAACGAGCTTTGATTTGCCAGCTGATCGCCCGCGTTCGACCTGGCGGACGTTCACATCCCGTCGCGAAGATTACGTGCTTGATGCAGCGCTGGTGAGCGCTATACGAAAGGCGGGCGCTAGTGTAGGCGCAAGTCTTTTCGCAACTTTGCTTGGTGCGCTCACCGCATTGGTTCATCGGCTAACGAGTGCGGAAGACATCGTCATCGGTATTCCCGCTGCCGGTCAATCAGCAAGCGGGCTGGATAATCTTGTGGGACACTGCGTAAATCTGCTGCCGATGCGCGTGCAGCTTCATGAATCAACGACCTTCAAAGAAGTGGTTGCGGCGACAAGAACCACCATGCTTGATGGCTACGAACATCAAAGCTACACACTCGGCACGTTGCTCAAGAAAATCGTCATTGAGCGCGATCCCGGTCGTCTGCCCTTGATAAATGTCGTCTTCAACATTGATCCAGAGCTAGATGCCGACGCGCTGGGATTTCCCGGTCTTCGGGTTGCATTTGAATCGAATGCGCGCAGCTTTGAAAATTTTGAGTTGTTCATTAATGTGGTGCAGCAGAGTGGCACGCTTCGCCTTGAGTGCCAGTACAACGCCGATCTGTTCGATGCCAAGACGATCAAGCGCTGGTGTAGCCATTTTGAATCATTGCTTCGCAGCGCTGTTGCAATGCCCGACGCAAAAGTTGGCGAGCTTACGCTGCTATCGAGGCAAGAGCGCACAGCGTTACTCAATCGCCATCCTGTTAAGCGTGAATTCGCTGTTACACAAACCCTCACCGCACGATTCACAGGGGCTGCGGCGAAGGGGCCAAACGCTATCGCAGTGACATGCGATGGCAGCACATTAACTTACGCCGAGCTGGATCAGCGCTCAAACCAGCTTGCACATCATCTGAAAAAACTGGGTGTAACGCCCGATACACTGGTTGGGCTGCATTTGGAACGCTCACTTGATCTCCTCGTCGGTATCGTCGGCATCCTGAAAGCTGGTGCGGCTTATTTGCCGCTCGATCCTACCTATCCTGCGGATCGTTTGAAATTCATTCTGGAAGATGCGCAATCGCCTATTCTGGTAACCCAGAAGTCATTAAGTGAAAAGCTGCCGTTGATGGCGGCGAAGATCATTTGTGTTGACACCGACCGAGCAGCGATAAGTGCGAACCCGTCCGATGCGTTGCCGCAAATAGCAACACCAGATAATATAGCGTACGTTATTTATACGTCTGGTTCCACGGGCAAACCGAAAGGCGTGCAGGTCACACATCGCAATGTGATGCGTTTGTTTTGCTCAACCGATGATTGGTATCACTTCAATGAACGCGATGTGTGGACCTTGTTTCACTCATTTGCTTTCGATTTCTCCGTTTGGGAGATTTGGGGTGCGTTGTTGTACGGTGGAAAACTTGTGGTGGTTCCGTTTGTTGTCAGCCGTTCGCCTGAGGCGTTTCACGAGTTGCTTGCGCTAGAAAGTGTGACGGTACTCAATCAGACGCCATCGGCATTTCGTCAACTGGTGGCTGCCGATCAGGATGCTTCGCGAGAATTTGGCCAGACTCGCAAATTAGCACTTCGTTATGTTATTTTCGGCGGCGAGGCACTGGACACGCGCTCGTTACTGCCGTGGTATGAGCGCTATGCCGACGAAGCACCGCAGCTTATCAATATGTACGGCATCACTGAGACAACGGTTCACGTAACCTATTGCAAGCTGTCACGCGCCGACGCGCTGACGACAGCGAGTCCGATTGGCGAGCCGATTCCCGATTTGAGTCTTTATTTGCTTGATTGCAATATGGAACCTGTGCCGATCGGTGTGCAGGGCGAGTTATACATTGGCGGCGCGGGTCTTGCGCGCGGTTACTTGAATCGCGCTGACTTGACGGCCGAGCGCTTCATTTGTGATCCGTTCTGCAGCAACCCGGGCGCACGGCTTTACAAGAGCGGTGATATGGCGCGTTATCTAGCTAACGGCAGTCTGGAATTTGTTGGCCGTGCAGACACGCAAGTCAAAGTACGCGGGCATAGAATTGAGCTTTGTGAAATCGACGCTAACTTGAGCAGGTATCTTGATTTTGTACAGGTTGTGACCATTGTTCGCGAGGACCGCACAGGCGATGCACGTCTAGTTTCCTATATCGTTTCGAAATCTGGCAATCTGCCGGCGGATGATGTGATTCGTGCTTATCTGAAGGCAACGCTGCCCGAGTATATGGTGCCTGCACATTTCATTTCGGTATCCAAGATTCCGCTGACGGCGAATGGCAAGCTCGACAAAAAAGCACTGCCACTACCTAGTGCGACGGTGAAACACACAACCGATTTTGTCGCGCCACAAACCGAATTGGAAAAAGAGGTTGCCGCTCAAATGGAAACTGCGCTGGGGTTACGCGGGATCGGGCTTAACGATGACTTTTTTGCACTTGGTGGGCACTCCTTGCTTGCAGCGCACCTCACAGCGCGCCTGAACAAGAATTTCAACACGCGCTTATCGATGCGCCATTTGTTCGAGGCATCTACAGTGGCCCGGCTTACCGAAGTGATCATTAGTGAGGCGGCGAACGGCGCGAGCAAGGTAAAGCCGATTGGGCGTCGAGCCGATCAGCAATACGCACCACTTTCCGTGATGCAAGAGCGCATGTTGTTTTTAGAGCAATTGCATCCGGGGCGCGTAACCTATCACGGGCCGTCGGCGCATCGTCTGAAAGGGCCGTTGAATACAACGGCTTTCGAGCGCGCGTTTGCGGAAATGATTCGCCGCCAGCCGTCGTTGCGCACCTGCTTTGAAATGGATAGTAACAATGCGGTTCAGCGCATTGTCGATAACGTAAAAGTTGATCTTTTCCCCGCGGAGAATTTGTCGTCGCCCTCGCAAGACGAACGTGAGGCAACGTTGAGGCGGCGCCTCGACGAACTTACTGCAAAGACTTTTGATCTTACCAAAGCGCCCATGTTTTGCGCTCATATGTTTCGCTTAGGGCCGGAAGAACATGTGCTGTTTTTTATGGCGCATCACATTATCTGGGATGGATGGTCGTTCGATCTGCTTTACAGCGAACTCTCGCAGCTCTACGGCGCATTTTCAGAAGGGCGTGCGAGTCCGCTACAGCCGCTTGCGCGCAGCTATGGTGATTTTGCTGTGTGGCATCGCGAATGGATGGAGAGTGAGGAGTTTCAGGTGCAACTCCGCTACTGGCGTACACGGTTGAAGCGCATCGGCGTGGCGCGGGAGTTACCCACTGATTTGGTACGCAGACCTGGCATGTCAGGCGTCGGCAGCACCGAATGGATTGTAATTGACAAGGCAACCACAGACAAATTGCATGAGGTAGCGCTAAGAACTGGTGTGACCTTGTTTCATACGCTGCTTGGTGTCTATAGCCTGATGCTTTACGACTACGCCCGGCAGACCAATCTTGTGATTGGCACGCCGGTACGTGGCCGTAATGTAGTTGAACTTGAATCGATCATGGGATATTTCAACAATTTACTTCCGCTGCAACTGGAAATCGAGCAAAACGAATCCTTCGCGGAACTGATCAAAAGAATCAAGACGCTGTTTGTGGAGAGTCTTCGATACGCTGATGTTCCGCTCGAGCAGCTCGCCAACGAGCTCGCGGTTGAGCGAGGGAAGGGTGGTTTCCTGCTTTATCAGGCGCTATTCTCTTTTCAAGACGCGCGTCAGCGCATTACGCAGTGGGGAGCGTTGCAGCATGAGGGGATCCTGCTGTTCCAACGCGGCGCGACTGAAGATCTTGGGATGTGGTTTGTCGAATCCGGTGCAGGTTTGCACGGAGGCGTAACGTACAACACCGACATTTTGACGCAGGCAACCGCGCAACGTTTACGCAAGCGTTTCTTCGAATTGCTTGATTTGGTTATCTCGTCAGAAACTGCTACCGTTAGCTCATTGGTGGGATTGCTGATGCCGGTTTCTTTGGTTGCGAAAGTGGCAAATACCGTTACGCTTGAACTACAGACAGTGCCGCCTGTAAAGCACATTCCACCGAGTTCCGAGACGGAAAAATTATTATCGACAATCTGGTGTTTTGAGTTGGGTCTGCCCGCTGTTAGCGCACATGATAACTTCTTTGACCTTGGGGGGCACTCGTTGCTTGCCATGCAGGTCATGATCGCGATGGAGCAAAAGACTCGAAAGCGGATCAATCCCAATCGCTTTATTTTCGAGTCTTTGGCACAAATTGCGCGCGGTTACGACGAAATCGTTACCGCGGAGACGAAAAGGGCGGGCGGGATGCGCCGGTTGTTTTCGAAATTAATCGGCGGAAAGAATGGCTGATTTTTGGCGGCCTTCGAGGCAAGAAGGGTTGAAAACGCTAAGTTTGCAGGAGCAGGTTGCACAAACAAATTTAGACGAGCGTGAAATCCATGTTTGGCATCTACCTTTAGCGGGTGATGTTTTAGCTGATGATGCAAATGTCCTGACCGAGCTTGATATTGCACGCGGAAAAGAATTTGTGTTCGAGCGTGATCGCAACCGTTTTTTGCGTGCGCGACATTGCGTCAGAAGTTTA
>JAYTZV010000093.1:0-36680 GCA_043741695.1 Burkholderiales bacterium
GTACGCAGTTCAACAATGCTCAATTGACTGACCTCCTGCATCTGCAGCAATATGGCGCCTGTTATCGTCAGTCGCTGTTCACGGATTGCAACTAGCAATGCATGCGAAACACGCAGTGTTCTCGATAGGGCAATATCGTTTTTCAGCTGCAAAAAATGCGTCAGATAAGCGAATAGTCTATTTGGATCATACGATTCTTGCTGCATGAATTCATTCATTGTCACGTGGTGCGATTCCCAAACTGATACCCTCGCATCAGCTTAGCAAAAGCAGCGCGCTGTGTATGTCGACTGCCGCACATACGCCTTGATTGCATGCGCCGAACGACTGCTCGGCAATGTCAACCTGCCTGCCCCCCCCCGCAGCAACGAAAGACACATTTATGTACAGCAATAATGATCGCCTTATTTTGTTTGATGCCGATGGCACGCTGATCGACGGCTTTAGCGCCATCGATCAGACATTTTCCATGCACGGTATGGATATTGGCGAACTGGAAAATTTTCAGAAGCGCCGCAAGCTGTTGAAATATCTGGGCGGCATTCGCGAATTTCCGGTGAATCTGCGTAAGCAATTCGGCAAGCAGCATCGCAAGGCATTGCGCGCCACGCTCACCGAAGTCTACCGCGACGATGCGCAACTGTATCCTGGTCTTGCCGACCTGTTGCGCGATTTGATTGCGTGCAAATCAATTCGTGTTGGTCTGGTGACGCGTAACGTCACGATTGATCCCGAGGTCACACTTGGCAAGCTATTTGCGCGCCATGATATCGACATCACCGATCTCGACTACGTCGCCTGCGTCGCCATTGGAAAAAGCAAGACCGAGGCATTTCGTGAGGCACTACTGCGCTTCGATATCAATCCCGCGCGCGCCTACGCCTGCGGTGACGAACATGCAGATTATGAGGCGGCGATCCAAACCGGGCTACACCCATTTATTGTCTCGTATGGCTTCGAAGACCATGATCGGCTGCACGAAAAATACGCCATTCCGGAAGCCGTTATTTCGCGCACACCGGCCGAAGTCTGCGCGCGTATCCGTCACGGCCTTGGTATCAAGTGCTGATGCAGCGTTCCGGGAATCTGCATCAGCCTGCGCATCACCCCATTCCGACCGGAATGAATAACTGGGCATCGCCTCGCTGAACCAATACAGCGAGGCGATTGCCACGCGCTGCAACAATACTGCGCAACTGGTCCACCGAGGTGACGGGCGTGCCATTGACGGCAAGTATCACGTCACCCGCCTGAATACCGGCACGCGATGCCGCCCCTCCGGATTGCTCAACCAACACGCCGCCGGCAATATTGGCCTGACGTTTTTCCTCCGGCGTCAGCGCACGTACGGCCACGCCGAGCGACGACTTCGCCGCTTTGTCAGCTGCACCGTCGGCTTCTGCAACTGCAGCATCCGCCGCCTTCAGCGTTGCACTCAACGCCATTTGCTTACCATCGCGCCAAATCGACAGTTTGGCAATTGCACCGGGCTGACTCATGCCGACCAGTGCTGGCAAATCACCCGAACGCTTGATCGGTTGACCGTCATAGCCCTGGATCACATCGCCTGCACGCACACCGGCATGCGCTGCCGGACTACTTGGCACGACACTGGCCACCAGAGCACCGTCGGGGCGGGCCAGTTTGAACGATTCAGCCAGCGACTGATCGAGTTCCTGAATCGATACGCCGAGTCGCGCATGCGTTACTTTGCCGGTTTTCAAAATTTGATCTTTGACCTGCAAGGCGACATCGATCGGTATTGCGAAAGACACGCCCTGATAACCGCCGGTCTGACTGTAAATTTGCGAATTGATACCGACCACCGCGCCGCTGGAATCAAATAATGGTCCACCCGAATTGCCGGGATTGACTGCGACGTCAGTTTGAATGAACGGCACATAACCGTCACCCGGCAGCGAGCGTCCCTTGGCACTGACGATGCCTGCGGTCGCACTCTGCTCGAAGCCGAACGGCGAACCGATGGCCAATACATAGTCACCCACGCCCAGCTGGGCCGGACTTCCGAGGCTCACTGTTGGCAAATTGTCGGCCTTAATTTTTAACACCGCCACATCGGTTGCCAGGTCGATGCCGATCACCTTGGCTTTGTATTCACGGCGGTCGCTGAGTTTGACCGTGACTTCATCGGCATCACGCACCACATGCGCATTGGTCAGTATCACGCCATTACTGCTGACGATAAAACCGGAGCCTTGTCCGCGCACCGGCACGTTGTTACGCGGCATGCGCCGGAAGAACTGGAAAAATGGATCGTCAGGCACCTCGCTATCGGCTCCCTCCATACTGGCCTTGGCGTAGCCCTGTGTGTTTACGCCGACTACTGCAGAACCGTAACGCTCGACAATTGCGCGGTAGTTCGGCGCAGTAATTGGCGCAATCGCGGTTGGCAACGGCCCGTGCGATGTAGCCAATGCCGGCTGTGTTGCCGTCGGCTGGGTTACGCTTTGTTTTTGTGGAAACCAGCTTGACGGATTCCAGGTGACCGCACTTGCAGTGCCGGTGATGATGCCGGCGATGGCCAGCGCGAGGATCGTGTTCTTGGTTTTCATTGCAGTTCCTTTCATGGGGTGATCAGGAATGGTCACAGACTGCAGATTACGACCGGGGACTTAAGACAGACTTAAGGGCAATGGGAGGGGGTTGCCTAAGTGCGGATGTATGGAGGTAGAGCGGTACGTTCATACCGATTGCGCCGTCGCGCGTGAAATGAGGCACGTAGCGCAACGATTCGGGCGATAGCTAGTTCAACACACGCCGTGAATAAAAACTGAGTGGCCGTGCTGTCGTTCCCGGCACAGTAGTCCGCTGAAAGAAGAAGGCGTACGTCCAGATACAACAATAAAAAAAGACAGAACAAAAACGCGATCTGGGGAGATCAGATCGCGATGACGATACATCACTCGCCAAGCAACTCCGCTACCGGCTCCCACCCTTCGACATGCTCCGAAATCACGCGAATAATTACCACGATCGGTACGCCCAGCAGCATCCCCCATACGCCCCACAACCAGCCCCAGAACAGCAGCGAGATAAACACCGCCGTGGCGTTCATTTTCGCAATTCGACCGGTCATCCAGGTTGTGACAAACGTACCGACCAGTGTTGCAATCGTCAACGACGTTACCGACGCCAGCAAGGCCATTCCCAATGTTTCGAATTGCATGAAAGCCGCTAGCCCGGTGCCAACCGTGATTAGCAGTGGACCGAAATAGGGAATGATATGCAGCAGGCCGGCACCGACCGCCCAGGCACCTGCATTCTCCAGACCGATCATGCGAAAGGCGGCCCACATCAATACCGTCAGCAGTGAATTGGTCACCAGCAGCATAAACATGTATTTCTGAATCGAACTATTGATATCGTCCAGAATATGAACGGTGATTTTTTTGTTGGAAAGCGAGGGGCCAGTCATCTTCACCAGCTTGCGCTTGAAGGTATCGCCTGATAACAGCAAGAAAAAAATCAAGAACATGACGACGATCGCTTCGCCAGCAAATCCGAGAGCACTCATCGATCCGGCAACCAGCAGATCGCTTACCCGCGATGCCGGCGAGACCGCAGGAGCGGCGTCCGCTTTCGGTGCACGAGGCGGCTTGTCACCCGAAGTAGCGGAGGCGATTTCCGTAGCGGCTGCCTGCATCCGCTGAATAGCGCCGGGCTCTTTGCTTTGGTTGCGTATCAATTCGCGCGATAACTTGTGCGCCATTTCAGGGATGGTTTGCGTAATCGCCATGAATTCTGTGGTCAGCGTACGCGCTGCACCTGCCATGCCCCCGAATAAAACCAGCATCACCAGACTGGTGCCTATCACTCGCGGCAAACGAATTCGTTCAAGCCAGACGACAACAGGATTAAGGGTGTAAGCAATGAAAATACCAAACAATAAAGGCACGAGAAATTTTTCGGCAGTATTGATTGCAAACAGCAATACGACAGTTGCGATGATTGCCAGAGATACGCCACGCGCATCGACGTGAACTCGCTCCGGCGCATCAACTTGATTGGCTGCGACTGCATCCGCAGCGAAGGCGTTGGCGTCATTGACTGGCTTGGCAGCATGATCAACGGCATTCTCGACAGCGCTGCCGCTGGATACCTGTGTATTCAACGGAATCATCACGTCCTCTTTCGCGGCAGACGCCGACTAATAGTCATTGTTGAACCATTGTTGTTATTACCAGCGCAAAAGCCCAGTGCAAAAGCCGAGTGCAGAAGTCCACCCCAGAAGCGGATGCGAATCGGCCCGGCAAAAATTTACCGGGCCGACACTTGCAATATGTTATGCAAGACTACCACGCAGATCGGGAGATACGCGCACTGCACGTATCATTCCGATTTGCCTATTACTTCATGCGAATGTCGTTCTTGACTGACATAACACCTTTGACGCCACGGGTTACTTCAGCGGCCTTAACAGCCGATGCTTGTTCTTTGACGAAACCGCTCAGCTGCACGACGCCTTTAAAAGTTTCAACATTGATTTCTGCCGATTTCAACGTTGGCTCATTCAAGATGGCGGCCTTCACTTTGGTGGTGATGATTGAGTCATCGATGTATTCGCCCGTGCCTTCCTTGTTTGGTGTCGAGGCACAGCCTGCAACTACTGCAACCAATGAAGCGGCGAGAAAAAAGGTGCTGACGCGTTTTGCGAAAATCATGGTGGTATCCCTGAAGAATGTTAAGTGAGTACTGCTGAAATCACGCATTAAAATAATGCGAAATCATTTTTGCAAGTCTGGATCATGATGCCAAAAGCATTCCCGATCTTTCCTCGCCAATCTGGCTACTGGATAGTGCACCACTACAGCACGCAGTGACGCCTCCGGATTCTTGCTTACTTCGAAAAATGCGCCTTGACCAGCTTCAAACAGCCATCCTTGGCTTCACCAGCAAGTCCATCGCATTTTTCCTTTGCTACTTTGTATTCTGCATCCATCTTGTCTTCAGCGGCCTCCTTGCGGATACCCGCGACCTTGAGGTCGGCCTTGGCGTCGAC
This sequence comes from Burkholderiales bacterium, assembly GCA_043741695.1. GTDB lineage: Bacteria > Pseudomonadota > Gammaproteobacteria > Burkholderiales > Burkholderiaceae_D > Actimicrobium. Next base: position 5,021 of record JAYTZV010000093.1, read on the forward strand.
TAAAGCTGCGATCCGCGCAGATTTTGCTTCTTGAATGCATACGTCCTCATCGTTACCCGTCCGACTTTTGCATTGAGTTTTCGCAACGTCGTAGTCGGCATTGGCAATGTCTTTTCGTGCGATGGAGCGGGCTTTGTCGGTACCTTTGTACGCAACTTCTGCTTCTGCTTTTGCGTGCAGTTGATCCGACTTTGCCTGCATCACGCAAACCTTTTTCGGATTGCCCACGAGCGCGTCGCACTTCGCTCGATTAATCTTGTATTGCGTGCTGGCGTTATTTTTTGCAGCAGTATAGTCAGCCTTGGTATCACCGTTACCCGCGGCACTCGCTGGCGCGCCAAACCCAAGACCTATCGCGGCAAACAGCATGCAGGAAAACGCTAATTTCATCACAACCTTTTTATTTTTCAGATTTAACGGCATGTCACGATCAACCTGCAGCAGCCGCTGCGTGATCACATGCCACTTAACCATCCGACAAACTCACTGGTGCCCGCCAAGCGCTACAAGAACGAACTGTGCGTGAAGCGGATTACTTACGACAAGGTCAAATGTAATTTACCCCGCAACAGGTCTCTGTGCGCTACCGTACACAGTCAACCTATCTTGTATCATGCGCCTTCGCGTTAGTCTCGCTTTCCACCAATTCACTGCGATAGCACGAGCAGGCGGCAGCAGTGAGGCCTGCGACATCGATGATGGATATCGCACCACGGCTATAGCGAATCAAATGTCGCATCTGCAGCGCGGTTGCCGCTTTCGTCACACCAACACGTCGCACGCCAAGCGCGTGACCTAAAAACTCGTGCGTCAAATGAAATTCGTCGACCGCGATGCAACGTCGCGTGTGCAGCAGCAGCCGCGCGAGACGTGCTTCAAGAAGATGAAAGTGACTGCACACCGCATTTTGACTGGCCTGCAATACGAGCGACTCCATCGACGTGGCCACAATTTTTTTGAGCGCGACGCTAATATCAACAATGGCGCGGAATTGTGTCGAGCCGATCCGCAATGCAGTTCCGCCTATCTGGACTACCGCCGACAGCGGCGACACGGCGACATCGTCCGTGCCGGCGATGCCCACCATGCCATCGCTTCCCACCATCGCGATTTCCAATCCGGTACCAGGCGTAATTTCAGAGCGTAGCGATATCAGTCCGCTGGTTGGGAACCACACGTACCCTACCGGTCCGTGTAATACCTGAATGACGTCACCTGCCTGCAGCCTGATGCTGGAAAACTTTGCAGCCAGCAAATCATATTCAAGCGTTGGCAACGCAGCCAGCAGGCGATTGTGAATTGGTTTCTTCAAGGCGGGTTTCAATGCCGATTCCACACTGTGCGTCATAAGGTCCAAAAATCCAGGAGCGATTACATCGCGAGGTGAAGTTACGCAGCGTGTGTCTGCGGTAACGCGCATCGCGTCGTGGTGCATCCCGACGACGAATTGCTCAGCGACAGTGACTTCGACCGATGGTTGAAGGCTACGCAAGATATGTTCGACGGTATGTACGCTCCCGCACAGAGACTCGGTATCGCGGCGGGCACAATTCGATCCAAGCTGTTGCAGGAATTGAGAAGTATCGCAGCGCTGTCGTTGTTGTCCGATCGTGAATGCAGTGACACTGCACAAAAATTCGGCCAGGTGCGACCGATGTAGACAGATACAAAAGCATCAATGCATTATCTTCGCATGATTTATGACTGAACAAATCGTGCAACGTCGATGCATGGGAGGTTGTCAGAAGTTTGCTTGATCGCTTGATTAAGCAAGTACTTGGCGGCCACAAATAAAAAACGAAAAGGAATTCACATCATGCTTTATACAATCGCCGTCATTCTGATCATTCTTTGGCTTCTTGGTTTGGTCACTTCCTTCACGATGGGTGGCTTCATCCACATCTTGTTGATCATTGCAATCGTCGTGATTTTGCTGCGCGTTATTTCAGGCCGCAAGCCGCTGTAATACAAGCGATGCCGTCGCGGTACGCGAACGATCATTCATATTCTTATTCAGGAGCAAACCATGTTGAAAAAATTTGTTGGTTCGACGTTATTAGTTCTGTTTAGTATCGGTGTCGCCGGATCACTTAGCGGCTGCAATACAATCAAGGGCGTGGGTGAAGATGTTGAACGCGGCGGTCAGAAACTTGAAAACGCCAGCGATAGAGCCAAGTAGCAAAAAATTAAACAGAAGCGCATATCCATGGTCTGCGCTTCTGTTTTAAAAACCGCCGGTTTTTTCTTTTGCGGTGATGAATTTGTTACCGGTCGTCAAGTTGTGGCAACTCGGTGCAGTCGCCTAATCCGTCGGCTCTCTTGCGTCGACTATGTGCACGAATAGTTCTGTTATGTCGAGTACGACAAGACCGTCAGCATGTGCCGCAATTCTCAGTACATGCACGATTACGCAGCACGCTAGCTCTTAAGTTTTAACTTCTAACTTTTAATTTTAAATTTTTAATTTTAAATTTTTAATTTTTAATTTTTAATTTTTAACTTTCAACAAACGTCTCAACAAACCGCAATCCACATCACATCAATACCCAATTTTCTGGACATGGCATCGTTCTTGGCCGTTCAAGCGCGCGCTGTGTCGTATCCGTCGCTTTCTTCATCTGGAAAACATCATGAGTCTCCCTTCTTCCTCATCGACTACCGAAAAACCTGCTGGTTTGACCGACACCGCGACCCTGCGCGCGCGCGCCAGACAGCACATTGATTCAGGCGCAGTTACTGACGGCTACGCAGGCAATCGGACGGCGGTGCTCGCTATGCTCAATGGTGCGCTAGCTACCGAGCTGATTTGCGTACTACGCTACAAGCGTCATTATTTCATGGCCGATGGTATTCATGCCTCCGCAGTTGCCCAGGAATTTCTCGAACACGCCAACGAAGAATCAGGTCATGCCGACATGCTTGCCAAACGTATTGTGCAGCTCGGTGGTGCGCCCGATTTCTCGCCCGTTGGATTAGCCGAGCGCAGCCATGCCGAATACGTGGAAGGTAATTCGCTCGAAGAAATGATCAAGGAGAATCTGGTGGCTGAACGGATCGCCATCGATAGCTATCGCGAAATGATCGCCTTTATCGGCGACACCGATCCGACCACACGCCGTGTCCTGACGCAGATTCTCGAGGTTGAAGAAGAGCACGCCGATGAACTCGCGTCACTGCATCACGGCATGAAATCCTGATCCTGTAGATCCACCCCGCCAATGAATGGAATCGCCATGAACGACTGGAACAGTTTTTACGAAAAAATCAGTGACATCAAGTTCACTATGCTTGTCACGCGTGATCAGGCCGGCGAGATGCGCGCCCGGCCATTTACCACGCAGGCGGCCGGGAAAGAAGGTGCGATCTGGTTTCTGAGCAGAATGGATTCCGATGCAGTAAGCGAAATTCAGCACGACGGCGACGTCTTGCTCTGCTATGCCGACACTGCGCAAAACCGCTTCATTTCATCTGCAGGGCATGCAACGCTGTCGCAGGAAGCAAGTGATATCGACGCGTTATGGAAACCGGCGGATAAGTTATTTTTCCCCGGTGGGAAAGAGGATCCAGCATTAGTCGTGGTGCGCGTGGCGTTGTCGCGCGCTGATATCTGGGACTCAGATAAATCGCGTATGGAAAAATTGATGATCATGGCGAAAGCCGCTGCGGGTCTGGACGCTGATCCGCGTGAGCTTGGCAAGCATCAAACATTGCATAAGTGATTTATCCACTTTTTTAATCAGCTTATGCAAATAACTGATGCAAGCAACTGATGCGATCAACTGATGCCTGTAACTGATTTGGTCAACTGATGCACTCAACTGATCCAATCAATTTATGTAATCAATTTTTCGGCCCATGTTTTCGGTCAAAATAGTCAGTCACTACAACAATAGGAATAGCTATGCGTAAATTTTTAGTCGTCACGACCCTAGCCGCTCTCGCACTAAGCGGATGCGCCGACATGTCGGGCACACAGCGCGGCACTGCAACCGGCGCAGGCATTGGTGCCGGGCTGGGTGCAATTATCGGCGCATCGACTTCTGGAGGTGGCGGTGGCCGCACGGCAGGTGGTGCGGTCTTGGGCGCGGCAGCTGGTGCAGCAATCGGTAATATCTGGTCGACCCGCATGGAAAACCAGAAACGTGCGATGGAACAGGCAACCCAAGGTACCGGGGTGCAGGTTTCACAAACAAGTGACAACCGTCTGAAGCTCGATATTCCAAGCGATATCTCGTTCGACACCAATCGCTCAGATATCAAAGGCAATTTCCGGCCGGTGCTGGATCGCTTCGCCGCGAGTCTGGCCGACAATGCAGCGACCAACGTCACCATCATCGGTTATACCGACAATACCGGAGGCGCTGCGATCAATAATCCGTTGTCGCTCGACCGGGCGGTACACACGCGTGACTATTTGGTGAACCGTGGCGCACAGGTATCGCGTTTCACAGTCGAGGGTCGTGGTGATCGTGATCCGATCGCTTCCAATAATGATGAAAACGGCCGCGCACGCAATCGTCGGGTCGAGATCTACGTTGCTGAGCAGCATTAAATCAACCCTGTTTGTGCGGCAAACCACGCTGCATCAACAGTGTGGCAGCACTGCCCTCGCGTGCCTGGTACTGCCGATGAGGGCTGGTCGCTGGCCGGCCCTCTCACGACTTTCCTGATCCGATGTTGACGCTGTTGTCACGCATCGCGGCGCACCCCGCGAATGACGATGTGGGTGCGATCGCCGATCTGGTAGCGCGCATACGCCCTTCCAACCCATCGGGCGTTGACGAGGCGACGACCAACCTGCGTCGCATGGTGCAGCTACTGCGCGACAATCCGATCGCCGCTTCCGGCCTGCGACATTACGTGTTGCATGTGCTGTCTAGGCGCCGGCATACGACGCTCTATACCGATACCGGCATTCTGCCGAGCGACGGTTTTTTTACCGAACTATTTCGCCGTCTGTCGTTTCGTATTTTGCCGCCGGCAATCGATCCACTGTATTTAAGCGACTGTCTTGAACATATTTTGTCGGTCGATACCGACTACACGTGGATGCGGGCAATCGATGCCGATGACTGGCTAGCCTTATTCGATGTTGTTGCCAGCAGCGACGCGAGTGCCACTGCAGACAGTGCAGAACGACAGACCGCGCGCCAGGAAATTCTCGAAGCGATTCAGACGCTGTCGTACCGGATCAGTGCGATGGGACTGGAACCATCGCTGGTGCGCATCCATCCCGATCTTGAAAATTTCGCCTCGCCATTCATGGTGCAGAACGTGGAAGTACATCGTTTTCTGGAAGGTACACTGCGCCGCTTCCACGATGGCAATCTCAATGCCGCAGCCGATGAGACCAACGAAGTCAACGCCGCTAACGAAGATGCTGCGCATTTGCTTGTCATGCTCGACCAATGCGATGACGTCGTCATCCGTATCCGCAAAAAATCACTGCAGCTCGGTACCAGTGTTGGCCTCACCTATCTACTGGTGCGACTTGGTCAAAGTATTGATCGCCTGCGCCGTCTTCTGATGCTGGTCGATCCGGCGCCCGGTGGCACGACGGCCCTCTGGAGCGACGAGCGACGACGCGCCGCACTGGCACTCGCACTCGACCTGGTGCAGGCACACAACCAGAAATACGCATTGCGCGGCCTGTTTGCAGACAACATCGATCTGCTCGCACGTAATGTCACCGAAAACGCCAGCCAGACCGGCGAGCATTACATTGCGGAAGACCGGCGTGAGAGCGTGGCGATGCTGCGCTCCTCGGCAGGCGCCGGCGTCGTCGTGGGATTCATGGCGCTGCTCAAAATTCTGGCAGCGTCGCTGCAGCGCGCACCACTGGTCGAGGCGTTTTTATTCAGCGCCAATTATTCGTTGGGGTTCATGCTGATTCACTTGATGCACTTCACGGTCGCCACCAAGCAGCCTGCGATGACTGCGGCACGCATTGCGGCCAACCTGTCGAGCAAGGACAATCGGACCATTGACACGGACAGTCTCGCAGCATTGATGGTGAGTGTACTGCGCACACAGTTCATCGCGGTATGCGGCAATTTACTCACCGCGTTTCCAACCGCCATGCTCATAGCGCTGGCGTGGCTGCATCTCACCGGACACCACCTGGTCAGCGCAAACAAAGCCCGTCACTTACTGCAGGACATCGATCCGTTTGCAACCCTCGCGATTTTTTACGCAGCGATCGCTGGCGTCTGTCTGTTTCTGGCTGGATTGATTTCCGGCTATTTCGACAACCGTGCGATGTACACCCGCCTGTCATCACGCATACTTCGCCTACGCAGTTGGCAGCGTTGCCTCGGCAGCGAACGACATACGCGCGCTGCACAGTATCTGGAAAAAAATCTGGGTGGTCTCATGGGAAATTTCTTTTTTGGAATTTTGCTCGGCACCATTGGTACTCTGGGCGATCTGCTCGGTTTGCCGATTGATATTCGGCACATCACTTTTTCTGCAGCCAATCTTGCGACTGCGTGGGTTGGGCTCGATTACGAAGTCAGCACTCCGCTGTTGCTGACCTCGATATCCGGCGTGCTTGCTATTGGCCTGACAAATCTGCTGGTAAGCTTCGGCCTCGCCTTGTTTGTTGCCCTGCGATCGCGCAAGGTTCGCTTCAAAAAAGGTTGGCTTTTGCTTCAATCGCTGGTGTTCTGGCTGCTGCGTCGACCGCAGGATTTTTTCTTTGCACCGAAATCCTCACCTGCTGGCGCAGAAGCAATGCCGCCGCAGTAGCAACGCGATGCAGCCTGCCTTCATACCTGCGTCGTCATTTTTATTTTTTTAATTAACTTTGCTACAGGATGTGGTGAATGCAAGTTGCTGTCATCGGTGGTGGTGTTGTTGGCGTCAGTACTGCCTATTTTCTCGCAGCTGCCGGTCATGAAGTGGTCGTAATCGAGCGCGGTACCAACGTCGCCGAAGACGCCAGCTTTGCGCATTCGGGACTGATTGCACCAGCACTCGCCACACCATGGGCCATGCCTGGCATGCCGCGGCAATTATTGTCGATGCTATTTCGCGGCCCGGCACCATTGATGTTGCGGCATCGCTTCGATCCGGCACTGTGGCGCTGGGCCGGTCGCTGGATCGCAGAATGCGAGCTGAACCGTTTTCGGATCAACAAGGAGCGACTGCAACGCATCGGCACCTACGGCCGCGAATTACTGCAGCAATTGCGTGAGCATTATCATCTTGAATTCGAACAAAGTACCGGCCATCTGCAGTTGTTTCGCACTGAGCGCCAATTGGCACTGGCGCGACCAGGTCTGGCGGTGCTGGCAGAAACGGCGCTGCCGCATCAACTGCTGGATGCCGATGCCGCGCGGCTGATCGAACCGGCGCTGAATCCGGCCACGCCGCTGTTGCGCGCACTGCACTTGCCGGAAGATGAGGCTGGCAACTGCGCGCTGTTTAGCAAACAACTGAAAGTGATCGCCCAACAAATGGGCGTTGGCTTTCGCTTCAACACCACCATCGAGCGCATCGAGCGGGTCGGTCCGCAGATCGCGCTCCATTGCGCTGGCGACAGCTTCGCCGCTGACGGCGTGATTCTGGCGGCAGGTAGCGGCAACCTACCGCTGTTGAGTGCAATCGGTGCGCACGTGCCATTTTTGCCGGTGCAAGGCTATTCCGCGACCTGCACCATTCGCGATTTCGATGAAGCGCCGCTCGCCTCGGTCAGCGACGACACCTTCAAGACCACCATCACGCGATTCGGTAATCGCATTCGCATTGCCGGTGTGGTCGAACCGTGTGCACGCACTCCGGAAGTACCTGAAGCCGCGCAACGTACCTTGCATCACGTCGGCATGGAATGGTTTCCGAACGCAACCAACTACAACAACGCTACGCTATGGAGTAATGTGCAAGCCATGTTGCCAGACGGTGTGCCGCTGCTCGGGCAAACGCCGCTACGCAACGTGCTGGTTGGGATGGACGATGGCGCCAGTGGCTGGACTGCCGCGCTCGGCATCGGGAAAATTTTGTCCGACCTGCTATCGGGGCAGCATCCGGATATCGATACCGATGGCTTGACGCTATCGCGCTACGGTTAAATCGCATGCGTCCGCTCTACTGCGTTGCGCAACTCCGTGCGATTGAAACCGCTTTGCTGGCGGTGCTGCCGCCGGGGTCGCTGATGCAACGCGCCGGCGCAGCCGCGGCACAAACTGCAATTACGCTATTGCACGGCCCAGTTAATACTGCGCAAATTTTGATCATTGCTGGGCCCGGCAATAACGGCGGCGATGCGCTGGTTGCGGCGGGCTGTCTTGCGGCAGCTGGGGCAACCGTGCACGTCAAACACTGCGGTGATCCGGCACGGTTGCCTGGCGATGCACGGCAGGCTTGGCAGCATCTGACGACAACGTCGGTTCGGTTTGTCGACGCCATTCCAGCCTTAGCCTGGTCGCTTGTGATCGACGGTTTATTCGGTATCGGTCTCGCGCGACCGATCGACGGTGCGCTGGCTGCGCTGGTGGATGCAATCAATCTCCTCGACTGTCCATGCCTGTCGCTGGATGTACCGAGTGGGCTGAACGCGGATACCGGCGCCATCATCGGCGAAACCGGATGCGCCATCCGGGCGACGCACACGCTGACCTTCATCGGCGACAAACCGGGGCTGCACACCGCTGCCGGTCGCGACGTTGCTGGTGACGTCAGCGTCACTGATTTAGACATCGATCACGCATTTTTTATTCCGACCCCAATGCAGCTTGGCAGCACCGCCTTGTTCGCCGATGCGGTACGAACGCGCCGCCACGATTCGCACAAAGGCAGCTACGGCGACGTGGTGGTGCTGGGTGGCGCCGATGGCATGACCGGTGCGGTATTGCTGGCAGCGCGGGCAGCCTTGCATGCGGGTGGTGGTCGCGTATTTGCCGCCTTTGCTGGAACGTGTCCGACGCATGATGTGGTGCATCCGGAAGTGATGTGTCGTCGTGCTGACGACATTGATTTCGGCAAGTCGGTGATTGTTGCCGGGCCGGGTCTTGGTACTTCGACGTCGTCGCTGGCGTATTTGCAGCGCGTCCTGCAGCAACCGAACGCGCTGGTGCTGGATGCGGATGCATTGAACCTGATCGCTGCCAACGTTGAATTACAAACGCAGGTTGCGCAGCATGAAGTGCGTACTACGTCACCGGTACTGATGACACCGCATCCGCTGGAAGCCGCGCGCCTGCTCGGTTGCAGCGCCTCGGCTATTCAGGCAGACCGCATCAATGCGGCAACGGCTCTGGCGCAACGCTATCAGGCCATCGTAATTTTGAAGGGTTCTGGTAGCGTGATTGCTAGGCCAAATGGCAGCGTGGTAATTAATCCCAATGGTAATCCCGGCCTGGCGACCGCAGGCAGCGGCGATGTCTTGGCGGGGTTGTGCGGAGCAATGCTGGCGCAAGGTTGGCCAGTATGGCAAGCCGCGCTGGGCTCAGTGTGGCTGCACGGACGCGCTGCCGATATGCTGGTGGAGCACGGCATCGGCCCGATCGGACTGACTGCCAGCGAATTGCCAGCAGCGATTCGTCAGGCGTTGAATGCGCTGACACCAACCGCTAAATTTGCCGCCCTGCCGCGATCGTGATCAGCCGATCGCATTGTGCGGCCAGCTGCGCATCATGGGTCACCAGCACCAATGTAGACCGATGTTCCTGATTGAGATCAAACATCAAGCGAATCACCGCCTCGCCGGTCGCTGCATCGAGACTGCCGGTCGGCTCGTCGGCAAACAGCAATGGTGGCTCGGTCACGAAAGCGCGCGCCAAAGCGACGCGCTGCTGCTCTCCGCCCGACAAGGTTTTTGGATAATGGCCAAAGCGCGTTGCCAGGCCGACGCGATCGAGTAGTGCTTCGGCTTTTTCGCGCGCACGCTTGTCGCCGCGTAGTTCAAGCGGCAACATCACGTTTTCAAGCGCGGTCAGATGCGCGAGCAATTGAAACGACTGGAATACAAAACCCAGTTTTTGCTTGCGTACACCAGCGCGGCCATCTTCATCAAGCGCAAAAATATCGATACCGTCAATCATCACGGTGCCGCTGCTCGGTGTGTCGAGGCCGGCAAGCAAACCGAGCAAAGTTGACTTGCCAGAACCAGACGCGCCGACTATCGCCACCGTCGCACCAGCTGGCACGGTAAAATCAATATCGGCCAAGATCGTCAACTCACCGGTTGCGTCGGTAACGCGCTTGGTTAATTTTTTTGCTTCAATGGCTACGGATACGGTTGTGGTCACTGTTGAAAAATTTGCGGTAGGCGTTGCTGTCGTTGTTGCTGAAGCTGAAGCTGCGGTTATCGCTGCAGCAATCACTTTAGCGTCACCATTCAAAGAAGGTACTGTGGAGAATTCAGGCATGCGTACCACGTTGGAAAAAAAGTTATCACGCGTCGGATCGCTGCGTGCAATAGGAATGGCATTGTTGACCATGCTGGCCGCGTCTGCTTTCGCCGCCAACTCTGTGCCTCATTCTGCATCAAAAACGGTGCTAGTGCTGGGTGATAGTCTCTCAGCCGAATACGGTTTGCAACGTGGTCAGGGTTGGGTTGCGTTGCTGGAAAAACGATTGAGCGAAGACCATATCGACGCGCAATTGGTCAATGCCAGCGTAAGTGGTGAAACCACCATTGGTGGCAAGTCGCGATTGGCGGCGCTGCTGCAAAAAAACCATCCGCAGATTGTGGTCGTGGAGCTCGGCGCCAATGACGGATTGCGCGGCTTACCAATCAACGAGACTGGCAAAAATCTGCGCGAGATCATCACTGCCGCAAAAAAAATCAAGGCGCGCGTGCTGTTGATCGGCATGCAATTGCCACCAAATTACGGCACCGATTACACCAAACGATTCGCAGCACTGTTTCCAACAGTAGCGAAAGAAACCCGCTCGTCGTTGGTACCGTTCATGCTGGACGCCATCGTCATGCAACCGCAATTTTTTCAGGCAGATCGACTTCATCCCACTGCAGCGGCGCAGCCAATCATTCTCAATACCATCTGGCCGCAGCTTCAACCTTTAATTACCAGCAAGTGAGTGACCTTGTTTTGACAGCCCCCGCAAAGCATCCCGTGAAATACCCCGCCCTGCTTTCGTTTGATGCCGTGCTGCCGCGGCTGGATGAATTTGACACGATCATCGACGTGCGCAGCCCCAGTGAATTCGCTGAAGATCATCTGCCAGGCGCGATCAATTGTCCAGTGCTTGATGACGACGAGCGTGTGCATATCGGGACGCTGTACAAGCAAGTCAATGCATTTGCAGCTAAAAAAGCAGGCGCGGCACTGGTGGCGCACAACATCGCGCGTCATATCGAGGCACAATTTCAGGCGTATCCAAAAGACTGGAAGCCGCTGATCTATTGCTGGCGCGGTGGCAATCGAAGCGGCGCGATGACGCATGTATTGGCAAAAATCGGCTGGCCTGCAGTGCAGCTCGATGGCGGTTATAAAGAATATCGCCGCCATGTGAATACGAGCTTGCAGGAAATGGCTGAGCCGCTACGCTTTCGCGTGGTGTGCGGCACCACCGGCAGCGGCAAGAGCCGGTTGCTGCAGATTCTGGCACAGCAAGGTGCGCAGGTACTTGATCTGGAACAGCTGGCTGAACATCGCGGCTCGGTGCTTGGCGGCTGGCCAAGTGCGCCGCAGCCGAGCCAGAAAATGTTCGAGTCGCGTCTATGGCACGCACTGCGCCATGTCGATCCGGAACGCGAGATTTTCGTTGAATCCGAAAGTAAAAAAGTCGGTAATGTGCGGGTACCGGAAAATTTAATGGCGCACATTCGTAATTCACCGTGCATCGCACTCGGCCTGTCACAGCCGCACCGGGTGGAATTACTGATGCAGGAATACGATCATTTTGTTGCCGACCCAGAGGTGCTGGTCGCACAACTTGATTGTCTGGTCACGCTTTACGGCAAGGAACGCATCGGGCTGTGGCAGGTGATGGCGCGCAGCGGTGACTTGCGGCCGCTGGTCGATGAACTGCTGGTGCAGCATTACGATCCAGCGTATCTGAAATCGATCGAGCGAAATTTTAGCCAGTATGCGCACGCCGAGCACCTGATGCTGGACGGTATTTCGGATGCAGCATTTGGACGGGCAGCACGGCATTTGCTGGTGTGAGCAACCCCGTTTTATCGGCGCTTGCGAGGCAAGAATTTCGTCGGGATAAAGCCCTGCCAGTCAACATCTATTGAAATTTCACACTTCAATTTTTTGAAAAATTCACTACCGATCCAGCTGCCTTCAAACCAGCACCAAGTGCTTCGTGTTTTTTGATGTTTGCAGCAAAATCTGTCTCAGGCGGTAGTAGCTTCGAGAACAGATATCCTTGAAATACGTCGCAACCGTACCCTAACAGGAAAGCTGCTTGCTCAGCAGTTTCGACACCTTCTGCCACAACAGATAAACCGAGGTTGTGTGCCATATCGATAATCGTCTGGCAAATCGCCGCGTCCGAAGGGTCTGTGCCAATATCACGTACAAAGGACTTATCGATTTTTAATACGTCGATCGGGAAGCGTTTGATGAAACTCAGACTTGAGTAGCCAGTACCAAAATCATCGACCGCGATCGGGACACCAAGGCAATGTAGTTCCGACAGAACACCGATGAATCGTTCCGGACTTTCCATCACCACCGACTCGGTCACCTCGAGTTCAAGAGCAGCAGGATCGAGACGATATTCTTGCAGAGATTGGCGGACATCCTGCATAAAGCCATCATCTTTGAACTGCGAAGCAGAGACATTGACTGCAATCGGTACATCGTATTTTTCGGTGTCGCGCCAGATCCTGTTTTGTCGGCAAGCCTCTTACAAAATCCATGCGCCCAGCGGCAGGATCAAGCCGAACTCTTCAGCAGCATCAATAAAACGATCAGGATAAAGCAAACCAAGTTCAGGATGATTCCACCGGACCAGTGCTTCGAATCCGATGAGTGCACCACTTTGGGCATGGATTTTCGGTTGGTAATGCAGACAAAATTGCTTTTTCTCGATGCCAGTTTCAATCTCGTTTTTTAGCGTCAATTTACGCGTTTCAACGTCACTCCATGAATTTCTGAATACCTGACATTGCGCACGTCCGTTCGACTTGGCACGGTACATGGCAATGTCCGCATTACGTAGTAAATCGGTCGCTGTCGTTCCGTGCTTGGGATACATCGCAATCCCTGCGCTGCTATCGATGGCCACTGCATTGCCACTCAAATCGATTGGCCGTGTCAAGGCTTTGAGAATATGTTCGGTGATTGATCTGGCATGATGGCAGTCTTGAATATTCTCAAGAAGCACGACGAATTCATCGCCGCCCATGCGCGCAACGGTACTTCCGACGGGCGCAAGGTCTGTCAGAATTTTGGCACATTGTTTTAGAAGGTCATCGCCGGCAAAGTGGCCGAGGCTATCGTTGATCAGCTTGAATTTATCCAGGTCAAAAAATATGAGCGCAGCCAATGAGCCATCTTCTTGAGCGCGGAGAATGCACTGATCAAGCCGATCTTTCAGTAAGTTCCGATTAACCAGCCCGGTCAAGGCATCGTGGCCTGCTTGATGAATGAGCTCATTTTCGTAACGGATGCGATCCGTCAGATCATATTGAAAGCCGATGAAATGGGTTACTTCGTTACGAGAATTTTTTAGCGGGATGATCCGCAAATCAATCCAGTATTCGGATCCGTCCGGGCGCATATTTTTAAAAATTGCCTCAACTTTGCGCTTTTCATTTAAACCATTCCGAACCTCGGTGACGCTGTGTTGATTACTAAAATTTCCCCGAAATATGCGACAGTTTTTTCCCTCAAGTTCTTGCCGCGTGTACCCGCTAATCACCACAGCGGCTTCATTCACATAAATCATCGGGTAGTCGTTCGCAAGTGCATCAACGATGATGATTGCGGTACTACTTAGCTCAACTGCTTGCTGATTAATGCTCAGCAGATCTTCCATTTCACGCTGCTCGGTGATGTCCCTGATCATTCCAGTACGGCGAACAGAACGTCCATCTGGCCCGAGAATACTGTTACCGGTGGCTTCGACCCAGCGAAATACGCCGTCATTTTTGCGCTGTATTCGATACTATGTCGTCAGTTTCTTCCCTGACTTGTGAGAAATACTCACCTCCTGCTCTACACGCGGCAGATCTTCCGGATGAATACGCGCTTTGTATTCTGCCATCGAGGTTGATGCCGAATCCACTGGCCAACCGATGATTTTTGCGGTAACCGCAGAGTAATTACATGTGCGCGTTTCCAGATCAAAGGTGAATGAACCAACCTGCGCGACTTCCTGCGCTTCATTGCGCTCTTCCAGCGAACGCGCAAGTATTTGTGCAGTTTGCGTGCGCTCGATCAAGGTAGATAAAAAATGTTGCGTGAGTACGATCAGCTCGTTCTCGGCTGCCTCGTCACCTGCGCCCTCTGCGCAATAAAGTGTCAAAACACCCAGCAACGCGCCGTCATTATTTATTAACGGCACCGACACGACCGAGCGAATACCTTCTGATAGCAACGCCTTGCGATAATTGTCGGATATGTCGCAGCTTGTAATGTCTGGCACATCAACGCGACTGCGGGTGGCGGCCGTCACGTTAGATGGAGAAAATGCATCTGCAATCTGGTTTGCGCTACAAAAATTAATTAAAGAATGCGATAGCGAAGGACCGCTGATCCACCGTAAGCCGCTACCATTTTCATCTATTGCTTTGACAGACAGCCGAATACTGCCGTGCAATGTTTCAGCGGCGATCAACAATTCATTGACCAACGCAGCGAGGGAGACGCCGTGCATGGCGGTCTGAAGAATTTTTGCCTGCGCAGACATAAAGGCAGCGAGTCTATTTTTTTGCGCATTTAAAAAATGTAATTCCAGCATGCCACCCGCTAATCTTGCCAGATCAGCGATGCGGATTTGCTGTTGTGCAGATAAAGCGCGGGGATGCCAATCAAACGTACAAAGCGCGCCAATCGTTCCCCCTGCTGGTCGGTAAATTGGAAAGCCTGCGTAAAACTGGATGCCATCCTCGCCAACAACAAAGGCGTTTCCTTTGACGCGATCATCTTCCCGCGTGTCGCCTATGATCAAAGGCATATTTTGATCGACCGCAATCGCGCAGATGGAATCCGCACGCGCACACTCAAGGCCGACTGGGCAGTTGATCGAAACAAGGGTTTTTTGTTTATGGGCGTCGATCAGATTTACCGCTGCGGCAGGCGCACCCGAAATCTCGCATACCAGTTGCAAAATAGCATTGAAATGACCTAAATCGCTAGTGCCTAGCTCGTAGGCAGCGATTGGCGGAATCGCTTGGATCTGGTTTGTGCAAGCTTGCATGTTAGGTCATCGGATGAAAAGACTACATAGATATAGTTTCTCTATTGTATTGTTTATTTTCATCAACACTAACAATTACTTTTTTTTGCAACGCCCCGGGACGCTCACATCCCGATAATCGGTATATCAGGAGCGAAATCGGAGTAGCGAATGTTGTCATTTTAATCTCTTTTCAAGAAAAAATTGCTCCGGTCCGTGATCTTTGCCAAGGTACGCGACTTTGACGCGCAACTATCGTCACTGGCTTTGCGTTCGGTGAATGTGCTGGACTGGTCTTGATGGTGATCGTTGGATCGTTGGATCGTTGAGCCGTTGTTTTAGCAGCGATCTGCGACTTGCTTCACATTAATAAAACTTTCCCCCCTGTACAATTAAAGGGACTGAAAATATTCGCCATAAGCTCACACCGGCGCCATCAAGCACCTTCACGCAATCCCGAAAATTCGACCTCCATGCGCCCTCCCTACCTCACGTTTCGTCGTTTGTCTCGGTGTCTTTCGCTGCTTGCCGTGATCGCCGTGTCGGCGTGTGCGGCTCTGCCGAAGCTCGACTATATCGGCACACCGATCGATCCAAAAGCCGCCCCGACCATCGAAAATGCGCAAGGCGATGCGATCTCCAAAAAGCGCGTGAAGGCCATGCTGGATCGACGCTTGCGCAATTCAAGCATCGATCTGAAAGCGCGTGCGGCGATTGAAGAAGCCGCCACTGGCAGTCCGCTCATTGCCGGCAATTCGGTCACGCTGCTGTATGACGGCCCGCAAACGATGGGTGCCATGATTGCGGCCATCACCAATGCTAAAAACAACATCAATCTCGAAACCTATATTTTCGATCAGGACGAACTCGGCCTGCGCTTCGCCGATTTGCTGATTGCCAAACAGCGTGCCGGTGTCGATGTCAATATTTTGTATGACAGTGTCGGCACTATCGGCACGCCCAACGCGTTTTTCGATCGTATGAAAGCGGCCGGTATTCGCCTGGTCGCGTTCAATCCGGTCAATCCGTTCAAGCGCTTTGGCAATTGGGATTTGAATAATCGCGACCACCGCAAAATTCTGGTAGTTGATGGCAAAATTGCCTTCACTGGCGGTGTCAATATCAGCGCTACTTATGCACGTAGTTCGCCGTTTCGTTCGGGGTCAGGGTCAGGGTCAGGGTCAGGTTCGGGTTCGGGCTCCGGCACCAAAACCGGCTGGCGCGATACACACATCCAAATCGAAGGACCCGCCGTCGCTGCGCTGCAAGCCGTTTTCATCGATGGCTGGGAAAGCCAGCATGCCGGCGAGATGGCCGATCGTGATTATTTTCCGGCGCTCAGTGTGGCGGGCGACCGCATTATGCGCGTCCTCAGCAGCTCACCGACCAGCGATCATGAAATTTATCAAGCCTATGTATTAGCGATGCAGCAGGCGACCAAATCGATCCACATTACCTCGGCGTATTTTGTACCCGACGTGCAGGTGGTCGCTGCGCTAAAAGCGGCGGCCGCTCGCGGCATCGACGTGACAATGGTGCTTTCCGGCGTCAGCGACAGTGGTTTGGTGCTGCACGCGGCGCAATCGTATTACACAGAATTACTGGATGCGGGCATTAAAATTTACCAGTTGAAGGTTGCGGTACTGCATGCAAAAACCGCCGTGATCGACGGCGTATGGTCCACCATCGGTTCGACCAATCTCGACACCCGCAGCTTCTTGCTCAACAACGAAGTCAACGTGATTATTCTGGGTGATACGTTTGGTGCCAGCATGGAAAGTGCCTTTGCGGAAGACGTGCGCGATGCGGCGCAGATCACCAAAGAAGCGTGGGCACAGCGACCGCTGTCGGATCGTATCAAGGAATTCGCAGCGCGAAGGTTTGGGTATTACTTGTGAGGAAAGGCGATGACTTTCTACCTTACACGCTGGTTGGATTGGATCGACGCGCCGTGTAGTGAGCAGCAATAGTGAACTATCGAAGTCGCCCTTGTTTGCCTGGGCAGAGGGCGTGCCACAGCTCAACCTGACTAGCGACTACGCCAGCGTCCCTCCTTGAAGGAGTTGCCAAGGCGAACCACCGCAGTACGAACACTGCACTAAGAATTTCTGCACTACGAATCTCTGCACTACGCATCACTGCAACACCTACCCCAACGTTACCTCATGCTCCGGCCCGCACCTCGTTCGACGACGAAAATTAACGCAATCACGGTTCGCGCCCACTCCGCCTTATCCCGTTTCCAAGTCAGCGGAGCACTCTGCGCGTACAGAAATATTTTCTGGGTTTTTGCGTGCAATCATGCAGTCACCTGGTTTCGATATTGCCCGTATTATTTTTTAATGGCACGATATGAGCGTTCGGATTGTCGATAACGGTCTGCGTCGTTTTAGCCGCTGGTCGTCCGTACACTCCTTCGCCGACTTTTCGGCAAACTTCAGGCGCACAGACGCGGTTAATAAAAATTATCCAGGGAATACGCTCATGACTTTCTACTCCACCCGACCTCACGCGGACCGTCAATCATGAGCGACCACGGCAAACTCGCGGAAGGCGCACTCGGCGCATCCGAATCCGTCATCATGGGCGTAGCCGGCACTGCGCCTGCATTTAGCGTAGCTGCCACTACGGCGACGCTGGTTGCCGCAGTCGGCGTGCTATCGGCTGCCAGCATTTTGTATTGCGGCTTGATCATGTTTGGCGTGACCCTGGCGTTCATGCATCTGAATAAAACTGAAGTCAACGCGGGTGCTTCGTATGCATGGGTCAGTCGCGAATTCAATAAAACCATTGGCTTTTTTGCTGGCTGGGCGTTGCTGGTGGGGTCCGCCGTATTCATGGTGTCAGGCACGATACCGGCGGCGACAGCGACGCTGATGCTGTTTGCACCACAACTGGCCGAGCAACCGGTGTGGGTCACGACAATTGCAGCGGGGTGGCTATTGGCCGTCAGTGCAGTCATTGTCAAAGGCATCAAGGCGACCAGTTATACGCAAATCGTGATGACGGTACTTGAGGTTGGTATTTTGCTGTTCATCATCATTGCCGGCATCATTGAATTCAGTAGTCATCCGGCCCACACCATCAGCTGGGCGCAATTTTCACCATTGGCGTTTTCACCCGCCACCTTCGCCACCGGTGCGCTGACTGCCTTGTTTTTTTTCTGGGGATGGGATGTTACGGTCAATCTGAATGAAGAAACGCGCGACGCCGCGAGCACCTCGGGGCGCTCGGCGATCTGGACCATGCTAATCGTCGCGCTGCTGTTCATCACATTCGTTATCGCTGCGCTGATGGTGCTGACCGATGCGGAAATCGAAAAGTCGAGCACTAACGTGGTCTTCGCCCTCGCTGAAAAATTGTTTCCCCGTCCCTGGAGCTACATGGCCGTGCTGGCAGTGATGCTGAGCTCGATCGGCACACTGGAGACTTCCATTTTGCAATTTACCCGCACCCTGTTTGCGCTGGGACGCGATGGCTCGCTGCATGCGCGCTACGGCAAGCTGCATCAGAGTTGGCGCACACCGTGGGTTGCCACGCTGGTGATAGCAGTATTGGGCACGACCTTTTTGTTGTTATCGTCAAATTTTCCAACGGTCAATGTGATCATCAAAGATTCCGTCAATGCGATTGGCTTTCAGGTCGCGTTTTACTACAGCCTTGCCGGATTGGCCTGCGTCTGGCATTACCGGAAGACCGCGCTCGACAGCGCCAGTAATTTCCTGCTGTTATTTTTGTGGCCCTTGCTGAGTGCCGTATTTTTGATATTCATCGCGATCTACAGTATTCCTACATTTGATCTGACGACAAATATCGTCGGTCTAGGCGGAATCGCCATTGGCATCGTGCCATTGTTGTCGAATCGCTGGCGTTTGCGAAAGCTGGCAGAGAGCGGCTGTGCGCAGGTTCGAGCGTAACGTCTGTTTCCTCCAAGCTGAATACCAAAACACGCCGCCATCTCTCGACATAAGGTTTTATTACGCCTTTCACGCTACCGCTAGGCAGTCGCTCGACCACGGCCCAAGCGCAGCGCGATAATTAGCGTCACGATTTATCCTGAAATTTGGCGCAAGTGCCGACGACATCGGCGTACTATGAAAGTCACAACGTAACGCACTTGCGGCGCATTGCGCCGCAGGCTGATCGCTACTACTCCGCATTCGCTTTCGCCCTATTGCGACGACATGCCATCATCGCTGTTTGCTTACTGCGAACGCTTCCCCTGCGCACAGTTGAATTCGCAGGTACTTTCATCTACCGATCCGGCGAGCCATGTTCGAACTAGAAATTTTGAAACAAGCGGTGATGGGTTCGCGCGATGGCATCACGATCTCGGACAATCTCCTCGCTGCAAAACCGTTAATCTTCGTCAATCCGGCGTTCGAGCGCATGACCGGCTATGCGCTGGAAGAAATCACCGGCCTGAATTGCCGCTACCTGCAAAATAATGACCGCGATCAACCCGCACTAGCCGTGATTCGGGCAGCGATCGTGGCAGGTGAGCCTTGTCTGGTTACGCTGCGCAATTACCGCAAAGACGGCACCATGTTCTGGAACGAATTGAGCATCTCGCCGATTTTTGACAGCAACGGTATCGTGACAAATTTCATCGGCATTCAAAAAGACGTTACCGCCCGAATGCTGATCGAGCAGCGCTTGCGCGACAAGACCAGTGACCTCGAAGTCAGCCGCGCACATTTTGAACAGCTCGCCATCAAAGACGGCTTGACCGGAATTTTCAATCGGCGCTTCTTCGATGTGCAGTTTGATATCCAGTGGCGCATTGCACGGCGCGATAAAAATCCGTTGGCTGTATTGATGATCGACATCGACCATTTCAAGCAATTCAACGACACTTACGGGCACCAAGCCGGCGACGACGCACTCAAACTGGTTGCCGAGAGTCTGAATACATCGTTCCTGCGTGCTTCGGATTTTGTGGCGCGCTACGGCGGCGAAGAATTTGTGGTGCTGTCGGTCGGCACGTCGAAAAAGCAGGCGGCGACCTTTGCCGACGCACTGTGTGAACGAATACATCGCTTGCGTATTCCCCATGCGGCATCGCGCACCGGGTATCTCACCATCAGCGTCGGTTATGCGGTCGCCGTATTCTCGTTCGATACCTCACCGGCAGCACTGCTGGAACAGGCAGACAAGGCCTTGTATGCCGCCAAGGAACGTGGTCGCAATCAGGCGTTTGGGATGGTGTGAAATTGCATTAAGGCTGCATAAGCACCCATCGCGCCGCCAATGTATCGCAACGTCATACTTTGCGGACGGCTTCAAATCGATGGGTGACCAAACAAATCGCGGGTTAGTGCACCAAGCTCACATCCAATGGTGCACCGGTGCTTTCAATCACCTGCGCCACCGTCACATCCGGTGCCAATTCAACCAATTTCAATCCGTCAGGAGTGACATCGATCACACCCAAATCAGTAATGATGCGATCAACGACGGCGACACCAGTCAGCGGCAAATTGCACTTCTTCAAAATCTTGTGAGAGATCGTGCCGTCCTTTGCTTTCGCAACGTGTTCCATCAACAGCACCACGCGCTTTACACCAGCCACCAGATCCATCGCGCCGCCCATGCCCTTGACCATCTTGCCGGGGATCATCCAGTTCGCCAGGTCGCCGTTTTCGGACACCTGCATCGCGCCCAAAATCGCCAGGTTGATTTTGCCGCCGCGAATCATTGCAAACGAATCCGCCGAGCTGAAATACGACGAGCCCGGTAGTGAGGTCACTGTTTGCTTGCCGGCATTGATCACATCCGGATCAACTGCATCGTCGGTTGGAAATGGGCCGATACCGAGCAGTCCATTTTCGGATTGCAGTGATACTTCGATGCCAGCCGGTACATAGTTCGCCACCAGCGTCGGCAAGCCGATACCGAGATTCACATAAAAACCGTCCTGCAATTCCTGGGCAGCGCGCGCTGCCATTTGTTCACGAGTCCATGCCATATTGTTCTCCGCTTACTGTGCACGTACCGTGCGTTGTTCGATCCGTTTTTCGGGGTGGGCATTGACGATGATGCGATGCACGAAAATGCTGGGCGTGTGAACCTGATCTGGATCGATCTCGCCGACCTCGACCAATTCTTCTACTTCCACGATCGTAATCTTGCCTGCCATCGCAACATTCGGATTGAAATTGCGCGCTGTTTTGCGGTACACCAGATTGCCCGAACGATCCGCTTTCCACGCCTTGACCAGCGACACGTCGGCCACCAGCGAGCGCTCCAACACATAATCTTCACCATCGAAATTACGGATATCCTTGCCTTCGGCGACGATGGTGCCGACACCGGTCTTGGTAAAAAATGCGGGAATGCCCGAGCCACCCGCGCGCAGTTTTTCTGCGAGCGTGCCTTGCGGCGTGAATTCAAGTTCGAGTTCGCCGGCCAGATACTGACGTTCGAATTCTTTGTTTTCGCCGACGTATGACGCGATCATTTTTTTGATCTGGCGCGTGCCCAGCAACAGGCCCAAGCCGAAGCCATCGACACCGGCGTTGTTGGAAATTGCCGTGAGATTGCCAACACCCGAATCGCGCACTGCGGCGATCAGTGCCTCGGGAATTCCACACAAGCCAAAGCCGCCAACGGCGATGGTGTGCCCATCCTTGACGACGCCGGCGATCGCACTCGCCGCATCAGGAAATACTTTTTTCATGCTGTTCCTCTTTAGTGATAACCCGTAACCGAGAGCGTTCAGGCTTCTTTACAAACTACCTTAACCGATAATCCAAAACACGCAAGAAGTGCGCTGTGCTTGATGCAACGCATTTGATTTTTTGTGCGTTCTTGCTACGTAACTACTGTGCCTGCTGAAAACGCACGCGAACTGCATCAGGAATCGGTAGCGATTTCTCGCGCTGATAATCAATCCACACCACTTTCGCACCACCTTCGGCCGCAATGACGTCCGGCATATCCACCCGTCGAATTTCATGCATGGTTTCAATGCTGGAGCGCCCCGGCGTTGCTGCGAATGTACGCACTTCAATCTCGCCCGGATATTTCAACTGCCGCAAAAATGTGCAATGCGCATTGATGATGACAGGCCCCTGTCCATTGGCCGGATCGGGTACGCAATCAATATGCTCGAACCAACTCAATCGCGCTTGTTCGAGATACCGAAAATAGACGGTATTGTTGACATGCCCCATCGCATCCATGTCGCCCCAGCGAATTGACATGCGCAGCGTGTGCACCAGAAGTCGATCGCACATCTGCACTTACAACGCGCTGTGGCCGTCGTCGGCGGTCATGATCGCGCCGTTGATGAAATGCGATTCTTCCGAGGCCAGCAGCAACAGCAAACCATCGAGATCCTGCGGCTTGCCGACGCGTTTGCGCGGCAGCGTGTCGAGCAGCTTTTGACCTTGCTCGCCACGAAAATGTTCTTCGTTAATTTCGGTGCTGATATAGCCCGGGCAAATGGCATTGACATTGATGCCGTAGCGGCCCCACTCCACCGCCATCGATTTGGTCATGTGCACCACGGCCGCTTTGCTCATGCAGTAAATGCCGATTTGCGGCATCACACGCAGGCCAGCAACCGAGGCGATATTGATGATGCGGTGATGCAGTTTCGGATCGCCCTTGGCACGCGCGATCATCCGTTTTGCTGCTTCCTGCGCGACAAAAAAAGCACCGCGCTGATTGGTGTCCATTACGAACGCATAGTCTTCGGGTGTCACATCTATCAGGCGCTGCGTCGTGGAGACACCGGAGTTATTCACCAGAATATCGATTGGGCCCGCTTCGGTTTCAGCGTGGGCAATGGCGGATTTGATGCTCGCGTAATCGGTCACATCGAGTGCAACGACATGAGCGGCACCACCTTCGGCCTCAATTTCAGCGCGCAGTTCTTTCAGTCGATCAATGCGTCGCGCTGCCAGCACCACTTGCGCGCCAGCTTGTGCCAGCACTTTAGCGAAGCGAGCGCCAAGGCCGCTCGATGCGCCGGTGACCAAGGCAATCTTGCCTTCGAAATTGACTTCAATACCCACAACCTTCTCCTTGTTATGCAAACACTTTTTTTAAAACAGAATCATTACATGAATACGGCCCAATGAGCGCAGGTCAACTAGCATTCTCTCGCAAAATGCCAGACAATTACGAAGCCTTGTCTACGTCGAAAAAATTAGCCCGCCGCGACAGAAGCCGCAATCCTTGTTATTGTAATAAACCGGTCACTGCAAGGTTGAAAAAAACAAGTGATGCTTTGCGCATGTTTGCCGCGCAGCTAAAGCCGACCCATCCACGTCTGAATAATTTTTTGGTGACACATGACAGCCAACTACAACCAGCGCCTCCTCGATGAGCATGGCCCACGCGAAGCGATGGAATACGATGTCGTTATCATCGGCGGCGGCCCTGCCGGTTTGTCTGCGGCGATTCGATTGAAGCAATTGGCGGCAGAAAAAGGCAGCGAAGTCTCGGTCTGCGTTCTTGAAAAAGGCGGCGAGCTCGGCGCGCATATTTTGTCCGGTGCCGTGATGGATCCGGTGGCGATGAACGAGCTGTTCCCGAATTGGAAAGAACTCGGCGCGCCGCTCAATACGCCAGTCTCCGAAGACCGCTTTTTATTTTTGACCGAAACTAAGGCAATGAAAA
This sequence comes from Burkholderiales bacterium, assembly GCA_043741695.1. Classification (GTDB taxonomy): domain Bacteria; phylum Pseudomonadota; class Gammaproteobacteria; order Burkholderiales; family Burkholderiaceae_D; genus Actimicrobium. The sequence goes on from JAYTZV010000093.1 coordinate 28,967, forward strand.
CACCGGCGTGGATGCTACCCGGATGTTTTCAGAATCACGGTAACTACGTAATCTCGCTGGCTAACGTGGTGCGCTGGCTCGGTCAACAGGCTGAAGCACTGGGCGTGGAAATTTTTCCGGGATTTGCTGCCGCTGAAATTTTGTATCACAGCGATGGCTCAGTCAAAGGTGTCGCCACCGGCAATCTCGGCGTGGATCGCCATGGTGAAGCCACTGGTGCCTTTCAGCTAGGTATGGAATTGCATGCGAAATACACGTTCTTTGCCGAAGGTGCGCGCGGTCATCTAGGCAAGCAGTTGATGGAAAAATTCATGCTCAACAAGGGGCGCGATCCGCAGACCTACGCGATCGGCATCAAGGAATTGTGGGAAATCGATCCGAAGATGCATCAACCCGGTCTGGTGGTGCATACCGCGGGCTGGCCGCTGGACCGCAGCACGTATGGCGGATCGTTTTTGTATCACCTTGAAAACAATCAGGTTGCAGTCGGCTACGTAGTCGGGCTCGCTTATCAGAATCCATATCTGTCGCCGTATGAAGAATTCCAGCGTTATAAAACTCATCCGGAAATTCGTAAATTTTTTGAAGGTGGCAAACGCATTTCGTACGGAGCCCGCGCAATTACCGCGGGTGGATTGCAGTCGTTGCCGAAGCTGACCTTTCCAGGTGGCGCGCTGATTGGTTGCGATGCCGGTTTTCTGAACACCAGCCGCATCAAAGGCAGCCATTCAGCAATGAAGACTGGCATGCTGGCAGCCGAAGCCGCGTTCGAGGCGCTTGGCGCGGGCCGCGAGCGTGATGAGCTGGTTGCCTATCCAGCCGCGTTTGAAAAATCATGGCTGCATGAGGAACTGCATGTCGCGCGCAATTTCAAGCCGTGGATGAGCAAGGGTCTCTACACCGGCACACTGATGGTTGGCATCGATCAGGTACTGTTTCGCGGTAAGGCGCCGTGGACGCTGCGTCATCAACATGCAGATCACGAATGCCTGCAACCGGCGGCGAATTTCTCACCGATCACCTATCCAAGGCCGGATGGCAAACTGACTTTCGATCGACTTTCATCGGTTTTTATTTCCAACACTAATCACGCCGAAGATCAGCCGATTCATTTAACGCTGAAAGATACGTCGATCCCGGTGCATGTGAATCTCGCGAAATATGCCGGACCGGAGGCGCGCTATTGTCCAGCCGGAGTGTACGAATATGTGAAGGCCGATGACGGCGCTGACCGCTTGCAGATCAATGCGCAGAATTGCGTGCATTGCAAAACCTGCGACATTAAAGACCCAACGCAGAATATTGTGTGGGTGACGCCAGAAGGTGGTGGCGGGCCGAATTATCCGAATATGTAATTGGCTGGTCGCGCATTGTGGTGGCTGCTGATTATCGGGTGCTGATTACCGGCTGCTAATTATTGGGTGCTGATTATCGGGTGCTAATTATTGGGTGCTGATTATCAAGCGCTGACATTGGGTGCTGATTGTTGGGTGCTGATTGCGATCGGCTACCACTGCCCTGCACGAATTTTGTCCAGCCAAAAAATACCGATGATAGTTTTTACATCGGTAATTTCGCCCTGGCGCACCATCTCCAGCAACGCCTTAGGCGTCGCAACGAAGGTTTCCAAAAACTCGCCATCGTCGAGTTGGGCCGGACCTTCCACCAATCCACGCGCAATGTAGATCTCGAGATGTTCGTCCGAATACGCGATCGCATTGTGGATCGTGCAGACAAACTGCCAGTCGCTGGCGGTGTAACCGGTTTCTTCCTGCAGCTCGCGTTTTGCGCACAGCAACGTGTCTTCTCCGGCATCGATTTTACCGGCCGGTAGTTCGATCATTACACGATCCAGCGGATAGCGAAACTGCCGCTCCATCAGCACGCGACCATCATCAAACACCGGCAGAATTACCACCGCACCGGGATGCCGAATATATTCGCGGGTGGCAGTTTGGCCATCGGGCAGGCGCACCGTGTCCTTGCTGATTTTCAGAAAATCGCCGTCGTAAGCCAACGCGCTGTCGAGACGGGTTTCTTTCAGATGTTGGTCCATGCGATATCTCCGTGTGCAGCCAGTGCTGATCAGGATCGCCGCTTGCGCAGATAGCGGTAGGCGAAACCGGGATACGCCAGCACCAAAAAAATCACGGCACCGATGGCATAGAACTCCCAGGTTTGCGGGAAGACGTTGCCCATGCGCCCTTCGATCAGCATGCCAATGACGCCGACAACCAGGTACAACACGATAAGTTCAAGCAGCCGCCACCACAACGATTTGACGGGTGGCGTCGCCTGCGATGGCACCGGTATCAGGGCAAACAAGCGTTCGCTCAAGAACGGCAGGTTGGCACTCACAATGGCCAGTAGCACGACCAGCCAGCTGGCAACAGAACTATCCAACGAGAGGTCAGTACAGCGTGCGCACGAAAGCGCGCAATGACTGACCGACTGCCGTTTCACACGCTGCCATCAACGCACCCGGCAATAATCCGAGTGCTACGACTGCGACACCGTTGATGCTCAGCGCAACCCGCATGTCGGTATGGGCGACAATTTTTTCTGTGGTGGTCGGCGCATCAAAATACATGACCTTGATTACGCGCAGATAGTAGTACGCACCAATCAGCGAAAACAAGACCGCAAACACGGCCAGCCACAAATGACCTGTGCCGAGCAAGGCCTGAAGCACAGAGAACTTGGCATAGAAACCCATGGTCGGCGGCACGCCCGCCAGCGAGAACATGAACAGCAACATGACCAGCGCAAACCACGGGCTGCGTTGATTCAGACCTTTCAGGTCTTCGATATTTTCAGCTTCATGGCCAGCCCGCGACAGCAGCATGATGATGCCGAAGGTACCCAGACTCGTCATCACATAGGTAATCGCATAGAACATCGCCGAGCTGTACGCATTGACCGCCGAATAGCCGTTACCATCGGTGATACCCGACAGCAGACCGAGCAGCATAAAGCCCATTTGCGAAATCGTCGAATACGCCAGCATGCGCTTCAGATTGGTTTGTACGATGGCCGTGATATTGCCGATGGCAAGCGACAGCACCGCCAGAATGGTCAGCATCTGCTGCCAGTCAATTGCCAGTGGCAGCAAGCCTTCGACCAGCAAACGCAGCGTGATCGCAAACGTCGCCAGCTTCGGTGCGCCGCCCAACAGCAAGGTCACGGCAGTAGGCGAGCCTTGATACACGTCAGGCACCCACATGTGGAATGGCACCAGACCCAATTTAAATGCGAGACCGGCCACCACGAAGACGATACCGAACACAAGAATCGTGTGATTGGCCGTACCCGACATGCTGACCTTGACGATATCGGACAACTCCAGCGACCCGGTCGCGCCGTACAGCATCGACATGCCGTATAACAAAAAGCCGGAGGCCAGTGCACCGAGAATGAAGTACTTCATCGCCGCTTCGGTCGACTGCGTATGATCGCGGCGTAATGCCACCAGCGCATACAAGGACAGTGACATCAATTCCAGGCCCAAATAAATGATCAGCAGATTGCTACCCGAAATCATCACCATCTGACCCAACAACGAGAACAAAGCGAGCACATAAAACTCGCCACCAAGCTTGTCATTGACAATGCCGCGTGCACTGACATAGCCGCGCGAATAAATTAGCGTGACGCCAACAGCGAGGTACGAAAACAGTTTCAGCAAATTGGCCATCGGATCAACCACGACCATCTTGTCAAACAGATAGGCAGTTTGACCACTCTTGAAATAAACGAAGCTGAGCCCTGCGCAAATCACGATGCTGGCCAGAGACAGCGCATACGTGATCGATCGTCGTGCGTCGCTCAAGAACATATCGATCAGCAGAATTACTGAGACAGCCGTCAGCAAAAAAATTTCCGGATAAAGCGGGATCAGGTTCATGGTGTTCATTGTTATGCCGCGCCCGACTGTTCGTTATTGACGTTATTAGGTGTGGCAAGTGTGGCGATCATGCGCATCGAATTCATCATCTGATTCATCATTTTATTTTCGTCACAGCCACGTGCTGCAATAAATCAGCGACCGAAGTCTGCATCGTGTCAGTGAACGGCGCTGGATACAACCCCATCGCCAGCACACACAGCGCCAGCAACGACAGCATGAAAAATTCGCGTTTGTTCAGATCAGTTAGTGCCGCGACATTGGCATTGCCAACCGCACCAAAGATCACCCGCTTGACCAGCCACAGCGAATACGCAGCGCCGAAAATCAATGCGGTAGCCGCCATGAAACCAATCCAAAAATTGAATTTCAGTGCACCCAGAATTACCATGAATTCACCGACGAAACCGGAGGTCGCAGGCAAGCCGCAATTGGCCAGCGAGAATAGTACGAAAAATGCAGCGAACTTCGGCATGGTGTTGACGACTCCGCCGTAATCGGCGATGGCGCGTGAATGCATACGGTCATACAAGACACCGATACACAGGAACATCGCGCCCGACACAAAGCCGTGCGAAATCATTTGCACGATACCGCCCTGCACTGCCATATCGTTGAACGCAAAGAAGCCGAGCGTAACGAATCCCATGTGGGCAATGGACGAATACGCGACCAGTTTTTTCATATCCGACTGCACCAGCGCAACCAGACCGATATAGATCACGGCAATCAACGACAAGGTGATGACCAGTGGTGCCAGAGTGTGACTGGCATCCGGCGCGATCGGCAACGAGAAACGCAGGAAACCATATGCGCCGAGCTTGAGCATGATTGCTGCCAGCACCACCGAACCACCGGTCGGCGCTTCAACGTGCGCATCCGGCAACCAGGTATGCACCGGCCACATTGGCACCTTCACGGCAAACGCCATCATGAAGGCGAGGAACAGCAAAATCTGTACATTCATCGGCAGCGGCAACTGATGCCATGCGGTTACGTCGAACGAGCCGCCGGAAGCAAAATACAGATACAGCAGCGCGATCAGCATCAACAGCGAACCCATGAAGGTGTACAGAAAAAACTTGATCGCCGCATACACCCGATTAGCACCACCCCAGACACCGATAATGATGAACATCGGAATCAGTGTCGCTTCAAAAAACACGTAGAACAGCAAGCCGTCGAGCGCGCAAAACACACCGATCATCAGGCCCGACAAAATCAAAAATGCGCCCATGTACTGCGCGACTTTTTTCTCGATCACTTCCCACGCAGCGACCACCACAAACATCGTGATGAACGATGTGAGAATTACGAACCAGACTGAGATGCCGTCAATACCCAAAAAGTACTGAATATTAAAGCGCTGAATCCACGGCATTTTTTCAACGAACTGCATGCCGTGGGTAGCGTTATTGAAACCGCAGATCAGCGGCAGCGTGACCAGAAAACTGACCACCGAGCCAATCAGTGCAGCAACTCGAACCAGACCTGGATTGCTATCGCGACCAACCGCCAAAATCAACACACCAAAGGCAATCGGGCACCAGATCGCCAGACTCAACATCGAAAAGCTTGCAGAAAAAGTTGTTTGCATCATTGTAATTATTCGAGTGAAGCGCCAGCTTAATAAGCAAAAGGAAAACGCGGGAATGGCAGGAAGTACGCCATGAATCCGAGCACACCAAGAATCATCACGAACGCATAGTGGTAGATGTAACCTGACTGCAGCTTGCGCACGATGGTCGACATCCAGCCGACGAAGCGGGCACTGCCGTTGACGACCAGGCCATCGATCAGCGCGCGGTCACCAACTGCCGACAAACCGCCACCGATCAACAATGCTCCTTTGGCAAACACCACTTCATTGAGCTTGTCGAGGTAATACTTGTTGTCGAGCAGCGTGTAGAGGCCATGGCAACGCTGCTTGATCATCGCCGGAATTTTTGCATTGACCATGTACAGATAATACGAACTCACCACACCGGCCAGCGCGAGGAAAAACGGCAGCGATGTCAGGCCATGCAATGCCATTTGAATCGGTCCGTGGAAGTCATGCTGCAGTTCTTCCATTGCATGGTGCGCTTCGCTAACAAAAATCACGTTCTTAAAGAAGGCACCGAACAGCATCGGCTCAATCGTCAAGAAGCCGATGATTGCCGATGGAATAGCCAGCAACACCAGCGGCAGCGTAATTACCCAAGGTGACTCATGCGGCTTTTGCCCCGGTGCCAGACCGTGATGTTCGTCGTGACCGTGCGCTGCTTCTTCGGCGCCGTGATCGTCGTGCGCGTCGTGATGGTCTGCATGGTGAGCATTGTGATGGGCATCATGATGCGCATCGTGGTGATGCGGCTGGCCAAAACGCTCTTCGCCATGGAACACGATGAAGTACATCCGGAATGAATAGAACGCGGTAACGAACACGCCGGCCAACACTGCAAACTGCGCGAAACCGGCACCGGGTAGATGCGTCGCGTGGACTGCTTCAATGATGCTGTCTTTCGAAAAGAAACCGGAGAAAAACGGCGTACCAATTAGCGCGAGCGAGCCGATCAGCGAGGTGATCCAGGTAATCGGCATGTACTTGCGCAAGCCGCCCATGTTGCGGATGTCTTGATCATGATGCATGCCGACGATGACCGAACCGGCACCGAGGAACAGCAGCGCCTTGAAAAACGCATGCGTCATCAAATGGAACACGGCAATCGAATATGCCGAGCAGCCGAGCGCCACAGTCATGTAACCAAGTTGCGACAGCGTTGAGTACGCCACCACGCGCTTGATATCTGTCTGGATGATGCCCAGGAATCCCATGAACAGCGCAGTGATCGAACCAATCACCAAAATGAACGACAACGCGGTATCCGACAATTCAAACAGCGGCGACATCCGCGCCACCATGAAAATACCGGCAGTAACCATCGTTGCTGCATGAATCAATGCCGAGATCGGCGTCGGACCTTCCATTGAATCCGGCAGCCAAACGTGCAGCGGAAATTGTGCCGACTTACCCATTGCGCCGATAAACAGGCAGATGCAGGCAACGGTCAGCAGCATCCAGTTGGTACCGGGCAGCATCAATGTGGCGAGTTGTTCCTTCTTCGCAAACACGTCGAGATAGTTCATTGAACCGGCATACGCCAACAACAGCCCGATGCCGAGAATGAAACCGAAGTCACCAACGCGATTGACCAGAAACGCTTTCATGTTGGCGGCAATCGCGGTCGGCTTGGTGTAGTAAAAACCGATCAGCAGATACGATACAAGTCCCACCGCTTCCCAGCCGAAGAACAACTGCAGGAAGTTATTGCTCATCACTAGCATCAACATCGCAAAAGTGAACAGTGCTATGTACGAGAAGAAGCGGTTGTAGCCTTCGTCTTCTTGCATGTAGCCAATCGTGTAGATGTGAACCATCAGCGAGACGAACGTGACCACGCACATCATCATTGCGGTCAGGCTGTCGATCATGAAACCGACTTCCATTTTCAGGGTACCGACCGTCATCCAGGTGTAGAGCGTGCCGTTGAACGTGGCACCGCCCATCACTGCGATCAGCGTTTGAATCGAGATCAGCAACGCAACGAACACGCCCAGAATCGTGACCGAATGCGATATCTTGCGACCCACGACATTGCCTAGAAATTTCGTGCCGAGCAGACCAGCAATGAGCGAACCTGCCAGCGGTGCCAGCGGTACTGCCAGCAACAGAGAGGGATTGAGTTGACCCGCCATATCAGACCTTATGGTTATTGTGGTGACGCATGTTGGGTTTTATCCTTTGAGGCTGTCGAGATCTTCGACATT
>JAYTZV010000094.1:0-5519 GCA_043741695.1 Burkholderiales bacterium
GCGCCGTAATCGCGCAAGGCAAAGTACTCGAAGCCGAGCAGTACAACGCGCGGCTAATGCTGGCAACAGCCATTGCGCGCAGCTTCGTGCAACTGCAGCGGCAATTCGGGCAGCTCGATCTGGTGGAGCGGCAGCTGGCGTTGCGCGCGGCAGCAAACAACCTGACGACGCGGCGTATTGCGGCCGGGCTTGATCCGCAAGGGGATCTGGAAGGTGGCACGCAGCAGATTGAAAGTTTGCGTGCCGAGCAATCGCAATGGCAGCAGATGATCGCACTGAGCCGTAACCAGATTGCCGCATTGCTTGGTAAGGGGCCTGATCGCGGCGCGTTAATTGCGCGGCCCGTGTTTGTGCCGACCACTGCGCAATCGTTGCCGAATAATCTGCCGTTGGAACTGATCGGACGTCGTCCGGATATTGTCGCTGCGCGCTGGCGCATCGAAGCATCGCAGGGTGCGATCGACACCGCGCGCACGCAGTTTTACCCGAACATTAATCTGAGCGCGTTCGTTGGTTTGTCGAGCCTCGGTCTGAGTAATCTGCTGAAAGCTGGCAGTCTTGCGGCTGGTATTGGTCCGGCAATTCGCCTACCGATTTTTGAAGGTGGCGCACTACGCGCAAATTTAACCGGCCGCGTCGCCGAATACGATGGCGCGGTAGATACCTATAACCAGGCTTTGGTCGAGGCTTTGCACGATGTTGCCGATCAGGTCGCGTCGCTGCGTGGTGCATCGCTGCAGAGCGACCATCAGCACAAGGCGTCATCAGCCGCTGCCAACGCCGTAAAACTATCAGCGCAGCGCCAGCGCGTAGGTACGGTCAATCGCCTGCAAGTGATTGCGGCCGAAGCCGCGCTGGCGCAGCAGCAACGTATCGAACTCGATACGCAAACCCGTGAGACCGAGGCGCGTCTGGGCTTGATCAAGGCGCTTGGTGGTGGCTTCGATAACCGTGTCACCGGCCTTACAGCACCAGCTCCAGCACCAGCTCCAGCTCCAGCTCCAGCTCCAGTTCCAGCACCAGCACCAGCCTCCGAAGCACGCGCATCTGCATTGAGTCCGACGTCGACGCCGACGCCGATATTTCCTTCATCTTCGACCAAAGCAGCTTTATGAATTCGACTGATTCCATCGACACCGCGCCAGCCAGCGCAGACACTGCACGACCAACCGCGCAAGGGAGCGCACCACCATCCAACGGCAAGCGCCGTACCCTGCTGCTGATCGTCACCGCGATTGTGCTGCTGGTACTCATCGCCTACGGCATCTGGTGGTTTTTATTTGCGCGCCATTACGAAAGTACCGATGATGCTTACGTGGCGGGTAACGTGGTCCAGATTACGCCGCAGGTCGGTGGCACCGTCATTGCGATCAATGCCGACGATACCGAGTTGGTGGAAGCAGGCAAACCGTTGGTCGAACTCGATCCGGCCGATGCCAAGGTTGCGCTCGATCAAGCGACTGCGCAATTGGCGCAGGCCGTGCGCGAAGTACGTACCTTGTTCATCAATAACGGCACGCTCAATGCAAATGTGACGTTGCGTAATGCTGATGTGCAGCGCGCTCGCGCTGACCTTGTGCGGCGGCAGGAATTGATTGCCATCGGTGGTGTTTCGAAAGAAGAACTCGACCATGCACGCAGCGCCTTGCAAAGCGCTGAATCAGCAGTTGCCGCGACCCGCGAACAGCTTGCATCGAATCGGGTACTGACCGATCGCACGACGGTCGCGCAGCATCCGACAGTGCTGCGCGCCGCAGCGCAAGTGCAAGCCGCGTACCTGGCACTGGCACGCACCACTTTGCCCGCGCCAATTACCGGTTATGTGGCCAAGCGCTCGGTGCAGGTTGGCCAGCGTGTCGCGGCCGGTATGACGCTGCTGTCGATCGTGCCGCTTAATGCACTCTGGGTCGATGCCAATTTTAAGGAAGTACAGATTGCCCGCATGCGTATCGATCAGCCGGTGACGCTGGAATCCGATCTGTATGGCTCGCATATCGAATATCACGGCAAGGTAGCGGGTCTGGCAGCCGGTACCGGTGCGGCGTTTGCCTTGCTGCCGACGCAGAACGCGAGCGGTAACTGGATCAAGGTGGTGCAGCGCATTCCGGTGCGCATTACGCTTGATCCGAAAGAGCTCGCGCAGCGGCCACTGCGGGTGGGTGTATCTATGCAGGTCAAGGTTGATATCGCCAACGATGGCGGCACCTCGCTGACTTCCAATGCTGCAGCGCGCGTGGCACCGGCTTACAAGACGGTCGCCTTCGAAGCCGCGGGCAAGCAGGGCGAAGCATTGATCCGCAAAATCATTGCTGACAATAGCGGCGACAACCGTGGCGACAACCGCGGCAAACAAGCTACCGGTTCGGCGAAATGATTTATTGTCGACGCGCTCAGCACTTTTCCGGCGCGGTGCCATTGTGAGCGCGGTCGGTCAACCGGCAGTGCAGCCGTTAAAGGGTGGGGCGCTGGTACTCGGGACGATGGCTCTGTCGCTGGCAGTGTTCATGAACGTGCTCGATTCGTCGATCGCCAATGTATCGATTCCGGCGATCTCTGGCGACCTCGGTGTCTCGCCGCAGCAAGGTACCTGGGTAATTACATCATTCTCGGTAGCCAATGCGATTTCAGTACCGCTGACCGGTTGGCTGACGCAGCGCATTGGTCAGGTAAAGTTATTTGTCGGCTCGATATTGCTGTTTGTGATTGCGTCGTGCTTGTGTGGTCTCGCACCGAACATCGGCATGCTGATTGCGGCGCGTGTGTTGCAAGGTGCGGTTGCCGGGCCAATGATTCCGTTGTCGCAGGCACTACTACTATCGAGCTATCCACCCGCCAAGAGCGGTATGGCGCTGGCGTTTTGGGGCATGACCACACTCGTTGCGCCGATTATGGGGCCACTGCTGGGTGGCTGGATTTCCGATAATTACACCTGGCCTTGGATTTTTTATATCAATATTCCGGTCGGACTTTTTGCCGCGTGGGCAACCTGGTCGCTGTACCACAAGCGCGAGTCGGCGATTCGTCGTTTGCCGATCGATAAAGTTGGTTTGTTCTTGCTGGTGTTGTGGGTCGGATGTTTGCAATTAATGCTCGACAAAGGCAAGGAGCTGGACTGGTTCAATTCTTCCGAGATCGTTATCCTCGGTGTAACCGCGCTGGTGGGCTTCATCTACTTCGTTATCTGGGAACTGGGCGACGATCATCCGGTCGTGGATTTGTCGCTCTTCAAGGGCCGCAATTTTAGCGGTGGTGTGGTCGCGATCTCGGTGGGTTATGGGTTGTTTTTCGGTAGCCTGGTGATCTTGCCGCTGTGGCTGCAAACCCAAATCTCCTACACCGCCACCGAGGCCGGCAAAGTGATGGCACCGGTCGGTGTGTTCGCGATTATCCTTTCGCCGATTGTCGGCAAGTTTTTACCAAAGGTCGATCCGCGCTTGTTCGCCACCGGCGCTTTCGCCATCTTTGCACTGATTTTTTATATGCGCGCGCAATTCACGCCCGAGGTGGATACGATCACGTTGATGATTCCTACCCTGATCCAAGGTTGTGCGATGGCGATGTTTTTTATTCCGCTCACCTCCATTATCTTGTCGGGGCAACCACCGGAAAAAATCCCCGCTGCTGCTGGTCTCTCGAATTTTGTACGTATCATGTTCGGCGGTATTGGCACGTCGGTCGCATCGACCATCTGGGAAAGCCGCACCGCGCTGCATCATGCGCAACTGGCTGAATTTACCAGCCGACAAAGCCCGGCCTTTGCGCAGGCAACGCAGGGCCTAATGGATCGCGGCCTATCCGAGCAGGGCGCGTTTGCGGTCATCGATCGCACGATGAGCATTCAGGCCAGCACGATGGCGGCCACCGATATTTTCTGGATATCGGCAATTCTCTTTTTGTCGCTGATCTCGCTGGTCTGGTTGACCAAGCCAATTCGCTCGGCGACCCCGGTGGATGCGGGTGGCGCACATTGAGCTGTATCAGCCCGCAGAGGGTGCGGCATGCTATCCTCGCGGTTCTTCCATTGCGCCATGCTTTCATCACTCTTGAATGAACGATTCAACTTCACACCCGGGCACGGAGGCCATTGCGCCGCCGGCCCCCGAGGCAGTAAATCCATCGGTCGCCGCACATCCGGTTTCGCCTGCACTACATCCCGTTCAGGCTGCGCGCGCACTGCTCAAAAAATTGCAACAGGACTTTCCGTCGTTTCGTGATTGCCTGCCGCTGGCAATTGGTATCGACAAGCAAATCATTGCGCGCCAACCTGATGTGCTGCGCAAGTTACTGCGCATTGCATTGGGTCAGCACACCAATTCATTGCGTTATTTAAAATCGCTTGAAAAAGCCACGCACCGCTTCGATCTCGATGGCCAGCAGGGCGAGGCATTGACCGACGAGCATCGCAAGCACGCTGCCACCACGTTGCGCGAACGTTTCAAGAAAGAAGCTGATCAGCGCAAGGCCCAACGCGCCGCCGAAGAAGCTGCGCGTGCTGCCGAAGAAGCTGCCCGCATGCGTGCCGACAAGCTCAATCAACTCGCTGCCAAATTCGCCAAGTAGCTTTTTTGTAAAAATCTGGTGGCCGACAGGTTCGGCCCGTGTACCTACGAGAATACGATGACAATCAAATCGGATAAATGGATCCGCCGGATGGCGGCCGAGCACGGCATGATCGAGCCCTTCGAGCCAGGTCAGGTACGGGAAGCGAATGGCCAGAAAATCGTCTCGTACGGTACCTCGTCGTATGGCTACGATATTCGCTGCGCGGACGAATTCAAGATTTTTACCAACATCAATTCGACGATTGTCGATCCGAAAAACTTCGATGAAAAATCGTTCGTTGATTTGAAAAGCGATGTCTGCATCATCCCGCCTAATTCGTTTGCGCTGGCGCGCACGATGGAATATTTCCGGATTCCGCGCAGCGTGCTAACGATCTGCCTCGGTAAATCGACCTATGCGCGCTGCGGCATCATCGTCAACGTGACGCCGTTCGAGCCGGAATGGGAGGGCTATGTCACGCTGGAATTTTCCAACACCACGCCGCTACCGGCAAAAATCTATGCCGGTGAGGGATGTGCACAAGTGCTGTTTTTTGAAAGCGACGAAGTGTGCGAGACCTCATACAAGGATCGCAATGGAAAATACCAAGGCCAGCGCGGCGTGACGTTGCCACGAGCTTGACGGCGCGTACGTGTGCTCGTAGCTACATTTAGGTGCGTGCGCAAATGCTGATCGTTGGTGCGCTCAATGTATTGGGGTTCATGTATCACGCTTTATGTACCACGCTCCACGTATCACGCACGCTGTAGAGCGTCTCGCCGCGCTCACTGCGTACGGTATCGATGCAAGCGTGCGTTCAAATCTGAATTTCACGTTGCTTCGCAATAAGTTTCGGTATCAAACCGGCTGCGACGAGTAGCCCGTCTTGAGCACCTGAAAATCAACCGGTGCACCGTTGTATTGGCCATTTACCCCCCACGCTGAAAACATCTGCTTGAAATTGGTATCGCGGGCAA
>JAYTZV010000095.1:0-1848 GCA_043741695.1 Burkholderiales bacterium
GCCACGACCGAGCCGTACGACAAGGCCGGCGCGTATGGCATTCAGGGCTATGCAGCGGCATTCATCGAACGCATCAACGGCAGCTACACCGGCATCATGGGCCTGCCTCTGTTCGAGACAGCGCAGCTGCTGAAACAGGCTGGCGTGCGCATGCCATGAATCAGGACATTCTGATCAACATCACGCCGCAGGAAACCCGCGTGGCGCTGGTTTTGCAGGGTGCGGTACAAGAGCTGCACATCGAACGCACGCTATCGCGTGGCATGGCAGGCAATATCTATCTCGGTAAAGTTGTACGGGTTTTGCCCGGCATGCAATCGGCGTTTATCGATATTGGTCTGGAGCGTGCGGCGTTTTTGCATGTGGCCGATATCTGGGAAGCGCGTTCGCACGAGGGCCCGGTCACACCGATTCAACCGATCGAAAAATTGCTGTTCGATGGCATGGCGCTGATGGTGCAGGTCATTAAGGATCCTATCGGTACCAAGGGAGCGCGACTCTCTACGCAGGTCTCGATTGCTGGTCGCATGCTGGTGTACTTACCGCAGGATTCGCACATCGGCATTTCGCAACGGATCGAAAAAGAAACCGATCGCGAAGCGCTGCGCACCAAAGTACAAAGTCTGCTGCCACCACAAGAAAAAGGCGGCTTCATCATCCGCACGATGGCCGAAGATGCGTCAGATTCCGATCTGCAAATGGATATTGATTATCTGCGCAAGACCTGGTCGACGATTGCGACGAGTGCCAAATCAAAACCACCAACGTCGCTGCTGCATCAGGACTTGAGCCTAGCGCAACGCGTACTGCGCGACTTTGTCGGCGACGATACCGCGACAATTCAAGTCGATTCGCGCGAGAACTTTTTGATGTTGCAACAGTTCGGTACAAGCTACACGCCATCGGTACTGACTCGCTTGCAGCATTATTCCGGAGAGCGTCCGCTGTTCGATTTATACGGCGTCGAGCAGGAAATCGAACGGGCGCTGGGTCGCCGTGTCGATCTGAAATCCGGCGGCTATCTGATCGTTGATCAGACCGAAGCGATGACGACAATCGATGTCAATACCGGCAGCTATGTACATGGCCGCAATTTTGACGACACGATTTTCAAGACTAATCTGGAAGCCGCGCAGGCAATCGCGCGACAGCTGCGCCTGCGTAATTTGGGCGGCATCATCATTCTCGATTTTATCGACATGGAAAATGGCGAGCACCAGACTGCGGTCTTGAGCGAGCTACACAAAGCGCTGGCACGCGATCGCACCAAGATGTCGATCTCGGGTTTCTCGGCGCTGGGTTTGGTCGAGCTGACCCGCAAGCGCACCCGTGAATCGCTGGCGCATATTTTGTGCGAGACCTGCCCGGCTTGTCTCGGCCGCGGTCAGGTCAAAACAGCGCGCACGATTTGCTATGAAATCCTGCGTGAACTGTTGCGCGAAGCGCGTCAATTCAATCCACGCGAGTTTCGCATTCTTGCTTCGCAGGTCGTGGTCGATATGTTTCTGGAAGAAGAATCGCAGCATCTGGCGATGCTTGGTGACTTCATCGGCAAACCAGTATCGCTGCAGGTCGAGAGCGTGTATCAGCAAGAGCAGTACGACATCATTTTGATGTAGCGTTCGTGCCGATCCGCTGCGGATGACGCACGTTAGTAAATTCTAGTCTCCCACCGCCATGTATCTGTACCGGCCAGAGCAGGCACTGCCTTGCTAAATCGGCGAGCATCAGACCGTACCCGGCAAACAAAACACGCCGCAGTCCCGGTGTTCGAAGGATTGTTGCACCGACAAATTTCCTATAGAAAAAATTCTCATAGGCATCTTTGCGGCTTTAATCTACTATGAT
>JAYTZV010000096.1:0-1845 GCA_043741695.1 Burkholderiales bacterium
GGTTACTCTGGCGCGAATGAAGGCATGTTCAGCGTCTGAGTAATCCCACTGCTCCACCACGCAATTTTCAGATGTCGAATCCGCACCGCAGCGCAGCAAGTTCACCGAATTCGGCACGCCTTGTCGGATTCGGGATGACACCGCCGTGCCTGCTTGCACTGCCCACATTGGTCGCGCTAAATTGGGCAGTGGCAACACATAGGGCAGATGAATGTGGCCGCCCATGACGATGTCGGCACCAGCCGCCGCCCAGCGCTCAAGTGCTGCTTCGCGACCGCGCAGCAAATTGGGAATGTCTTCATCGCGTGTTACGGCCACCGGCTGATGAACGACCACCACGCGCAGTTGCTGATCGGTTGCACTCGCGAGTTGTGCGGCGACCCGCGCAATTTGCGGGGCGGATATTTCGCCATTCTTGTGGCGATATGCGCGCGTGGTGTTGACGCACATCACTAACAAATCAGGTGATGAATGGGTGGGCTCAAGATCATGGCCAAAGGCGGCGATATGTCGCGCATAAGGATCCCGCCATCGTGCCCATAAATTGAACAGCGGGATGTCGTGGTTACCGGGAATCGCGACCAACGGCGCGTCGATACGATCAACAAACGCGCGCGCCGCAGCGAATTGTTTCGCCGTTGCGCGCTGGGTGATGTCGCCTGACAATACGATGAGGCTTGGCGGTTGGTCACGCGCAAGTTTGACAAGCGCTTCCACCACGGGCGGTTGTTCTGTGCCGAAGTGCGGGTCAGATATTTGCAGCACAATGCTCATACGCCAGTGTCGCCGATCTCATCCGTATTGTGCACTGCCAATTGCGCGGCCTTCATTAAATAAAGTGGTTCTTGCAGCACGCGAAAATCAAGCGGCGCGCGCATGCGCGTCACTTCGCCATCGAAGGCAACTTTCACGCCACGGCGACCCGGTGCGAGTGACGGTTTGACCACCATGTGATTAAAATCAAAATGCTCGACACTGTCTGCTTCGCCTAGTGTGCCCATCGCGCCGTGCAGCATCAGCCTTAGCATCGCCAGCGTGCCGATTGGCCGCAATATCACGGCGGTGATGCGGCCTGCCGGTGTAGGCGACATTGGTTGCACGCCAACCTGTTCAAGTTGCAGACGATTGTTGCCCACGAATAAGGTCAACGTTCGCACCTCGCGCACCGATGCGCCGAGCTCGACATGCAATCGCAGCCGACGTTGCGCGCGCAGCAGCGTAACCATGGCGGCACTGAACGCCACCAAGCGACTGCGACCGAATCGTGCTTTGTACGCTTCACGATCTTCGAGCAAATCCGGATATAAACCCACGCTTGCGTTAACCAAAAATAGGCGGTCGTTTATCGCCGCCACCTGCACCGGTGTGGGTTCGGCCATACACAGCATCTCGGTTGCTGCTGCCGGCTCAGACGGAATGCCATGGGTGCGCGCGAAATAGTTGAAGGTGCCTTGTGGGATCACGCCCATCGCGCAGCCGGCCGCATGCGCTGCTTGCGCCACAGCATTGATGGTGCCGTCGCCACCGACCGCGACCAAGGCGGTGCGCGTAGCAATTGCTCTGACTGCCGCATCTTTTGCGGCGCCTTCGATTTCAGCGGGTTTGCAGAATATCAAGTCGCCGCGTCGTCCGGCAGAATCAAGTGCGTCTTGGATCGCGTCACGCTTGGCGCTTGCTTCGCTCGCACCAGATGCGCCGTTGATGACAAACAGCAGTGGCGATGCAGGATCGATTTCGTACGGGCTGGGCATGTTAAATTTCGAAGCTAGGCGCTAAATCTCAATTAATCGTGACGCAAAATATCGCCGTACACGGTGAATTCGCCGTCTTTGCGGTCATCACCCG
>JAYTZV010000097.1:0-5473 GCA_043741695.1 Burkholderiales bacterium
ACAAAAAAAACATGACCAACCATATTGTCTGCCACGTTGGCCGCTTGCTTGTTGATGAAGCGCGATGCGTAATACATGCAGGTGGTGACAAACGAGATAAACACCCACGACAACACAAGCTCCAGCCAGAAAGGTGCAAGCACATCGCCATTGATTGCACCCGCCAATGCTGCAGCATGAATCTGTACGCCAAACCGCTCGCCGAACGGCGTGGCAAACATATCGGTCTGCCCCCATGCACCACCGAGCACGATCGACTTTGGTTTTACCAGATCAAGAATACCTGCCAATGCATCAAGATCCCCTGAAAACGGCACGACCATGCCGGACTTCAGATACAACGGCTGCAACGGCATTGGTTTTTGAATTAATGGTGCGTCAGGATCTGCGCACGTACCGTGCCGAACACTGACGGCACTGAGCGAATCGCGGTACTGGTGCGTCATTCTCGGATAGCCAAATTCATTGGGAATATAGGGCAAGCCGAAGTCGATACCACGACCGCACATCATGGTGCGCCATTGCCGCAAGCTGGCAGCTACCTCCGGGCTGCCACCGCGCACGGATGGCAATATCCATTTTTGTGGATTGGTGAACAGAAAATTCTGCAGTGCTGTTTGTTCCGCTGATTGACCTGGCACTGGCGACAAATCAAGATCGATCGTGACACGTGTCTTCGGATCAGTATGCGTAGCAATGGTCGACAACAAGGCCAGCATGCGCTCGCGCGAGACGGGAGACTTTGCGCTGAAAAATTGCGCATAACCGACGTCGTCAATTTCAATTACCAGCGGCATGGAATCGGCATCGACAGAACGCGTCCATGCTGCGCTGCGCACCAACTCGTGTGCAGTCACCGTGCTGGTCACGTATTTCCAGCCACCGGACGATGCCAGGATCATCAACAATACCGACGACAGGATGGACGCGCGAAACGCGCGGATCACACTCCACGAAAAAATTCCGAGGAAGAGATTCTTAACATAAGACATGAGTCAATACCTGACCGGGTAGCGGCGATAGGGGTGGAGATGCACCGTTGGTTGATTTACAAATTGCGCTGCAAAGCGAGCGGCTAAGTAAGCGACTGAGTAAGCCGCTGAATAGGCCGCTGAACAAACCGCTGGGTAAGTAGCTAAACAAATCGCTGATTGAGCCGCATATTGCAACTCAATCAGCCATCAAGGCATCGCTAGTTCAGCCGTCATGTTCACGCGTAGACGCAGCTGTTCATACAGCATGCTCATCATGATTCGCCGCTGTGCTGCATCACTGATCGTGTCGCGGATTTCCTGATATTGACTGTCGATACGTGCCGTCTCTGCACTATCGACGGTTTGCCATTTCAGTTTTTCCATAGCCGCGCCGTGGTGCCATTCGACTAAGTAAATGCCGCCCGCCTTGACCTGATCGCGCGTCAATAAAATTGGCCGGGTGTCGGTCGATTTTTTATCGAAGATCAGTTTTTCGGTATCACCCTCCAGCGACAGAATCGCAAAATCCGCATCCGGCTTGGCGATCAAAGCCAACCCTTCGGGAGGTACATACACGCGTGATGGCCGCTCTTCACTCATCGCGCGCATGAACGCGGGACGGTCCACTTCACGCTTTGAAGTCAACTCGGCCCACACAACATTGGCGGAGCGCTCTTCGGCACCGGCGGTCGGTAACAGCGCCGGTCCGCTTGGAGCGATTGGTGCAAAGTGCGGCTTGCCGTCGCGCGAGACCCAGCTCACCATCGCTTTGCCTGACACCAGACGCAGGCTCTCGCAAGAGCTGGTTAGGAACACGGGGGATTTTTCTCCTTCGGCTGACTGTACCCGCGCCGTGTGCTCGCCCATCACCATGCATGAAGTGGCTTGCACCGAATACGAAAGGCTACCGATGACGGTACCGATTGCAGCACCGATGATCATTTTTTTCCACTGCTTGCTCGACATGCGTGTCTCCTGTTTATGTACCATCTACCCGCTTTTTTGCTTACCTCAACGCGCCCGTTCCCGGCGTTCGAACAAGAAATCTCCACCCTGCTGATGTCCCGCACTCAGCGACGCCCCATACTGCGGCGACTGCGGCAACTCGCGCTCTACTCCGGTTCGCACCGTCGAGAACACCGTCGCACCCGAGCGCCAATCATCAAGCTGATTGATCTGCTCCAGCAAGTTCCACGCGAAGACCGAATGGCCGCTCTTGCCGGTGTCAGCCACCGGTTCGTCCGAGCCGGAGGTCATCACCGTGACGGTGCGCTTGGTTAAATAATCCGCTGCAGTGCGAGCAGCTTTCTTTTGCGTTGCCTCCACCGTTTGCTCGCGCGCAAACGTGCCTGAATAGCAGCTGTCGGAAATCATCGCGACTTGCTGCGACTTCACCAGCGACAGCAGTTTCGACACATCCTTGTTCGAGATCCAGCCGCGTGGATCGTCGGCGTTGGCGTCGGCTGGAATCCAGTAACCGAGCTGGGTTTTTTCGATCAGATCGCCATGTCCGGCAAAGTACACCACCACGCTGTCCGATGTTCCCATTTCCAGTGCGAGCCGATTGAACGCTTGCAGAATTTGCGCCTTGCTCGGGTTCTCCAATAGCGTGACGTCGTAGCCGAGTTTGTCGCTCAATGCATCGCGGATCGAATGCGCATCCGGAATGGCACTGACCAGTTGCGGGATGCGTTTGTCGGCGTATTTGTTCAGACCGATCACGAGTGCGCGTTTATGCGCAATTTGCGGCACGTGGGCAATCGTCTTGGCCAGCTTGCGCTCGGCACTGACTTTTTTGCGCAGCAGTTCTTTTTGCATTGCTTCGCTTAACGCGCATTTGCCGCTATCGACATCGTCGGCTTGGTCTTGTGTACAGGGCAGTACATCGGCCATGTCCGGATCGGCTTCTAATAACGCACGCGCGGCGGCAAACAGCTCGAATTTATACGCCTTGCGTTCATCCAGCATCTCGGTCAGGTCGGGTCGATCGATGTCAGCGAGCGACAGATTGCGGAAGTACGGCACCACGCCGTCGGCCAAGACGTACCAGGATGGCTCCGCGCGCTGAGTGCTTCCTGCGACTGCTGTGCTTTGGTTCAGCGCACCCGGTCCGCTGCCGTTGGCAGGGACCGAGCCGGCGTTTGCTGCGCTAGTGGCCGGTCCGACGGTCATGATCGGCAGTGTTGTCGAGCTGCTGGCGGTCGTGCCGGTGCTGCCTGTTGTAGATGCGTCGGTAGCGGCCGTGCCTGCGGCAGGATCGGCCAGCAGAGCTTGTTGTGGCGTGACCAGAACAGGTTGCGGAATCAATGTGGTATCGGTCGATGGTGCAGGTGTTGATGACGTAGTAAGTGCTGCTGGTGTTGTCGTTGCTGCTGGCGGCGCTGGCGCTACCGGTATTACCTGCACTGGCGCAGCGACAGCAGCATTCGGCACCACTAATTGGGACAACGCAGACAGCGAGGTCAACGTAATGCCCGAACCACTCGGCACGTTCACGCTACCAAAGCTGCCCGCCGTTGAGCCGTAGTTCAAGAAATTGTAGGTTGTGCCCGCACCCGGCACATATCCCGCATACGACAGCACGTTCAGGGTACCCGCCAGATTGGCCACACCACCGACATTGACCACGTCGTAGCCGCTACCTGGCGTTAAGCCACCCAGTTCGACCGTCGTTGTGCTGGCCGGTGCCAGCGTCAGATTGCCAGTCACCGTAATGCTGCCCGGCGAGAAGCCTGGTGACAGAATACCGCCGCCGATACCGAGGTTGCCGGTGATCGTGCCCGATCCACCGAGCGTGCCGCCGTTGATTTGCATGCCGCTGCCACCGACCGTGATGTTGGCCGGTGCTGCTACGCTGGTGCCGAGTTTGGTGAAACCGCCGGTTTGCGTAAAACCACCAGAAAAAGCTAATCCAACTCCGTCGATATTAATGGTGCCGGCATTAGTCGACGCACCAGGAAAAGTTGCGCCGGATGCTAGCTGATAGTTCAACGTGCCACCACTTTGCACGTCAAGTGTGCTGCTGAAATTAGCGGTGCCACCAATTAACGATAAAACACCACCATTATTAACGGTTGTTGCTCCCGCGTTGAGCGAGCCGCTATTTAGAAACAGATTACCGCCTGATACGCCGCCTACACTGAGGCTTCCAGCATTGAGAGTTCCACCTGATATCGACAAGGCTCCGCCGCTTCCCACGCTTGCCTGACCCGTGACGTTGATTGTCGCCCCGGTTGCAACATCCAAGCTTCCGCCGCTTAAGTTAAAGGCTTGGAGTGTTGTTGCGCCCAGACTCACTACCGCACCATTTGCACTTACCAGACCCGAGCGCACGTCCCGCAACGTAATCGTGCTTGCGGCACCGTTTAAATTTGCGTTGAAAGCGCCGGTACCTGTATCGATCGCCGTGCCGGAAGCCATCGTGATAGCACCAACGCCCGCATCCCGAAAGGCTGGATTGGCGCCAGGATCGTTAGCAGATAAACTTAGTGCGCCGTTATCTGTGGTGATGTTTGCGTTAACTAAAACGTTTCGACCGGCTTGGAGGGTGAGTGCACCCCCATTACCACCGGCAGTTGTAACGATCGGCGAATTAACCGTAATGTCGTTGTTTGCTTGTAGCTTGACCGCCGTACCGGTATTCGTAATGGCGGTGATCCACTCTGGCGAGATCGTAATATCCACCGCAGGATCGCTTGCGAATGAAGGCGTGCTTGTCGCGACAACATCTACCCGTCCAGCGCGGTTGTTCGTATATGAACTAGCAACAACGAAATTTCCATTGGGCAGTGCGGCGATACCGTCGTATCCAATGCTGTCGCCGGCGTGGGTACCGACGAGGCTGTTAGCTGCGCTGAGAACACCACTACTAACGCCGGTTCCACTGGCACGGGTTACTGCGCCGGCATTCGCAATGGTACCGTTGGCCCAGTAAGAGCTATTAAAAACATAGCTACCGTCACTGAGTTCGATAAAATTTCCACCGATGCCAACATTATCTCCTGCGTGACTCCCGACTAAGCTGTTGTTTACGCTGACTACGCCTGCTGTTCCTGCACTACCGTTACCCCAGGTAACCGCCCCTGCGCCGTATGCAGTTCCATTTGCCCAATTGCTAAGAACTACATAATTTCCGTTTTTAAGAGGGATAACGCCATCCTGATTAAGACCAGCACCAGTACCAACGTAATCATTTCCCTGCAAACCAACCAAGCTGTTGGCCGCAGAAATTACGCCCACGGTTCCGCCTGTACCGCTACCCCAAGTGACCGCACCAGCGTTATAAGCTGTGCCGTTATTCCAGTGGATACTATCAACCACATAATTACCGTTGGCGAGAGATATGACTCCGCCATCACTTACGTGATCACCAATGGAAGAGGGCGAATCGCGTCGGCTACCTACCAAGCTATTAGCAGCAGAGACGACGCCAATCGTACCTCTCGTGCCATCACCCCACGTTGCGGCACCGCGACCGTTCCCCCACTGCGGGCTGTTGA
>JAYTZV010000098.1:0-35910 GCA_043741695.1 Burkholderiales bacterium
TGAGCCTGATGTTGCCGCATTGGTGTACACGTCCGGCACGACCGGCGCATCGAAGGCCGTGATGCTGACGCACGCGAATCTGCTTTTTATCGCGGCCAATAGTCGGCGCGTACGCTCCCTCGTGCCCGACGATGTGATCTACGGCGTGCTGCCGCTGTCGCATGTGTACGGATTGTCGGCACTGTTGCTGGCGGCATTGGTCAGCGGTGCCGAGCTGCGGCTGGTGCCGCGCTTTCGACCGGAGTATCTCGCTGTAGCACTGGCCGAGGAGGGCATTACGGTGCTGCATGGCGCACCAGCGATGTATGCAAAATTAATGGCGCTCGCGAATACGCAATCCGATGCACTGCGTGCGCCGAGGTTGCGGGTGGCGCAGTCGGGTGGCGCGCCACTGACGAGGTCGATCAAGGAAAACTTCGAACGTCGCTTTGGTGTGGTGCTCAATAACGGTTACGGCATGACCGAGGCTGCGCCGTCGATCTGTCAGACGCGGTCAGAATCGCCGCGTATTGATTGTTCGGTTGGCACGCCGATCGATGGTATCGAGGTGCGACTCGATGGTGCTGCTACGCATCCTGATGGTGTCGGTGAACTGCAATTGCGCGGGCCGAATGTCATGGCCGGTTATTACCGCGCACCCGCATTAACTGAGCAAGTGATGACGCCAGACGGCTGGCTGTGCACCGGTGATCTGGCCCGCTTCGAGGCGGATGGGGCGGTGACGATTGTCGGTCGCAGCAAAGAGCTGATCATTCGTTCGGGCTTCAATGTGTATCCGGTGGAAATCGAGCAGGTACTGAATGCGCATCCGGATATCGTGCAGTCGGCAGTCATTGGCCGTACCGTGGACGATAACGAAGAAGTGCTTGCCTTCGTCGAGATGCGTGGCGGTAAGGCAATCGATCACGCAGCGTTGTTGACCTATTTGAAAGCAAATTTATCACCGTACAAAATTCCGGCGCAAGTGATCGCGCTGGCCAGTCTTCCCGCGGCGGCGAGCGGCAAGATACTCAAGCGCGAATTGCATGTGCTGGCAGAAGCGCAGGTGAACAGGGGTGAACAGGGGTGAACAGCAGTGATTAAAAAAGAGGCAGTTAAAAAAGTAGCAGTGCCGGCCATGAAAGAAGACCGGCACTTCATTACCGCACTGGCACGCGGTCTGGATTTGCTGGCGTGCTTCAGCTCGGGGGACCGCTTGTTCGGTAATCAGGAATTGGCAGAGCGTTGCAAATTACCGAAGTCGACTGTCTCGCGTCTGACCTACACGCTGACCAAACTCGGCTATCTGCAATTTGATCAAGAGGTTGGCAAGTATCGCCTTGGCACTGCCACGCTGGCGCTTGGTAGTGCAATGCTCGCCCGCCTCGATCTGCGTCAACTTGCGCGACCGGCGATGCAGCAATTGGCAGATTTTTCGCATGCGATGGTGTCGCTCGGCGTGCGCGATCGGCTCAGCATGATCTATGTGGAAAATTGTCGCAGTCAGGCAGCGCTGACTTTATCGCTCGACGTCGGTTCGCGTATTCCGATTGCGCGTACCGCGATGGGTCGCGCGTATCTGGCGTTGGCGCCGCAGACCGAGCGCAACGATATTCTCAAGCGCGTGCGCGAGCTCGATCGCGCTGCGTGGCCACGCATCGAAGACGGAGTACTGCGCGCGCTGGAGCAATATCACACGCTGAGCTGTTGTACATCGTTGGGTGATTGGCAACCGGATGTGAATGCAATTGCGATTGCTTTTCGCCCGGCCGACGGCAGTGTGCCAATCAGCATCAACTGTGGTGGGCCGGCATTCAGTTTGTCCGCCGATTTTTTGCTCAATGAAATGCGGCCGCGGCTGCTCGATATCGTTGCCAATTTACGGGCCGCCACCGCAAGCTGAATTACATCTATCGTGTCGAGCGACGATACAGGCGGAAACGTTCGTCGCGGTCAGATGGACGACGACCTTCCCACATCAAACTCCATGGTGCCTTGCCATGATACGGCCGGAACAATGCGGCATCGTCGCGTGCGTCGTTCGAATCTTGCAGTAACAAATAATCGCATTGTCCGCCAGTGAACGGCGCAAAGTGCACTTGCCCGAAATAGGCAAACGAGGTGCGCTGCGTCGGCCCGACATTGGTGTCAACACACGCTGCTTTCGCGCTTGGTAGTTTCAATGCGATCTGCTGCGCAACGCCCGCGTAACTTTTGCCGTAATTAATCCAAGGCAGCCACAGTGTCATCAGCAACAGCCAACACAAGATTACACCCGCCGACGACAGCACTACCGCGCGCCACAGTACCGATGGCCGGCGCGAAATACGCCAGTGCACGACGCCGATCCATGCGGCTGTTGCGGCGGCTGCCACGAGCGCGGCAAATAGATTGAATTCCGGTGTAAAGCCCGGCGCGAGCTTGAACGCATTGCGGGCGATTTGTGCCGGCCAGCCGGTTTGTTTGGCGATCCAGCCGATCCAGATGAACGCGGCCGATGCGCTGAGCGTCATCACCGAAAACCAGTCGACCGCATTGATTGCGCCGCGTTTCATGGTGGGCAAGCCAAACGCGGCGAGGATGGCCAGTGGTGGTAGCAGCGGCAACAGAATCGCTTTGGTCTCGGTCGGGTTGGTCAAGACCAGCACGGTCGAGACGATGACGAAAGTCAATGGCAACGCGATGTGTAGGGCTGTGCGTTGCTTGCGCCACGCGTATACCGCCCAACCTGCAAATGGCCAGGCTGGCCAGGAAAACCAGATGCCGTATCGTAAAAAATACTTCAGATTAGCGAAGTTTGGGACGCCGATTTGACTGAAGTTCCAGCTGATCCACTCATCAACGGGCGAGCCACCAAAAGGCTGCAGCACGTTCGCCAGTGTCATCCAGCCAAGTGGGATGGCGCAGGAGATCGGCAGCGTGATCAACAAAAGCTGACCTAGCAGTCGGCGATCGCGTAACTCGGCCAGCGCCAGCAGCCCAGTCAACAGTACGGCAGGCACAATCCAGCCACGTGTTAATGCAAGCAGTCCAAGGGCTACGCCGCAGCCGAGTGCGGCGCGTTTTGCAGGATGGTCGAACAGACGGACCGCGGTGTACAAGGTGGTCGCAATCAGCGCGACCTGCAGCGCTTCAGCACTGGTCTCATGGGTCTGCAACAGCAGACCCAAGCAGCCCAGATAAATCAACAGCGCGCCGTCAGCCAGAGTACGACCGAAATCGATGGCCTCCGGTTGGCCGCCAAACGCCAGCTTCAGCGGCTGCGCTTCATTACGGCGTCCCAGCAAATATGTGGCATACCAGACCGAGAGCGAGCCCAGCAAAAAAAACAGTACGGTAGAAATGCGTGCGGCAAGTGCGTCGCCGATCAACCAGCCAAACAGCTTGATGCATAGCGCACCGATCCAGAAGGTCAGTGGGCCTTTGTCTGGCATCGGCAGGCCAACGATATTCGGCCAGATCCAATCTTGCCAGGCACCGTGCGCCATGGTCCACATGATGCCGAAGCCTGCTGCGTCATCGGTTTTCCACGGGTCGCGGCCGAATAATCCCGGCAGGATGTACAACAGGCACAGCGCAAAAAGGGCTGTGCGCGGCAGCGCGAGCGTGGCAGAGGCAGGAAGGCGGACTGGCTTCATCAATAGTCGGGTGCCGGCGCGAGACCGGGTGCGTATGGTGCGTTATTGTGCCGCAAAAAATCCGGCATCAAGTATCGTTCAACAAAAAAGGCAGCCTAGGCTGCCTTTGGATTCGCGCTGCGATGTTGCAGTGCATCGCAGAGCGATAATTTATGGCGGTGATTTATTGTTGCGCGATCTGAGTTTTTGACCCGACCGCACCAAACTTCTGGCGGAATTTTTCGACGCGACCAGCAGTGTCAACGATCTTGTGCTTGCCGGTGTAAAACGGATGCGATTCCGATGAAACTTCAATTTTCACTAACGGGTACTGCTTGCCTTCGAACTCAGTCATTTCGCGGGTCTGAACGGTCGAGCGCGTGATGAATTTGAAGTCGCATGACAGGTCGTGAACCAGTACTTCGCGATAATTTGGATGGATGCCGTTTTTCATTTAATGCCTCGGTAGTTTGGGTAGCCAATCGTCACTTCGTCGGTCAGTCGTGCTTCTTGACCCGATTGATGATCACTTGCCGGTAAATGGAGCGCGAAGTGTACACGCAAAACAGGTGGATTGCCATTCATCCCTGTGCACGCGATGCCTCGCAATGTTTGGTTTGTATCGGCGCCTCGTCAAGTGGTCGACGAGTCCGCCGACCCGTTCAAGAATTTCCGCGTTTCATCATGTCAAAGAATTCGCTGTTGTTCTTGGTCGCCTTCATCTTGTCGAGGATAAACTCCATTGCTTCGATTTCATCCATGCTGTACAGCAGTTTGCGCAAGACCCAGATTTTTTGCAGCTGGTCGGGCTTGATCAACAGCTCTTCGCGACGCGTGCCGGATTTGTTGAGATTGATTGCCGGGTAGACGCGCTTTTCGGCAAGACGGCGTTCCAGATGCACTTCCATGTTGCCGGTGCCTTTGAATTCTTCAAAGATCACATCGTCCATACGGCTGCCGGTTTCGATCAGCGCGGTGGCAATAATGGTCAGCGAACCGCCTTCTTCGATATTGCGTGCCGCGCCGAAAAAACGTTTCGGACGTTGCAGCGCATTCGCGTCGACACCACCGGTGAGCACCTTGCCGGACGCGGGGATGACGGTGTTGTAAGCGCGTGCAAGACGTGTGATGGAGTCGAGCAAAATCACCACGTCTTTTTTCATCTCGACCAAGCGCTTGGCTTTTTCGAGCACCATTTCGGCGACTTGTACGTGCCGCGTGGCAGGTTCGTCGAAGGTCGAAGCCACGACTTCGCCGCGCACTGAGCGCTGCATTTCAGTAACTTCTTCCGGGCGCTCATCGATCAGCAACACGATCAACGTGCAGTCAGGATGGTTCGCGGTAATCGCATGCGCCATGTGCTGCAAAATAACGGATTTTCCGGATTTCGGTGAGGCCACCAGCAGGCCGCGCTGGCCCTTGCCGATTGGTGCGATCAGATCAATCACGCGGCCGGTGATGTTTTCCTGACCGTTCATCTCACGCTCAAGACGCAGTGGCTCGTTCGGATGCAACGGCGTCAGGTTTTCAAACAGAATGCGGTGCTTCGAGGCTTCCGGTGATTCCCCATTGACCTTGTCGACCTTGACCAACGCAAAATAACGCTCGCCATCTTTTGGCGTACGGACTTCGCCTTCGATCGAGTCACCGGTGTGCAAATTGAAACGACGGATCTGCGACGGCGAAATGTAAATGTCGTCGGTAGAGGCCATGTAGCTGGCGTCTGGCGAGCGCAGGAAGCCAAAACCGTCGGGCAGCACTTCCAAGGCGCCGTCGCCGAAAATCTGTTCGCCTGATTTGGCGCGTTTTTTCAGGATGGCGAACATCAACTCTTGTTTGCGCAAGCGCGCTGCGTTGTCGATGTCGAGGCCGATCGCCATTTCAAGCAAGGCGGAAACGTGCATCGCCTTTAATTCAGATAAGTGCATGGTCATTATGGGTCGTGATATGAATCGTGAGAATCCCGGGACGGGAGAGCAAGGTGGGGGAGGGAAAAGTGCGGTAAAAGCGGCGCGGTGAACGTGAATTAAAAAAGCGACGAAGCGGGAGCTTCGTCGCTGTTGGAATTAAATATTGCTGTCAATGAAAGAAGTCAGTTGGCCTTTGGCCATCGCACCAACTTTTTGCGCTGCCGGTACACCATTCTTAAATAAAATCAGTGTCGGAATGCCGCGAATACCGAATTTGGCAGGCACAGCCTGATTGGCATCGACATCCATTTTGGCGACCTGCAGCTTGCCGTCGTATTCCTTCGAAATTTCTTCGAGGATCGGTGCGATCATTTTGCAGGGGCCGCACCATTCTGCCCAGAAGTCGACCAATACAGGCTTGTCTGACTTCAGCACATCGGCTTCAAAAGATGCATCGGTAGTGTGTTTAATGTGTTCGCTCATAACTTCCTCGAAAGAGGTACAGGGGTGGTACAAAATAAATCAGCTTGGATGTGCAACTGCCAGAGTTAAGCGAATTTGCCGCAGCGCTACTGCATGTACGATTGGGGCATGAAGACATCAGGATGGGAATCAACGCCGATGGCCGAGCAGCTATCGCGTGCGCTGTTTTAAATATTTATGAAATAATAACCGATTTTCGCGGGTTGAGGGCTTGGTGAACAAAATGGGATGTGGCGTTGTGTCATTGCGTTGCGCAAGCGCTGGCGTAGAGACCCTACAACGTTCTTTTTTTCGCCGATGCAGAGGCACCCGAAATCGCCAATTCGGTTGCGAACTTTCGCTCGCCAAACTATAGTAGCGCGATGATTTCTGATTTCAAAAATTTGTACGTAAAGATACAGCAGCTTGCCGACTTGAGCACTGCACTGCGGCGCGAGAATGCCGAGTTGCGGCATCAGGCCGTGGCACTTCAGGCAGACAATGAAGCTCTCGCGCAGCGTATGCGTGAAGCGCATGAACGCGTTCATGCAGTCATGCAACGCTTGCCACCTGAAGACGTAGTAGCCGCCGATCCCGAGGAGTCTGAATGAGTCAATTGCCAGTCACGATCATGGGGCAGGCTTACACACTTGCCTGCAAGGAAGGTGAGCAGGCATCGCTGCAAGCAGTTGTTGATTATCTCGATAAACGCATGTGTGCTATTCGTGACAGCGGCAAAATCAAGGGTAACGATCGTATTGCAGTTACCGCTGCTTTGGGTATCGCTGCCGAATTGCTAGCGACCCGTTCGCCTGTCGGCCCGCTGTCTGAACTGAGCATGGCCGAGGTGAGCCAACACATCAGCGGCATGCATCTGCTGCTTGATCAGGCGCTTGCACCACAAGAAAACCTGTTTTGAATTGATCGCGAAGTGCTCCTGTAACAACCCTGCTGGCGTCATTGCGGTGACTTGCCGTACAGGCGCACTGTCTGCGCCAGCGTGACTGTCTATCCGGGCTTGCACAGGCGCACTGAAGCGACGTTCGAAGCGTGCTAAAAAATTGTCAAATTATTCTTGAAAGCGTTTGACACGACGATCGATAGGTGTAGACTTTGATTTTCCTGCAGTGTTCGCGATTGCCATATATTCCTTGAACCATTTATGCGCATCGGTTGCGGAATTTTGTTTGACAGGTGTGCTCGTCGCTAGTCCGATGAACCCGAAGTTGAACTAACTGTGACCACCTTGAACCTTTGGTTCGGGATGCCGGCAAAGCGGCACCAGCGGGGCTTGATTCTGAAGCGGTTGCATGTAGATGCAGCCGCTTTTTCTTTGTCTGGCGTTTTCAAGTTGACGTTCAATTTTATTTTAACCCGCTTGCGGTGCAGGCAAATTGGTAATACGCAACTCATGTCTTATTGGCTGATGAAATCCGAACCGACCGAAGTCAGCGTCGATGACGTACTCGCTGCACCGGATCAAACCGCACCGTGGTTTGGTATCCGCAATTACCAAGCGCGCAATTTCATGCGCGATGCGATGCGGGTCGGTGATGGCGTTCTTTTTTATCATTCCAGTTGCGCTCATCCCGGTATCGTCGGACTCGCGGAAGTGGTGAGCACGCCGTATCCCGACCCGACTCAGTTCGATCGCACCAGCCATTATTACGATCCCAAAGCCAGTCCTGAAAATCCGCGATGGGTAATGGTCGACGTGCGCGTGCTGCGCAAAATACCCTTGATTCCCATTGCGCGACTACGTGCGGAAGAAGACCTGGCCGATATGCAAATCCTTCAACGCGGCAACCGGCTATCGATATCGCGTGTGAGTGCGGCCGAATGGCGTTGCATCACGCAGCGATTAGTTTGCGATTAGGTTGCGATCGATCAACGCTTAATCAACGCTTTCTTGATCAACGATTAGGCGGCAATTGATCCCCGTCTAATCGGTACAGACAGGCAGGGATTTTTCGCCACCTTTTCCATCTACATATCTATTTTATTTTGCAACGGAGTATCGCACCATGAGTTTCAGCATGATCGCCGCTTTCCTGGCTCTCGGCGCAGCAGTTGGATTTGCCGCTGGCTTACTCGGCGTTGGTGGTGGCATGCTGCTCGTGCCATTCATCACCGTACTGTTGACCGCGCAGTTGTTTCCGCATGAATTGATTTTGCACATGGCAATTGCGACGTCGCTGGCGACAATCCTGTTGACTTCGATGTCGTCGGTGTTGGCGCATCATCGCAACGGCGCGGTGCGCTGGGATATCGTCAAATTACTGGCGCCCGGTATTTTGGTAGGTTCTTGGATCGGGCCGTGGATTGGCAAGCAAATGAATTCGACCGCTCTCGCGCTGTTTTTTGCTTTCTTTATCGCGATATCGGCGACACAGATGTTGATGGATAAAAAAACAGCCGGATCACGCGCGTTGCCCGCAGCGCCGGGCATGTTCGGTGTCGGTGGTGTAATTGGTTTGCTCGCGGGGTTGGTCGGCGCCGGCGGTGGATTTGTTTCCGTGCCGTTCATGACATGGTGCAATGTCAAAATCCACCAAGCCGTTGCTACTAGCGCAGCACTCGGTTTTCCGATCGCGCTGGCCGGTACGTTGTCGAATATTTATTTCGGCATGGCGACGCCGGATTTGCCATCCGGGTCACTCGGGTTTGTCTATCTTCCGGCCCTGCTGGTGATTTCGCCTGTGAGCATGCTGACTGCGCCGTTCGGGGCAAAGGCAGCGCATGCACTGCCAATGAAAACACTACGCAAATTGTTTGCGATTGCGTTGTTTGCACTGGCAGCCTACATGCTCATCCGCGCCTTTCGCTAGGCTGCAGCGAGGCTGGTACTCGGCACGGTAAAGCGTTCCCGCAACAGATTTTTTTGCACCTTGCTCATCGTGTTGCGCGGTAGTTCGTCGACAAAATGCACGCGCTTTGGCACCTTGAAATTGGCGATTTTTGCCTTCATTGTTGCGATTAATTCCGCTTCGGTAATCGTGGCATTTTTTTCGCGCACTACCACCGCTACGACCGCTTCACCAAAATCGGCATGCGGTATGCCGATGACTGCCGATTCACTGACGCCGCTAATTTCGTCAATGAAGGTTTCGAGTTCTTTGGGGTAAATGTTGTAGCCGCCCGAAATAATCAGGTCTTTGCTGCGACCCACGATGGTGAGATAACCTCTGCTATCGAAACAGCCGACGTCTCCGGTGATGAAGTAGCCGTCGGCAGTAAATTCTTGTGCGGTCTTTTCTGGCATTTGCCAGTAACCCTTGAATACATTCGGACCCTTGACCTGGATCGAGCCGATTTCACCTACCGCACATGGCGCGCCTTGTTCGTTGGTGACGCGCAGCGTCACCTGCGGTAGCGGCATACCGACCGTGCCGCCAATGCGTTCGCCGTCATACGGATTCGAGGCCAGCATCGCAGTTTCGCTCATGCCGTATCGCTCTAAGATCGTCGCACCCGTGCGCTGCTGAAACTGCTTGAACGTATCCAGCAGCATGGGTGCCGAGCCGGAAATGAAGAGTCGAATTGTCTTGCAGGTGCTGCTGTCAAAAGCAGTATCGGCCAACAATCGCACATAAAATGTCGGCACGCCCATAAACACCGTGGCACGTGGCAAGTGGCGGATTACTTCGGTGCTCTCGAATTTCGGCAAGAAAATCATCTTGCTGCCGTTGAGCAGCGCGCCGTGACAGGCGACAAATAAGCCGTGAATATGAAATAGCGGCAACGCATGCAACAGCACATCATCGGATTGCCACTGCCAGAAAGTTTTCAGCACTTGCGCATTTGAAGCAAGATTGTGATGCGTCAGCATCGCGCCTTTGCTGCGCCCAGTCGTGCCCGATGTGTACAACAGCGCGGCAAGATCGTCCGCGCCAACCGCGACCGTATTGAACTGATCTGCATGCGGCGCAGCGCGTTGCAGTAGCGATCCACCGCGGTTCTCATCGAGCGTAAAGACATGCTCGGTACCCGCGCTGAATGCCAGTTTCGAGACCCAACTGAAGTTGGCCGGTGAGCACACCACCAGCGCTGGCTGCGCATCGTGCAAAAAGTAGGCAACTTCGGCGTCACGGTAGGCGGTATTAAGCGGCACATAAGTAAAGCCAGCGCGTATTACTGCGAGGTAGAGGATCAGCGCCTCGGCGGATTTTTCAACCTGCACCGCAACACGCGATTGCCGCGGTAGCTGCAAATTGCACATTAGGTTGGCCAGTTTGGCACTGGCGCGCTCGACATCGTTCCAGCTGTACTGCAAGCCATGGTGGGTTTCAACACAGCAACTTTGCCGATCTGCCGGGAAATTTTCGGTGAACAGTACATAGAGATTTTTTGTCATTCTTGTTTTCCCTGCGAATTGCGGTACGCGAGTATAAGCAAAATTATGCCTAAAATCACCATCGGCAATGACAGCATCTGACCAGCCGAAATACTGACCGGGCCAAGCGGCACGACATAATCGGGCGTACGAAAGTATTCGGTGAAGAAGCGTGCGCTGCCGTATCCAAGCGCAAACAGGCCGCTCACCGCCATGCGCGGACGTGCAGTGCGGGCATATAACCACAGTACAATGAACAGCAACAGGCCGTCGACCAATGCCTGATAAATCGGTGAAGGGTGGCGTGGAAGATTGTCGACATTCGGCCAGATCATCGCCCACGGCAAGCTGGCATCGGCCACGCGGCCCGGCAATTCGGCATTGATAAAATTACCTAGGCGGCCAAATGCATAGCCAAGCGGCACCAGCGGCGCAATGAAATCCATCACATCCCACCAGTGCCGACCGCTACGCTTGCTCCACAACGCCATCGCCAGCATGACGCCGATAAAGCCGCCATGGAACGACATGCCACCTTTCCAGACCATCAGAATTTCGAGTGGGTTGCTGAAATAATAGGCAGGATGATAAAAAATGACTTCACCCAAACGCCCGCCGAGCACCACACCGAGCACGCCAAAAAACAGCATGTCGTCGAGATGTTCGCTAGTCCAGCCTTGCACTGCGATGTGCGCCTGCTTGATGCGAAGGCGACCCAGAAGTATGAATTGCGCAAAGGCGGCCAGGTACATCAAGCCGTACCAGCGAATCGCAAGTGGTCCGAGATGAATCGCAATTGGATCGGGCATTGGATGAATCAGCATCGGAAATTCTTTCTCTTAACTCTTCTTCGTTAAATTCAAAAACGCGTGCAGAACCGGTGACGCGTTGTCGCGCCGCCATGCCAGACCGATTTCGACCAACGGCGTTTTGCCACGCAGGATTCTATACTCCACACCGGGCCGCTTCAAATTCGAGACTGATTGCGGCACCAGCGCAATGCCCATGCCTGCCGAAACCAGACTGACGATAGTCTGCATCTGTATGGCTTCCTGGCCGATGCGCGGTGTCAATCCCGCTGCCCTGAAGGTCGCGAGGATGGCGTCATGCAATCCGGGTGCAATCCTGCGCGGGAAAATAATCAGGGGCAAGTCCCCCAGTGCTTTCAGCGACACGGGCTGCTTGCCTTTCAGCGCAGGCAATCCTTTGGGTGCGGCCAGAATCAGCGGTTCACTCAGCACCGGTAAATAGTCGAGCGGCACCAGCAGTTTCTCGGGTAACGGTGGAATCAGCAAACCGACATCAATGCGCTGATTGACCAATTCATCGATCTGGATGTCGCTGGTCGCTTCGCGAAGTTCGATCATGACCTGCGGATAGTGCGCACGAAATTCACGCAAAAATCCTGGCAGTACGCTGTAGTCAGCGGTCGAGACGAAGGCCAGGGCGAGTCGGCCGGTTTCACCCGACGCGGCTTGCCTGACCAGATCTGGCAACAACGATGCCTGCAGCAACAGCCGGCGCGCTTCTATCAGCAGGGCTTCTCCGGCTGGTGTCAGCATCACGCTGCGATTGGTACGTGCAAATAGTTGCTGGCCCAGCTCAGCCTCAAGCGCCTGAATCGTTTGCGATAACGGCGGCTGCGTCATGTTCAGTCGTGTTGCTGCGCGACCGAAGTGCAATTCTTCAGCAACGGTTTGAAAATAACGCAGCTGACGTAATTCGATTGCCATTGGCAGTCATATCCAATACATATCAATCAAGTGCGAATCATATATTTGACACGCAAGACAACGCAAGGCACTGTAGCGAATTATTCGTCGCTTCAGGAGAACCTCATGGCTTTTAATCGCCGCTCGAAAAATATCACGCAGGGCGTCTCACGCAGCCCGAACCGGTCAATGTACTACGCGATGGGTTACGAAAAAGAAGACTTCGACAAGCCGATGGTCGGTATCGCAAACGGCCATTCGACGATCACCCCGTGTAATTCGGGTTTGCAGAAGCTGGCCGATATCGCGATTAAAACCATTAAAGAAGCTGGTGCCAATCCGCAGGTATTCGGTACGCCAACCATTTCCGATGGCATGTCGATGGGTACCGAAGGCATGAAGTATTCGCTGATTTCGCGCGAAGTGATTGCTGACTGTATCGAGACCGCAGTTAACGGGCAGTGGATGGATGGCTGCCTGGTTGTCGGTGGTTGCGACAAGAACATGCCAGGCGGGATGATCGCGTTGGCGCGCACCAATGTGCCGAGCATTTATGTCTACGGTGGCACCATCAAGCCGGGTAACTGGAAGGGCAAGGATCTGACGATCGTATCGGCCTTCGAAGCAGTCGGTGAATTCTCGGCAGGGCGCATGTCGCAAGAAGATTTTGACGGCATCGAGCGTAATGCATGCCCGTCGTCAGGCTCGTGCGGCGGCATGTACACCGCCAACACGATGTCGTCATCGTTTGAAGCACTCGGCATGTCGCTACTGTATTCGTCGACGATGGCCAATCCGGATGATGAAAAAGTCGGCTCGGCGGCGCAATCTGCCCGCGTGCTGGTCGAGGCAATCAAGCGCGACTTGAAGCCGCGCGACATCATTACCCGCAGGTCGATCGAAAATGCCGCCTCGGTGCTGATGGCAACCGGCGGCTCAACCAATGCGGTGCTGCATTTCCTGGCCATTGCGCATGCGGCTGAAGTCGAATGGACTATCGACGACTTCGAACGTATTCGTCTCAAGGTACCGGTAATCTGCGATCTGAAACCATCTGGCAAATACGTCGCAACCGATTTGCACAAGGCCGGTGGTATCCCGCAAGTCATGAAGGTGCTGCTGAACGCGGGCCTGTTGCACGGCGACTGCATGACCATTACCGGTCGCACGATTGCCGAAGAATTGGCGGATGTACCGGATGTCCCGCGTGCTGATCAGGACGTGATCCACACCATCGAAAACGCGTTGTACAAGCAGGGACATCTGGCGATTCTGAAAGGTAATCTCTCACCAGAGGGTTGCGTCGCAAAAATTACGGGACTAAAAAATCCAGTGATCACCGGACCAGCGCGCGTGTTTGAAGACGAACAATCAGCAATGGAAGCGATTCTGGCCGATGAGATCAAGGCCGGTGACGTTCTGGTCATGCGCTATCTCGGACCAAAGGGTGGTCCGGGCATGCCGGAAATGCTGGCACCGACCTCGGCGCTGATCGGTAAGGGCTTGGGTGAGTCGGTCGGATTGATCACCGACGGGCGTTTTTCTGGTGGCACCTGGGGTATGGTGGTGGGACACGTTTCACCGGAGGCCTTTGAAGGCGGCACGATCGGGTTGGTGCACGAAGGCGATTCAGTGACGATCGATGCGCGCCAGTTGCTGATTCAGCTTAACGTTGACGATGCTGAAATTGCCCGGCGTCGGGCCTTGTGGAAGGCACCTGCGCCGCGTTACACGCGCGGTGTGCTGGCGAAGTTTGCAGCACTGACATCGTCAGCAAGCAAAGGTGCGGTGACTGGCTGATACAGGGTTAATTTGTGCGGGCGTTGGTTTTGCCGATGTGCTGGTGGTGAAAACCACCGCAGAATTATCGCCCGCGTGGATTTTTTCTCTCGAATGCTTTTTTGACGCGCGCCTCGCGCGCTTTCTCTAATTCCTCGTGCGCGTTTCTTTTATCTAGCCCAAGCATGCGCTCGATGAATTCAAACCAGATGAAAGCCACACCGAAAAGTGCCACGATCCACCACCACGACAAATTGGCGACCGGACCGATTTCAAAATACCGCAGCAACGACAAGACGACGATTAAAATAATGATCGGCATTTCAACTCCTCTTTCCCGTAGGATATTGTGAAAGGTTGTAACGGTCAATCAGGCTGTCAACCTGAATCGCGATAATCCGTTGTCAAAAGGGAAGGCCACGTATGATGATGCGAGGACTTTTCTAAATTGCATCCGATCGGGTGCAATACACACCGGAGATTCGCATGAAACGTTCCCTGCTAATTGGTTTCGCAATGACCGCGTCGCTGTCGAACGTGGCATTCGCCAACGCGGATTTGGCAAAAGCCAAAAATTGCATGGCGTGCCATGCAGTCAATAACAAGGTCGTTGGGCCCGCCTACAAAGAAGTGGCTGCAAAATATGCCGGCCAGGTGGATGCGGAAGACAAGCTGACCCAAAAAGTATTGAAAGGCGGTAGCGGTGTATGGGGTGCCGTGCCAATGCCGGCCAATAATCAAGTCTCCGAAGCCGAAGCGCGCACCTTGGTAAAATGGGTGCTGTCGCTGAAGTAAAAAAATAGCCGATAAAGAACGCGTTACCCAAAATAAAAAACCGCCGGATGCAATCATCCGACGGTTTTTTTATGCCGACAATCTGTCAAACGGAATCAACGTCCGATGCCGAATGGCGCGTATTGCACCGGAATCCAGTCAAAGCCAGCACCATTCGCATGCAACTGGCCGATGCCCGGAAATGGCAAATGTGCGCCGGCGATCAGCGTCTGCTTTTTAGCAGCTTCTGCAAAAATTTTCTTGCGCATCGGGATAGCTTTTGCACTATCGTTATCGAAAGCGATTGCGATGTTGGGTTTCGGGAACTGCATTGCATAGCTGTGAATCAAGTCGCCGATGACCAGCAGGGTCTGGTCTTTCGATGTCACCTGATAGCTGGTGTGACCTGGCGTATGGCCAGCCGTTGGCACGGTAACGATGCCCGGTGCGATGGAGTCGTTATTGTCGAATGGCTTAAATTTTCCGGCAGTGATGTACGGTTGCACTGATTCGCGCGCTTGCTTGAAGAAGTTTTGTGCATCTTTTGGTGCTTTCGCGGCAATCGCCTCGCTCATCCAGAAATCAGATTCGGCTTTTGCAGTGCGCAGCGTTGCGTTAGGAAACGCCAGCTTGCCATCTGGTGCAATCAGACCGCAGGTGTGGTCAGGGTGCAAATGCGTGATGACGACGGTATCAACCTGTGATGCGTCGTAGCCGGATGCCTTCAAATTATCGGCCAGTGCGCCCAGAGTTGGACCGAAGCATTTGGCTGAACCGGTGTCGATCAGAACGAGATTGGTGCCGGTGTTGATCAGGTAACCATTGACTGCGGTCTGCATACCCGATTTATTGACGAACGAACGCGCCAGCAGTTTTTGCATTTCTTGCGGCGTCGCGTTTTTGAATAATTTGGTGTCGAGTTCGATGTAGCCGTCATATAGCGCGGTGACTTCAAAGTCGCCCAACGCCATCCGGTAAAACCCCGGTACCTGGGTTTTCAGTGGCGCTGGCGTGGCGGCTTGTGTCACTACTGGTGCTAAAAGAACGCATGCCGACGCACCGGCAAGTGCCAGTGCGTGCAGGCTGCGTTGTGCAGAAAAAAGAATCGATGCCATGTTGATTAATCCGTAAGTTCGGTTGATGGCGACCACGATGTGGTCGTTGGAGCAATTTGCCGCAGGCGAGAGAATAGGCGATCTGAAAAATTTTTGCAGCGCGCGGCAGCGAACCGAATTGCAGCAGGGTGCAGAGCGGCAAACCGGATTAACGCCCCAGCATCGGAAATTTTGCAAAACCGCTATCGACCAGAATGAATTCGCCCGTCGTTTTTGCCGCTCCAGTGCAGAGCCAGTAGCAGGCATCTGCCACATCTTCTGGCTGAATCGTTTCTGCTAGCGGTGCAGCCTTACGGTAATTGGCGCGTCCGGCGTCAAAGCGATCTGCTCCCAAACCTTGCTGCAACCATGGCGTCTCAACCATACCGGGCCCAACCGCATTGACGCGAATCGCCGGTGCCAGTGCACGCGCCAGACCGAAGGTCATTGCATTGAGTGCACCTTTCGACGCCATATAAGCGATGCTCGATCCGATACCCATGACCGACGCAACCGAAGAGACATTGACAATGCCCGCACCCGGGTTGCGCGCCATCAACGCTGCAAACGCGCGACTCATTTGATACGCACCGATCACATTGACCGCGTAGATGTCCTGAAAATCCTGCGCCGACAAACCGTCAAGATCTTTTGCCGCAACAAATTTTGTAGTGCCCGCATTGTTGACCAACGCATCTGTGCGCCCCCATTTGGCATCGACGGCAGCAGCTAGCGCGCGGCAATCTGCATCTTGCGACACATCCGCTTGCATCACCATGACCTCGGCACCGAGGGCACGGCATTCGGCAGCGACCACGTCGGCTGGCGCAGCGTTGCGTGAAAAATTGATCACCACATTGAATCCGTTTTTAGCAAACAGGCGGGCGGTAGCTGCACCGATTCCCGACGAAGAACCCGTGATGACGGCGACTTTTTTTGACATGTTAGTTTCCCGAATTGAATCAGCGAATTGAATCAGCGCATTAAATCAGCGAACCGAATCAGCGAACCGAATCATCGAACCGAATCAGTGAATTGAATCAGCGAATGAACGCGACGAAGTAATACAACAACGTAACGAAAAAAATTAAGGCAACAAATTAATCCACTGAAATCATTTGATCAAGCGACTGCAGTTGCGCAATAAAAAAGCGTCACGACCAAACAGTCGTGACGCTTCTGAAGCCGATACTGGGCAGGTAATTACTTGGTCACTGCCACCAGTTGACGCTTGCCACCCTTGTAGGTGTACAGCGTCAAGGTACCATCCTTGATATCGCCATTCTTGTCGAATTCGATATTGCCGGTGACACCCTTGTGCTTGATTTTTGCGAGCACTGGCAAATATTTGGCTGGATCAGCCGAGCCTGCCTTGACCATCGCATCCACCATCGTCATCACGGAATCATAGACATACGGCGCGTAGATCTGGACCTCGACGCCAAACTTCTTTTTGAACGCGGCGCGGAAATCGTCCATGCCTTTTTTCTCGGAATCCTCGACACCGCCTGCCTCTGCACAGACTACCTGGCCGTCACTCATACCGTCACCAGCCAGTGTTGCCAATGCTTCGGTACAGATTCCATCACCACCCATCAGCTTGGCGTTGATCCCGAGTTGCTTCATCTGGCGCAGCATCGGTCCGGCCACAGCGTCCATGCCACCGAAGAAAACGATGTCCGGATTCTTGCCTTTAATGGAGGTCAGGATCGCATTGAAGTCGGTCGCCTTGTCGGTCGTATACTGGTTAGCAACGATTTCGGTGCCGCCGCCCTTGCTCTTAACACCCTTGACAAATTCTTCTGCAACGCCTTGGCCGTAGGCAGTACGGTCGTCGATGACCGCAACTTTTTTGGCCTTCAACACCTGAACTGCATAGCGTCCCAGCGTGCCACCGAGCTGACCGTCATTGGCCACAACACGGAAGGCAGTCTTGAAGCCTTGCAGCGTGTACTTTGGATTAGTCGCTGACGGCGAAATTTGTGGAATGCCTGCTTCAAAGTAAATTTTGGAGGCAGGAATCGTCGTGCCGGAATTCAGGTGACCAACAACACCGTTGACCTTCGCGTCAACCAGTTTTTGTGCAACAGCAGTGCCTTGTTTTGGGTCAGCTGCGTCGTCTTCGAGCAGCAACTCGAATTTGGTTTTTTTACCGCCGATCATTACGCCTTTGGCGTTGAGTTCGTCGATCGCCATCTTTGCGCCGTTTTCGTTATCCTTACCGAGATGCGCAATTGCGCCAGATATTGGTGCAACATGACCGATCTTGACAATTTGTTCTTGCGCAAATGCCGTACCTGCAAATGCAAAGGAAATCGCTCCCGCCAATGGAATTATTTTTGTCGTGAATTGCATGAAAATCCTCCTGAGGATTAAAAAAATAAATGAGTGCTGCAACACTGCGAATCAGATGACTGATCAACAATGACGTTACAACACAATAACGCTATAGCATAGTGTTTTTCTGCGGTTTCTTGTTATTTGACGAATTTTTATATGCCTAAATTTCGCGCACTCGATAAAGTCGATCGCAAGCTGCTCAATCTGCTGCAAAAAGATAATCAAACACCGACCCGTATACTGGCTGAAAAAGTCCATGTGTCGCAGCCGACCTGCCTGCGCAGACTGCGCGACTTGCGTACTGCCGGCATCATCAGTGCT
Organism: Burkholderiales bacterium; assembly: GCA_043741695.1. Lineage (GTDB taxonomy): Bacteria > Pseudomonadota > Gammaproteobacteria > Burkholderiales > Burkholderiaceae_D > Actimicrobium. The sequence continues at coordinate 18,322 of JAYTZV010000098.1, forward strand.
GATGTCTCGCTGGTCGACCCGTTCGCGCTGGGTTACGGCATGCTGGCGTTTGTTGAAGTATCACTGACCAATCAAGCCGACGAATGCATGCTCGAATTCGAGGCGCGCATGGGAAAAGAAAACGAGGTCATGCAGTGCTATTTCGTCTCTGGCGATTTTGATTATTTTCTGGTGGTGCATGTTATCGACATGGAGGCGTATTACCAATTCGTGCGTCGGGCGATTTCCGGGTCGGGCAATGTGCGTCATTTTCAGTCACGGTTTCCGATGAAACGCGCCAAGTTCAACACACGCATTGCGTTCGATGAAAAGGTCGCCGAAACGCAGGTGCGCGCGATGAAATAAAACGAGGATGTCGTCTGCAGGCGCGGGCTGCAAAAAAAGAGCGATCAACACATTGATCGCTCTTTCGATGTGTAGTTTCGTGTCAGTCACGCATGCGACGGCCGCGCCAGTGGACTCGCCGTGGAACGCTTTCGCGACATTCCCGTAAAGTCAAAATCTACTTCCGGCAATCGCCCCGACACGATATCGGCAATTGCCCGACCCGAGCCACATCCCATGGTCCATCCCAAGGTGCCGTGGCCGGTATTGAGAAACAGATTGCTGATGCGCGACTTACCGATATACGGCACGTTCGATGGCGTTAAAGGACGCAGCCCGGTCCAATAGGCGGGATTGTCATAATCGCAGGCATCCGGAAACAATTCGCGCGTGCGGCGGGTAATGGCATCGCAACGCGTGCTGTTGAGTTCGCGCGAATAGCCGTTCAATTCGCAGGTGCCAGCCACGCGTAAGCGATCGCCCAGACGCGACACCACGAGTTTGTGACCATCATCGGTCAGCGAGACCGAGGGCGCTGCAGCGGGATTGGTGACGGCATAAGTCGCCGAATAGCCCTTGCCCGGATAAATCATCAGATCGACCCCGAGGGGCTTTAACAGTGGCACCGAAAAGCTACCCATCGCAACGACGAATGCATCCGCGCGCAGCACCCGATGCCGGCCGTGCGGGTCAATTATCTCGACGCCAGTGACTTTTGCCGAAGCACCAGTACCTTCGGTGAGTAGGCGGGTGATATGCGTATTGAATTGAAAGTCAACGCCGACATCGGCCGATTTTTTGGCCAAGCCAGTCGTAAATTTGAAAATATCGCCGGACTCGTCAGTTGCCGTGTAATCACCGCCGACTATTTTATGACGGATACTGGCAAGTGCCGGTTCGATTCGCACAACTTCATCGGTAGCGATCGACTCGCGCGGACAACCGAGTTCGCGCATCAGCCGGGCAGCCGGTAACGATTCGTCGAAATCTTTTTGATCGGTGTAAAAATGCAGTATGCCGCGCGTCAGACAATCATAATCAACGCTGGTTTCTGCTCTGACCGCTTGCAAGGTCTGACGGCTATATTCGGCAATGGCAACGATCTGGCGGATGTTGTGCGCCGTACGTGAGGGCGTGCACTCGCGTAAAAATTGCATGCCCCAACGCCATTGCAGCCATTCGGGGCGGAACCGATACAGCAGCGGCGCGTCTTCCTTGCCAAGCCACTTCAACACTTTCATTGGTGCCGACGGATTGGCCCACGGTTCGGCGTGCGATACGGAAATCTGACAACCGTTGGCGAAACTGGTTTCTTGCGCGGCACCGGGTTGGCGCTCGATTACCGTGACATCGTGACCCGCCTTGTTCAGAAACCATGCGGATGTAGTGCCTACAATACCTGCGCCGAGGACGATGACTTTCATGACACTCTCCAGAATTCTATGATTTTATTTTAAAAAATTCCGGCGTGTTCGGGCGCGCAATATCTCCACAAAATTCTGCATAAAAATAAGAAATCCGTTTAAGCTTTACGAAAATAAAAGAAAACACGCTAATTTTTTGATGGCTGTAAACGCGCTATCTCTTGCGCCACTGCGCGGCTGATCACGTCCTCCAGCGTCTGATGCAAACCGCGTTTTATTTCCTTCGACAGGCCTTCGACTGCAATCTGCAACACATCGGCAAGACTGTCGCGCACCCGTTGCTCCAGCACGAAATCGATCCTTTGCAACACCTGGCGCGTGATGCGCTCGGTAATATCTGCCTCCAGTTGCTGCCACTTTTCTGCGAGAACGTCTGCATCTGACAGGTTCGACAATGCAGTCGATGCGGGATCCGCGCGTGGCTGCACCCAAAGTTCCGGAATGTCGAAATCGACTGACAAATCCTTTGCGGGTTCGGCAAGCATAATTTCTGGCGATGGTGCTGGCGACGAAACCGGAATTTTCACTTTAGTCCACACCGAAGGTACCGCGGGCTCCGGTTCTTGAGTGGGAGCTACCAGAATTTCGGTCAGCAAAGGAATGCCAGCGTCGGATGCAGGATTGATCATGGTTCTGCCACAGAATGCGTGAGGGGATAGCCGCGTTGCTGATAAAAGCGATAGCGTTCACGGCCGCTCAAGACATCGTCCGCGTTGGTTGAGACGATTTCGACCAATCGCTCGAAGCGCGCAAAATGTGTTGGTGGTTGCGTAGTGAGATTAATCAGCACTTGGTAATGTGGCAGCACATCGGTATCGTTATCGACCAAAATTACTGGCGTCTGTGCGGCCAGCGCATCATCACTTTTGACATGGGCAATGAAATCAAGATCGGAAAATGTCCAGAGTGCGGCATCGATCAGCGGCAACTGCTGCGCATCGGCCAGCACGACTACTCGGCAATCCGCCTTGCGCGCTTTGCGTATCAAGCGACAGGCGTAGCCAATTTTGTCCGGGATGTTACTGTGGAAATCGACGCGCGTCATTGCGACGAACAAAAGGTAAGCAGAGGCATAAGTGCAGCGGTTGAGTTGCGGCTAAAACCGGAAACCCGAGGGCGACGCATTATCAGGTAGCGTAACTGGTGCAGCATCGACACTTTTTTTCGCTGGTGGCTTCTCTTTCACGACTTTCGGCGCTGCTGCTTCGGCTGCTGGATTGCGATAGCTCGCGGGTAGCTTGCTGGTTTCCGGATAGCCGGCAACCGTCAGTGCATTGCCCCAGCCGGTTGCCTCAAAGCCGGGTTGCCTGGTGCGCCCGATGACCAGCAGCGGTAGCGTTCCAGAATCTCCAGCCTGTTTCAACTGTTGGCCGTCCTCGGCAGTCTTGACAGTTTTTTCAGAAAACGGAATGCCGCGTGCGGTTAAAAGAGCGCGTCCGCTATCGCACGGTGCGCAATCTGTCCCGGTGTAGAGCGTGACCGGACTACTCTTTGCGGCCTGCGCGAGCTCATACGGCAGGTTGCTGGTGTCAGGACCCCCGCCAGTGACCGCCTTGATTTCGGATTGCTTTGCAAAAGCCGGTGGTGGCGTATCGGTATAGCTGATCTTGCCGTCTTTACCGATCCATTTATACATCTGTTGCGCGGCAGCGCCGCCGCAAGCGAGCGTCATCACCAACGGTATCAAGATTGAATGCGTTTTCATCACCGATTCCTTTCAACCACTTTCAACTAATAAGCAGCCACAGATTCAGTCACCATGCCGCTGTGTCGCAGCAAGGCGTCAATATGCGGTTCACGACCACGAAATGCCTTGAACGAATCGAGTGCTGGACGTGATCCACCAACGGCCAGCACCTCGCGCATGAAACGTTTTCCGGCATCTGCATAGCCACTCGGCCCCGCGGTCGCACGTGCTTCTTCAAATGCACCGTACGCGTCGGCCGACAAGACCTCAGCCCATTTATAGCTATAGTAACCGGCGGCATAGCCGCCTGCAAAAATATGGCTGAACGAATTCTGGAAGCGGCTGAACGAGGGTGGCGTGATCACTGCGACCTGTTGTCGCACTTCGCGTATCAGGTCCGCCACGGTCTGGCCACCCGCGGGATCGAAGTCACCGTGCAACAACATGTCGACCAGCGAAAATTCGACCTGACGCAGTGTCTGCAATCCCGACTGGAAATTTTTTGCCGCCGTCATCTTGTCGAACAGCGCGCGCGGCAACGGCGCACCGGTTTCGACGTGCGCTGTCATATGCTGCAGCACATCCCATTCCCAGCAAAAATTTTCCATGAATTGCGATGGCAGCTCGACCGCATCCCACTCGACACCTGAAATACCTGACACACCAATTTCATCGACCTGCGTCAGCATGTGATGCAGGCCGTGACCAAATTCATGGAACAGTGTGTTGACTTCGTCGTGGGTAAACAGCGCGGGTTTGGTGACACCATCGACGGTGACCGGTTCGGTGAAGTTGCAGGTGAGGTAGGCAACCGGTGTCTGCACCTTGTTACCAAGTTTTTTTCGACCGCGCGCATCGTCCATCCAGGCACCGCCACGCTTGCCGCTACGGGCATAAAAATCCAGATAAAACTGGCCAATCAATTTGCCATCGCGCTCGATGCGAAAAAACTTCACATCCGGATGCCAAACTGACGCCACATCGGGTTTGATCTGCACCGAGAACAAGTTTTGAATTAGATGAAACAAGCCGTCGGTGACTTTGGTCTGCGGAAAATACTGTTTGACCTCTTGCTCTGAAAACGCATACCGCTGCTCGCGTAATTTTTCAGATGCGTAGGTAATGTCCCACGCTTCCAGCTGCAACAAGCCGAGTTCGGATTGCGCAAAAGCGCGCAGCTCGGCCAGATCTTTTTCAGCAAAAGGTTTTGCGCGCTTGGCGAGATCATGCAGAAAGTCATTCACCTGCTGCGGTGTGTCTGCCATCTTCGGTACCAGCGATACTTCGGCGTAATTTGCGTAGCCAAGCAGCTGCGCTTCTTCGCGCCGCAGCTTCAGCAGCTCAATAATATTTTGCGTATTGTCCCACTCCGGTTTTGCACCAAGCTCGGACGCTTTGGTGACGTTGGCGCGATAGATTTTTTCGCGTAGCGCGCGGTTGTCGGCGTATTGAAGAATTGGAAAATACGAGGGGAAGTGCAGCGTAAATTTGTAGCCGGCTTTGCCTTCTTTTTCCGCAGCTGAGCGCGCGGCGTCTTTTGCATCTTGCGGCAAACCAGCCAATTCACTTTCGCTGTCAACAAACAGCGCGAAGTCATTGGTCGCATCGAGCACATTCTCCGAAAACTTGGTCGACAGCTCGGCGTGCAGTTCCTGAATCTCTGCAAAACGTGGCTTGATTGAATCGGGCAGCTCGGCACCACCCAGTTTGAAATCGCGTACCGCGTTGTCGATAATGCGCTGACGTGTCGCGGAAAGTGTGGCGAAGTCAGAGCTATTTTTCAGCGCCTTGTATTTATCGAACAGCGCCAGATTTTGCGATAGTGCGGAAAAGAATTCGGTGATTTTCGGCTGGTTTTCGTTGTACGCCGCACGCAGTTCCGGCGTATCCACCACGCCATTCAAGTGGCCGACGATACCCCATGCGCGACCGAGCTTTTCGGTACACGCTTCCAGCGGCTCGACAAAATTATCCCAACTTACAGAGCTCATCGGTGCTTCAAGTTGCGCGACCACGGCACGGCAATCGGCAATCAAAAGATCGATTGCAGGCGTTACATGTTCCGGCGTAATTGCATCGAAACGCGGCAGGTCGGAAAAATCCAGCAGTGGGTTGGTAGGCATTGTCATGGTTCAAGTTCTTTCAGCAGATTCGAGAGTATTCACCAGCAGCATCGTGATCGTCATCGGTCCAACGCCACCGGGTACAGGGGTGATCCAGCCAGCGACTTCACGCACGCCGGCAAAATCGACATCACCGCACAGCTTGCCTTCATCATTGCGATTCATACCGACATCGATCACGATCGCCCCGGGTTTGACCATATCAGCAGTCAGCGTATTGCGCCGACCAACGGCGGCAACAACAATATCGGCTTGCCGCGTGTGCAAAGCAAGATCCGGCGTGTTGCTGTGACAGATGGTGACGGTAGCGTTGGCTTGCAAGAGCAGCAGTCCCATCGGCTTGCCCACCGTATTGCTGCGACCAATGACTACCGCATGCTTGCCCTTGATCGGCACGCCGGTACTTTCGATCATCTTCAAGCAACCATACGGTGTGCAGGGCCGAAAACCCGGCAAGCCTGCCATTAGTTCACCGGCGCTTTGCACTGAAAATCCATCGACGTCCTTGCTGCTGGAAATCGCATCAATTACCTTGTTCGGATCGATATGTTTTGGCAGCGGCATTTGCACCAGAATGCCGTGAATCGATGGGTCGTTATTGAGTGCGGTGATGCGCTGCAACAGCGTGGCTTCAGGCAGTGAGGTGTCGTATTTTTCCAGCACTGAATGAAAACCGGCATCGCCACACGCCTTAACCTTGTTGCGTACATACACCTGACTGGCCGGGTCGTCACCCACCAGAATCACGGCTAGGCCGGGGCGTTTGCCGCGGGCGGTCAATGCTGCAGCGCGCTGCGCGACATTTTCACGTAATTGTTGGGAAAGCAGGATACCGTCGATCAGGTTGGCTGGCATGGGATTGTGCAGTGTGTGCGAGAAACGCTGATTATAAGGTGCGCCAACGAATTCAACGATGGCCTCTACCGCCGGGATAAAAAATGCCGTCATGCAGCATAATTTCGCATTATGAGAAATGCTCTCACTATTTGAAAAAGCACGAGAGTCTTGGTAAAATCATCAAAAAGACGATACCTCTGCCATCAAACTGCATCAAACTACCTGACTACGAAGCCGATTTCGAATCAGGCCATTACTGGAGACAACGCATGTCCGCACAGCTCGACCACATCATGGCGCAAGCCGCCACCGATCCCGACGTTACTGAAACCAAAGAATGGCTTGATGCCCTCGAAGCCGTCATCGAAGCCGAAGGCCCCGAGCGCGCGCATTACCTGATGGAACGCATGGTCGATCTGGCCCGCCGCCGCGGTGCGCACATCCCGTTTTCCAGCAATACCGCCTACGTCAACACAATCCCGAATCACCTCGGCGCGCATTGTCCCGGCAACCTCGAATACGAAGAGCGCCTGCGCTCGTGGATGCGCTGGAACGCGATGGCGATGGTGGTCAAGGCTAACCGCTCCGACGGCGACCTAGGTGGTCATATCTCCAGTTTTGCGTCGCTGGCCAACATGCTTGGCATCGGCTTCAACCATTTCTGGCATGCGCCAACCGATGATCATGGTGGCGATTTGCTCTACATTCAGGGTCACTCGTCGCCCGGTATTTATGCGCGTGCTTACCTCGAAGGTCGTTTGACCGAAGAGCAGATGCTGAATTTCCGTCGCGAAGTCGATGGCAAGGGTTTGTCGTCATATCCGCATCCAAAACTGATGCCGGAGTTCTGGCAATTTCCGACCGTGTCGATGGGCCTCGGTCCGCTCATGGCGATTTATCAGGCGCGCTTTCTGAAGTATTTGCATGCACGTGGCATCGCTAAAACCGACAACCGCAAGGTCTGGGTATTTTGCGGTGACGGTGAAATGGACGAGCCGGAATCGATGGGTGCGATCGGCATGGCTGGCCGCGAGATGCTCGATAACCTGGTGATGGTGGTCAACTGCAATTTGCAACGACTCGACGGCCCAGTGCGTGGCAATGGCAAGATCATTCAGGAACTCGAAGCCGACTTCCGGGGCGCTGGCTGGAATGTCGTCAAAGTGGTGTGGGGTCCGGGCTGGGATGAATTGCTGGCCAAAGATAAAGACGGTATTTTGCAACGCGTGATGATGGAAACCGTCGACGGTGAATACCAAAATTACAAAGCCAAAGACGGTGCCTATGTGCGCAAGCATTTCTTCGGCAAGCATCCGAAATTGCTGGAGATGGTTGCCAATATGACTGACGGCGACATCTGGCGTCTGACCCGCGGTGGGCATGATCCGCACAAGATTTACGCGGCATTCAAAGTGGCGCAAGAAAACATCGGCACACCTACCGTGCTGCTGGTCAAAACCGTCAAGGGTTTTGGCATGGGCAAATCGGGCGAGGCACGCAATACTGCGCATCAAACCAAGAAGCTCGATGACGAAGCAATCCGCGAAATGCGCGACCGCTTTGCGATTCCGATTCCGGATGATGAACTCGCTGCCGTGCCGTTCTTTAAACCATCCGACGATTCGCCGGAAATGAAATACCTGCACGAGCGTCGTGCTGCGCTCGGTGGCTACCTACCGCAGCGGCGCATGAAGGCGGAAGAGAGCATGCCGGTGCCGCCGTTATCAGCGTTCAAGGCTTTGCTCGATCCGACCGCAGAGGGTCGCGAAATCTCGACCACGCAAGCGTATGTACGCATCATTTCGATCCTGCTGCGCGACGCCACACTCGGTCCGCGCGTGGTGCCGATTTTGGTCGATGAAGCGCGTACGTTTGGTATGGAAGGCTTATTTCGCCAGATCGGTATTTTCAATCAGCAGGGTCAGTTGTACGAGCCAGTCGACAAGGATCAAGTCAGCTACTACCGCGAAGACAAGGCCGGACAAATTCTGCAAGAGGGCATCAACGAAGCCGGTGCAATGAGTTCATGGATCGCAGCGGCGACCTCGTACTCGACCAACAACCGCATCATGGTGCCGTTCTACACGTTCTACTCAATGTTCGGTTTGCAGCGCATCGGCGACCTGGCATGGGCAGCGGGTGACATGCGCGCGCGCGGGTTTCTGCTCGGCGGTACCGCGGGGCGCACCACATTGAACGGCGAAGGCTTGCAGCACGAAGACGGTCATAGCCATGTACTGGCCTCGACGATTCCGAACTGCATGCCGTACGATCCAACTTTCGGTCACGAAGTCGCCGTCATCATGCACGATGGCTTGAAGCGCATGATCGAGCAGCAGGAAGACGTGTTCTACTACATCACGCTGATGAACGAAAACTACAGCCATCCGGGTCTGCGTGAAGGTCAGGAAGCGAACATTCTAAAAGGCTTGTATCTGCTTTCGGAAGGTAAAAAAGACACCAAGCTGCGCGTGCAATTGATGGGCTCCGGCACCATCCTGCGTGAAGTGATTGCTGCGGTCGATCTGCTGCAAAATGATTGGGGTATCGGCGCCGATGTCTGGTCCGCACCGTCGTTCACCTTGCTGGCGCGTGACGGTCAGGATGTCGAGCGTTGGAACATGTTGCATCCCGATCAAACACCGCGCGTGGCGCACATCACCGCGTCGCTGCAAAATTCGCAAGGACCGATTGTGGTGTCGACCGATTACATGCGCACGTTTGCCGAACAGGTGCGGGCGTTTGTGCCGAAAGGGCGCAGCTACAAAGTGCTCGGCACAGACGGTTTCGGCCGCTCGGATTCACGCGCCAAGCTGCGTGAATTTTTCGAGGTCAATCGCTACTTCGTCACCATCGCTGCATTGAAAACGCTAGCTGATGAAGGCGCGATTTCGAGTGCGATTGTGGCGCAGGCGATTGCCAAGTACGGCATCAATCCGGATAAGCCAAATCCGGTCACGCAATAAGCGTCTCTTGATAAGCGTAACCCAATAAGCGTAACCCAATGAGCGTAACTCAATAAGCGTCAAACGCCATTGCCAGCGCGAGCGCCGACCTGCTGCCGAAACGGCGCATTTCGGCGCCGCGCAATTAAAAAGACACAGCGAAAAATTACGGAGCCCACCTCATGAGTATTGAAATCAAAGTCCCCGATATCGGTGATTTCAAGGAAGTCGAAGTCATCGAATTAATGGTCAAGGTCGGTGACACCATCAAAGCGGATCAATCGCTGATCACGGTCGAGTCGGACAAGGCCAGCATGGAAATTCCGTCGAGTCAGGGCGGCGTCGTCAAGGAAATGCGCGTCAAGGTTGGCGACAAGGTGGCCGAAGGATCGTTGCTGCTGATTCTGGAAGCCAGCGATGCGGCGGTTGCTACTGCAGCGGTGGTAGCTGATGCTGCACCGGAGGCTGCTCCAGCGCCTGCAGCGTCCGCCGTAGCCGCTGCACCGGCGCCGGTAGTCGCACCAGCGCCGGCTGCTCCCCAGACACCCGTTGCTACGCCAGCCGCATCGACATCAACATCCGGCAAGTCGGCTCACGCTTCACCCTCGATCCGCAAATTTGCGCGCGAACTCGGCGTCGATTTGACGCTGGTCGGTGGCACCGGACCGAAAGGTCGCGTGTTGCATGAAGACGTACAAAATTATGTGAAAGCCGCACTGGCAGGTGGTAGCCGTTCCGCGGCAGTGCCGCGTAATGGCTCAGGTGTTGGCCTGGAATTGCTGGCATGGCCGTCGCTCGATTTTTCCAAATTCGGCACTACCGAATTGCAGCCGCTGTCGCGCATCAAGAAAATCAGCGGTCCGAACCTGCACCGCAACTGGGTCATGATTCCGCATGTGACGCAGTTCGATGAAGCCGATGTCACGGACCTGGAAGCGTTCCGCAAATCGTCGAACGAAGCAATGGCAAAATCCGGCGTCAAGCTGACCATGCTGGCATTTGTGATCAAGGCCAGCGTCGCGGCGCTGAAAAAATTCCCTGCGTTTAATGCATCGTTGGATGCTGCCGGTGAAAACCTGATCCTGAAGCAGTATTACCACATCGGATTTGCCGCGGACACGCCGAATGGTCTGGTGGTGCCGGTCATCAAGGATGCGGATAAAAAAGGCATCGCGCAGATTGCCACCGAAATGGGTGAATTGTCGGCTCAGGCACGCGAAGGCAAATTAAAGCCGGCCGATATGCAAGGTGCGTCGTTCACGATTTCCTCGCTTGGCGGCATTGGCGGTACGCTGTTTACGCCAATCATCAACGCACCGGAAGTGGCGATTCTCGGGTTGTCGAAATCGACGATCAAGCCGGTCTGGGATGGCAAACAATTCCAGCCACGGTTGATGATGGGACTGTCGCTGTCGTACGATCATCGGGTGATTGATGGCGCGATGGGTGCGCGGTTCTCGGTCTATCTGACCGAAGCGCTGGCGGATCTGCGCCGCACGTTGCTGTAAGCCGATGCGATCGATTGTGTGCGCATTAATTGCGAGACGTCTCCTGATGAAAGATGACCGCGGAGCGTCGACATGACCACCTGTGTCGTTGTCAAAAAAGACGGTCAGATCGCGATTGCCTGCGACTCGCTGGTGACGTTCGGTGATACACGTCTGTCAAATGCTTATGAGGCCAACAACAAGATTTTTCAGGTTGGGGACTCGTACATCACCCTGGCTGGCACTGCCGCGCATTTTCCGGTGATGCGCAAGCTGATGACCGACATGGGTGAAGATTGCAAACTGCATACGCGTGAGCAGGTGTTCGAGACGTTTTCAAAAGTCCATCATCTGCTGAAAGAAAATTATTTTTTGAATACCAAGGAAGACGAAGACGATCCGTATGAGTCGTCGCAAATCACCACGTTGATTGCGAATCCGCACGGTATCTTTGGCGTCTATTCGTATCGCGAAGTATTCAGCTTCGACCGGTTTTGGGGTATTGGCAGTGGCCGTAATTTTGCGCTCGGTGCGATGTATGCAGTATTCGATCAGGGCGGTACGGCGCGAGACATTGCCGAGGTCGGCGTGCAGGCGGGTGCCGAGTTCGACAAGAGTTCATCGGCACCGTTTCAACTTATCAGCTTTGAGGCGCAGTTTTGACACACAGTTTTGAAATCAACTAAATACAGTATGGTGCGCGAGATTGGCGCCCGTACAGAATCAATAACGCAAGCGTTGTGCGATAGTCGCCAGCGACGATAACGGAGCCATCCACCATGAGTCTGATTCAAGTAAACGTCCCCGATATCGGCGACTTCAAAGAAGTCGACGTGATTGAACTGTTAGTCAAGGTCGGTGACACGATCAAGGCCGATCAATCGCTGATCACAGTTGAGTCAGACAAGGCCAGCATGGAGATTCCATCGAGTCATGCCGGCGTGATCAAGGAATTGAAAATCAAGGTCGGTGACAAGGTTGCCGAAGGCTCCTTGCTATTGATGCTGGAGACGAATGATGCTGTTGCAGCATCAGCATCAGCACCAGCACCACCACAAGCACCGGCAGCAACTGCTGTTGCAGCGCCATCCGCTGTTGCGGCACCACCTGTACAAAATGCAGTGCCTGCTCCGTCGGCATCCTCCGCCGCGACTTTCACCGGCAAGGCCGATATCGAATGCGACACGCTGGTATTGGGTGCCGGCCCCGGTGGCTACACGGCGGCGTTCCGCGCGGCTGACCTTGGTCAGAAAGTGGTGTTGATCGAGCGCTATGCCGCGCTTGGTGGTGTTTGCTTGAATGTCGGTTGCATTCCGTCTAAAGCGCTACTGCACGCTGCGAAAGTCATTACCGAAGCGCAGGAGATGTCGCACTTCGGTATCAAGATGTCGGCACCGGAAATCGATCTGGATTCGCTGCGTGGCTGGAAAGATGGCGTCATCAAGAAATTGACTGGTGGACTCGGTGGACTTGCCAAGGCGCGTAAGGTGCAGGTTATCGAAGGTAAGGGCGCGTTCTCATCGGCCAATACCGTGACAGTAGAAACCAAGGACGGCACCAAGGTGGTCGCGTTCAAAAATGCGGTCATTGCTGCCGGTTCAGCCGTCGCAAAAATTCCGGGTTTTCCGTATGACGACCCACGGGTGGTTGATTCGACCGGTGCGCTGGAGCTGCGTCAGATTCCTGAAAAAATGCTGGTCATTGGGGGCGGCATTATCGGGCTGGAAATGGCCTGCGTGTATGACGCGCTGGGTAGCAAGGTGACCGTGGTCGAATTTGCCGACGGCCTGATTCCAGCGGCCGATCGCGACATCGTCAAGCCGCTGCACAAGCGCATCGAAAAACGCTACGACGCAATTTATCTGAAAACCAAAGTCACCAAACTCGAAGCGACCCCGGAAGGATTGCTGGCAACTTTTGAAGGTGCATCAGGGAACTCGACCGCACCAAAAGAACCGCAATTATTCGACATGGTGTTAATGGCAGTTGGTCGCCGTCCAAACGGCAAAGAGATTGGCGCCGATAAAGCTGGTGTCGTCGTCAACGAACGCGGCTTTATCCCGGTGGACAAGCAGCAGCGCACAAATGTTGCCCACATCTTTGCGATCGGCGATATCTGTGGCGATCCGATGTTGGCGCACAAAGCCACCAATGAAGCTAAGGTCGCCGCCGAAGTCATCGCCGGTCACAAGGTGCAGTTCGATGCGATGACGATTCCGTCAGTGGCCTACACCGATCCTGAAATTGCGTGGATGGGCGTGACCGAAAACGAAGCAAAAGCGCAGGGCATCAATTTTCAGAAAGTGAATTTTCCGTGGGCGGCGAGTGGTCGTGCTCTGGCGGTTGGGCGTGATGAAGGCGTCACGAAGCTGCTGTGGGACCCTGAGACAAAGCGATTGCTCGGTGCCGGTATCGTCGGCGTGAATGCCGGTGAACTGCTCGCAGAATTGGTGTTGGCCATGGAGATGGGTGCTGATCTGGAAGATCTTGCACTCACTGTACATGCGCATCCGACCTTGTCGGAGACACCGATGTTTGCAGCGGAAATGGCGCTGGGAACGATTACGGATTTGTATATTCCGAAAAAATAATCGATGTGATGTGAAGTGAATGGATGAGATAAACGGCGCCGCGTGAATGACCGCTGTTCGGCTTACTAATTATTTCCAGTACCCGAGCTGCTTCATCCACGCGGCGATATCGCGCTGATTATCGTCACCGGTTTCATACAGTGTTTGCGCCTCGGGCTTCGTCACTGCAAGCCGATGCTGACCAAGCTTGAATTTTCCTTCAAGCTTGGTCACGATGAGGCGAAATGCGACGATCGCATTTAGATTGCCGTTTCGGTACGCTTCGTCGAGCTCGTCAAACTGTGCTTGGTAGCCGGGCTCGTTGGATGCAATCAACGCCTTCAGCATCGCCAGTTTTGCCTCATCGGAATGCTCGATGCGGATCTGACCACTGGCATGCACAGCAATGTAATTCCAGGTCGGCACAAAATTTTTCCCGTCATACAGCGTCGGAGAAAAATACGTGTGCGGACCATGAAAAATTACCAATGCGCGCGGGTCGGATTGCAGCGCTTCCCAATGCGGATTGGCGCGCGCCACGTGCCCCTCGATTTGTAATACGCCCTCGATTTCGCGCGGCAGAACCGGTATATGGCTGGCGAACGGCGCACCGTCGACGGTCGAAATCAGCGTGGCGAAGGCATAACGCTGCATGACTTCCAGCAGCAATGCCGGATCGTCTTGCGCGAAATGCTTCGGTACATACATTGTCTTAATGACCGAGATCAGTCAGCACGCCAGACAGCAGCGACAGCATCTGATCGATCTCGGCTTCCGTGACATTGAGTGCCGGCATAAAGCGCAGCAGATCGGGACGCGGCGAATTCAGCAGCAGGCCGAGCGGCTCAAGATTGCGTGCGGCTTCGACTAATTGCGGTCCGATATCTTTGCCGATTTTGAGCGCGCGCAGCAACCCTTCACCACGCTCGCCAGCCAGACCGTGTTTTTCCGACAGCGCCAGCAAGCCACGCTGCAAATACGCACCGCGTTGTTTGACTGTGTCGAGAAAGCCGGGCGCAGTCAGCGCATCGATGACGGCCACGCCAACCGCCGTCATTAACGGATTGCCGTTGTAAGTACCACCTTGATCACCGGGTTCGAAACAGGCGATCTCTTCGCGACACAGCAATGCCGCCAGCGGCACGCCGCCACCGATGCCTTTGCCGAGCGTCATGATGTCCGGCTCGATGCCCGAGAGCTGATAGCCGAACAATTTACCGGTACGCGCCATGCCGCTTTGTACTTCATCGACGATAAGCAAAATACCGCGTGCTTTGGTCAGAGCGCGCAGCGCTTGCATGAATTCGCGCGTAGTCGGAATCACACCACCTTCGCCTTGCACCGGTTCCAGCATCACGGCAATCGTTTTATCGTTAATTAACCGCTCGACACTGGCGATATCGTTCAAGTCGGCTTTCGGAAAACCCTCGACTTGCGGCGAATACATCGTGCCCCAACCGGGCTTGCCGCTGGCCGACATCGTGGCCAATGTGCGGCCGTGAAAGCTGTGGTCAAAGGTGATGATTTCATAGCGACGTTCGCCGGTTGCGTTCGGAAACTTCTTGCCATATTTGCGCGCCAGTTTGATCGCACCTTCGTTGGCTTCGGCACCGCTGCTGGCGAAGAACACGCGGTCGAAACATGAATGGGCAGTTAGCTTCGCAGCCAGCGCAATCGAGGGTTCGTTGAAAAATGCCGGTGACGGATTGATCACTTTTTTTGATTGCGCAACCAGTGCATCACTGATGCATTGCGGCGCATGACCCAGACAATTTACTGCCCAGCCTTGCAGATAATCGAGGTAGCGCTTGCCGGTGCTGTCGGTCAGCCACATGCCATGACCTTCGGTGAAGACAAGCGGAGGCCGGTTCGTGATGAACATCAGCGCATTGACTTCGTACTGGTTGAATTCCATGGTGTGACTCCTGCTGCAGAAAATAAAATGGGGCGAAAAAAAAGCCACAGGGAAAACCTGTGGCTGAGAGATCAGACGACAATCACTCGCACGGCATCCCGATGCGTGAAGCAGGTCGGCAACGTCGAGACGAAATTAAAAGGGTGTACATATTTTCGATGGTAGGGTGTTTTGCGCACTGCGTCAAAAAGTTTTTTCGGATTATCCAACGACCATTGGCGTTGACGCCAGGTCTGCTTCGCTGGTGAAGGCGTCTGCGAAGAATGCGTCTTCCGGGAGCTTGCAGTGCTCGGTGAAATCCTTTTGTGCAGCATCGACCATGACCGGCACACCGCAGGCATAGACTTGATAGCCGCTCAGATCCGGCAAGTCGGCCATCACTGCCTGATGTACAAAGCCGCTGCGGCCCTGCCAGTCATCCTCGGGCAGCGCGTTCGACACCACGGGCACATAGTTGAAACCCGCCACAGACTGCGCCCATTGCTCGCACAGCGCATGCAGATACAAATCCCCCGGGCGTCGTCCTCCCCAATACAAGGTCATCGGCCGCGTGTTTTTTTGTTCGATGGCTTGTTCGATGATCGCCTTGATCGGCGCGAAGCCCGTACCCGAGGCTAGCAGCACGATCGGTTTTTCGGAATCGTCGCGTAAAAAGAACGAACCGTGTGGTCCTTCAAAGCGCAGAATGTCGCGCTCTTTCATCTTCTCGAACACGTGATCGGAAAACAAACCGCCCGGTGTGTGACGGATGTGCAGCGACAGGTGTTCATCAAGCAAAGGCGCATTGGCCATGCTGTAACTGCGCCGCTTGCCATCTTTTAAAAGAAATTCGATGTATTGGCCGGCGCGAAATTGTAGCCGCTCGTTAGCCGGCAGTTGTAGCGACAGGATGATGACATCGTCAGTCATGCGCTCGATCTTGGCGACACGCGAAGGCAATTTCTTGATCGGGAAGTCGCCGATACCGAGTACTTCACGCACTTCGATGGTCAGATCACTGTGCGGCGTCGCGCAGCAAAATAGCGCGCCGCCATTATCTTCTTCTGCGCCCGGCAAGGCTTTCGCTTGATGCGGACCGTGCGTCACTTGACCGGTCACGACCTTGCCCTTGCAGCTGCCACAGGCGCCATTTTTGCAGCCATAAGGCAGACCAACGCCAGCGCGTAGGGCTGCCGCCAAGACAGTTTCGTCCGCTTCACATTGAAATTGGTGGCCGCTTGGCTGAACCGTAACCTGGAAAGTCATACAATCCCGAATCTACAAAAAGTCTGACGATGAAAAAAATTCAAAAAATCGGGTTGCCCCGCTTGTTGTTACTTGGTTGCGGCGACGTTGGCATGCGTTTGCTGCCACTGCTGCGGGATCGCTTCCGCATTTTCGCGGTGACGAGTCAGGCCGAACGTCAATCTGCTCTGCGCGCTGCCGGTGCGATTCCCATCGTCGCCAATCTTGATCAAGCGCATACGTTGTCGCGACTCGCACGACTTGCAACGATGATCGTGCACCTCGCACCACCACAATCCGATGGCGTGATCGATCGCCGCACACGTAATCTGGTAGCTATTTTACCTGAGCAAGCTACCGTTGTTTATGTCAGCACCAGCGGCGTGTATGGCGACTGTGGCGGTCGAGTAATTGATGAGACGCAGCCAGTCAATCCGGTCAATCTGCGGGCCCGGCGTCGCGTCGATGCAGAGCGGACTTTGCGTGCTTGGGCAGTGCGTTCACGCGGGCGACTGGCAATTCTGCGGGTGCCAGGAATTTATGCGAGTGACCGACTGCCACTTGAGCGACTGGTAAAAGGCACGGCGGCATTGATCGACAGCGAAGATGTCTTCACTAACCATATTCATGCAGATGATCTGGCGCAGATCATTGCCACGACACTGTTCAGGTTGCAGCCGAATCGGGTTTATCACACGGTCGATGATTCCGACATGAAAATGGCCGATTATTTTGACGCGGTAGCGGATGCATTTTTGATGCAGCGACCGCCGCGCATGCCGCGCGCTGCGCTGCGAGAGCAAGTCTCGCCGATGCTGCTTTCGTTCATGTCCGAGTCGCGCCGGTTATCGAACAAAAGAATGAAGAATGAGCTAGGTATTCACTTGCTTTATCCGCAGGTGGCGGACGGTCTGCGCACGGCACGCAATGCATACAATGCATTGGAAAATACTTTTACTTCAGAATGAGGTAACACTGCTCTTAATAGTGGTCTGAAAGAACTTTTGATACTTGTGCAGGAAAACAAAAAAAAGACAGGCAGTGCCTGTCTTT
>JAYTZV010000099.1:0-14762 GCA_043741695.1 Burkholderiales bacterium
TGAATTAATTCGCTAGTAGCCGTACGCGTTCACATGCGGCGTAAACTCTTAACGCAATCTGCCAATTTCTTCACAATAACTTCACCCGAAATAATCTCCTGCTGCGGGTGGTCTAGCCGTCGCTTGCCGACGCAGCGAATCCGCCTCAGCTTAAGCTTCACGTTTAGACAGCGCCATGCCAACCGCCAAACTTTCTTCGTCCGACATCTGATGCAGTGTCTGACGAATGCGCACGTCGATTTGCAGCCCGCTTTTTTTCAATGATGGTATGTCATCAATTGCCACTCGGCCTACCATTGAAGCAAAGTTTTCCAGCTCAGACTTTTCAGTCTTCTCATCTTCACTACTGCAAGCCGATCGAATAAGCACATCAAATTGATGTCCGGAATTTTTCAATTCAGAATTATGTTCGACGGCATATCGCGCCAGTGCGATGGTGATTTCTTTTTCGTCGGCAGTCGGTTCAGGTTTTGGCAGCGCGCGAATAGTGAATTTCACAGCTTTATTTTCCAACTTCGGGGCGGAATTGATCGCTTCGGACACCAACTCGTGCGCTTTTTTTTCCGCTGGTGTTTCTGGGCGTTGGGAAGAACCAAAAGTTATATCAAAGTCCTTAAAATTTGGATGGTTATAAATGGCCGAATGTGCCAAGGCTCGTGCAAGTTCTTTGTCACTTTTTGAAAGCGGCTTCGGTGCTTGTTCAATGCGCCGCCTGCTGGCACTACCTGAACGACCGATCAGCGAATTCGCTACGCGATAGCCACGCGGCTACGCTCCGGAACAATTCGCATCATTAGCGCTAACGGAAGTTTGAGTTGACGGCGCGCCTGATACAAACGCGCTAACAGCGCTAACAGCACTACCCAGGAGACTGAAGATATTGCGCATAATGACCGCTCCAAAATTGTGATGCACAACATGCACATCATTCATCGCCATGAGTGGTAGTGACATGACTTTCGTTCCGTCGAAATTCGCCCAAATTTGGTATCAGTGATTCAGCTGTTTACAGCATCATTCCCGCTGGAAAAACGCGATCGATAGCTGCCTTTACCAATTCCGGTGATAATTTATGCAATACGACCAACTCAACTTGCGCCCGCTGCAACAGCATGGAGCGCTTGATGTCACTGATCCCATTGGAGGGATCTCTAACGCGCGATGCGGGTAGTTGCGCAGGCAACTGCGCTTCGGCAGCTTCAGCCGCCTCACCATATAACGCGTCGAATTCTTCGTTGACCTCAGCCGCCATCGCAGCCACTTCCTCGCGCAATGCCTCAACAGAGATTGGCATATCCATCGAAAAATCAATCGCTGTTGGTGTATCTATCAAACGCTGCACCATGCCCATCCCGAACGGACGGGTTTCACCGATATTAACCAGTCTGGCGATGAATGCTGCGGCACGACATCCTTTTCGAATCGATCCAGCACAAAGGTTTCGAAAAACCATCTGGTGTGCGCCAGATGCCACTTCGCAAGGCTGGTATCTGGCATCGACTGCGCATACGCATCTTCCGCGGACAACGGTGCGCCCAGATCAACGCTGCATTGACGCACGCACCGAAAGCGCTGCAACAACGCATCGGCTTGCATCACCGCGCCGGTGTCGCTCGCTGCATTCATCGCATCGGCTGCCCTTTCGCCGCGTGGCACACCATGAACCAACCTTGCGGGTCAGTCCAGATGTTGCGCGCCTCGAACCCGGCAGCTTCCAGCACCGCAACAAAACTTTGCTGCGTGTATTTGTAGCTATTTTCGGTATGAATTCGCTCACCGGCGGCGAACTGCCGCTGACCGCCGCGCCAATTCACGGTGACGGCTTCGCGGGCTTCCAGATGCATTTCGATACGGCTTGCCTCGGTATTAAAAAACCCGACATGGCGCCACTGGCGAATCTGGAAATCCGCTTCCAGCAAATGGTTCAGGTGATGCAGCACATTGAGATTGAACGCGGCAGTTACGCCGAGCGCATCGTCATAGGCGGCGTCGAGCAAGTGCTTCGCCTTGACAAGATCGACACTGATCAGCAGGTCACCTTGCGGACCGCACGCTTGCGCGATGCGTGCCAAGAACGCGGTCGCTTCCGATGGCGTGAAATTGCCGATCGACGAACCGGGATAAAAAAACAGGCGCTGCGCTGCATTGATCTCATCCGGCAAGGCAAACTCGGACGAAAAATCCAGCCCGAGTGCGGTGATCTCCATCGCCGGAAAGCGTTGCTGCAGCTGACCAACCGCTTCGCGTAAAAACTCGACCGAAATATCGACCGGCACATAGTGCGACGGTTGTAGTACCGAAAACAGGCGCGCCGCCTTGGCACAATTGCCGGCACCGAGATCGATCATTGTGTGACCCTGCCCGACCGACACCGCAATCTGTTCGGCATGCGTGGCAAAGATCGCGGCTTCCGTGCGGGTTGGGTAGTACTCCGGCACTTCGCAGATGGCTTCAAATAATTTCGAGCCGAGCGCATCGTATAAATATTTAGGCGACGTGAACGCCTGTGGCGCTTGCAGGCCAGCGATCAATTCGTCGCGAATTGCCGAGAGGTCTTCATGGGAGCGCTGAATGAATGTAGCCAAGAGTGAGATTCCTGAGGTTGCGATGCAGTGAGAATGCGGTTGGAATGCAATGTAAGCGAACGGCGCGTCGTTAGGTAAAGTCTGAGTAAATGCTGCGTGATTGCTGAGTAAATCCAGACCAGATCCACGGGCGCACGCTGTTGATACCAAAATGCGCCGATTACTCTGCCACGCGATCCCTATTACACTAGCGCATTGCACGCAAGTTTAGCGCAACCGAACCGCGCTACTCAACCCAACTCCTCACATGCGTATTTCACCGAAAAAACTGCTGCTTTCAAAGTGGACAGCCTTGACGCCAATCAAGCGCGAAAAACATTTTTTGGTAACACGCGTCATTGTGCCCGACGACGGCGCACCGATTACCGAAGTGGATTTGCAGGCGGTGCATTCCGGCCGCACCCAGACCATCGCGTGGAGAACCCTTGACGATGCCGCGACTTGGGTAGTCGGATGGAAATGAATTTCCCGCCGAACCGTCCGCCCGCGCTAGCGTGCAGCGCGCTGACCAAGCAGTACAGTAACGGCCGCAACGTGCTATCTGGCCTCGATTTTGTGCTGCAGGCCGGTGAATACGTCGCCATCATGGGTGACTCGGGTGTCGGCAAATCGACCTTGCTCAATCTGATCGCCGGACTCGATATCGCCGACGCCGGATCGGTCGCAATCGATGGCGTGGCGATGACGACGCTGTCGGATGATCAAGCCACGCGCCTGCGCCGCGAAAAGCTAGGCTTCATTTTTCAGGCGTTTCATGTGCTGCCGCATTTAACGCTGCTGCAAAATATTGGTCTTCCTTTGCTGCTGAACGGCGCATCGCTGGAGCGTGCCGAACAGATGCTCGATGCGGTCGGTCTGCACGGCCGCGGCCAGGATTTCCCACGGCAGTTATCGGGCGGTGAATTACAGCGCGTAGCGATTGCCCGCGCGCTGGTGCATCGGCCTGCGCTACTGCTGGCCGATGAACCGACTGGCAATCTCGATCCCGATACGGCACATGATGTCTTGCTGCTGTTACGTGATGAAATCAAATCGAATGGTGCGTCAGCCATCATGGTGACGCATTCGATGGCTGCTGCAGAGACTGCGGATCGGATACTGATTTTGTCGCGCGATGGTTTGCAGCCGCTCACGCCCGCCTCGCACCCATCTCCCACTTTGCCTACCGCATGACGGCATCGCTAACACGCTGGTTGCTGCTCGGCGAGTGGCGTGCGCACCCATTGCGTGCGGTGGCGGCGATAGCGGCGATTGCGCTCGGCGTGGCACTTGGCTTTGCTATCGATCTGATCAATGGTGCTGCCTTTAACGAATTTTCTGCTGCGGCAAAAAGTCTGTCGGGCCAATCCGATTTGCAGGTACGCGGCGCGCAGCCACTGTTCGATGAATCGTTTTACCCCGTATTGGCGCAGCACGCTGGTGTGCGCCTTGCCAACCCGGTACTGGAAATAGATGCGACGGTACCGGGTCAGCGCAGTGCGCTGAAAATTCTCGGTATCGATGTGTTCAAGGCAGCACAACTCGCACCCGATCTGATCGGCGTGCCATCCGCAGACGCGCCTTTCGATACGCTGGCCGACGATGCGATTTTTTTGTCACCCGCGGCGCAGGATTGGTTGCAGGTCAAACCGGGCGAAACGCTGCATCTGCAAAACGGCACAACCACGATCGGCCTGCGTGTGGCGGGCGGCATCGTGCGCGCGCGTCCCGGTCAACGGCTTGCGGTGATGGATATCGCAGCGGCGCAGTGGCGCTTTAATCGGCTCGGCAAATTGTCGCGCATTGATTTGTCGCTGGCCGATGGCGTCACGCGCGAGGTATTTCGATCGGCGCTAGCGAAAGAATTCAAGGATCGTTTATTAATTACCGCCACCGCTGATCAGGAAGCCCGCAGCGCCAATATGTCACGCGCCTATCGCGTTAATCTGAATGTGCTGGCGCTGGTGGCGCTGTTTACTGGCGCGTTTCTGGTGTTTTCCACGCAGGCCTTGTCGGTGTTGCGACGCCGAGCGCAGTTTGCATTGCTACGCGTGATCGGGCTGACGCGACGCTTGCTGCTATGGCAGATTTTGCTGGAAGGCGGCATGCTTGGTGCAATTGGTTCACTGCTCGGATTAATCGCTGGCTATGCAATGGCAGCCGTGGCGCTGAAGTTTTTTGGTGGTGATTTGGGCGGTGGATATTTTCCGGGGATACGACCGAGCGTGCAATTCGATGCAGTAACGGCCATCATATTTTTTACGTTGGGTACCGGCATCGCACTGCTCGGCAGTGTTGCTCCCGCACTGGAAGCCGCCGCTGCGCAACCAGCGCCTGCACTCAAATCTGGTAGCGAAGATGTCGCACTGGCGCGTATCGCAACGCCGTGGCCAGCACTGGTGTGCATGGCGATCGGCGCAGTCCTGACGCAATTGCCACCGGTTTTCGAGCTACCGATATTCGGCTATCTTGCGGTAGCTTTTCTGCTGATTGGCACGATTGCGTTAATGCCGCGCTGCGCCGCCATCGTCTTCGGCAGGTTGAGCAAGCGGGTGCATGCAAACGTGATTGCCGTGCTTGCATTGGCACGCCTTGCCAACGCGCCGAATCAAGCATCGATTGCACTTGGCGGTGTGCTGTCGAGCTTCAGTTTGATGGTGGCGATGGCCATCATGGTCGCGAGTTTTCGGGTATCGGTGGATGATTGGCTGGGGCAAGTATTGTCAGCCGATTTATACGTGCGCTCGGCCGCCAGTGGCGACACCGGTGCGCTCAATCTGTCGGAGCAGCAACAGCTGCGCGCCCTGCCCGGCGTGCAGCGCGTAGATTTTTTACGCACACTGCCGTTGACGCTGGATGCGCGTCGCCCCGCCGTGATGTTGATCGCGCGCCCGATCGATGTGGCTGCGCCGGAACGCACACTGCCGCTAACCGACGATGTGATTGCTGCAGGATCGCTCGGTGTGAACGCGATGCCGATCTGGATTTCGGAAGCGATGGTCGATCTGTATCACTATCGGGTCGGACAACAAGTGCAATTGCCGATCGGACCAAGCCTGCAGATTTTTACGGTAGCCGGCGTATGGCGCGACTACGCACGTCAATCCGGTGCGATCCAGATCAGGCTCGCCGATTATCAACGGCTGACCGGCGACACCGATGTCAATGATGCGGCTATGACGTTGCAAGTTGGCGCGTCTACCGCGACCGTTAGCGCGGCAGTGCGTGCGCTACCCTGCGGCCAGCGTGTCGAGCTCTCCGATCCACATGAAATTCGCGCCCTTAGTCTGCGCATTTTCGATCGCAGTTTTGCGGTGACATATCTGCTTGAAATCGTCGCGATCGTGATTGGCTTGTTCGGCGTGGCAGCGACATTTTCAGCGCAGACTTTTGCGCGCATCAAGGAATTCGGCATGCTGCGCCACATCGGCGTCACGCGCCGTCAGGTGCTGCTGATGCTGGCCGCTGAAGGTGGTGCGCTAACCGGGCTGGGGATTGTGGTTGGTTTTGCGCTGGGCTGGCTAATTAGTTTAGTGCTGATTTTTATCGTCAATCCACAATCGTTTCACTGGACGATGCGCTTGCATATGCCGTGGTTGATGCTGGCATCGGTGGCGGCATTGCTACTGATATCGTCAGCCGCCACCGCCGTACTGGCAGGCGCGCGAGCGGTGGCGGTTGATGCGGTGCGTGCAGTGCGGGAGGATTGGTGATGCGGCTTCTTCGAACTTTTTTTGCAGTTTTTCTGATAGCAGCAAACGCCATTACTTTTGCTGCACCACCGGTTTTTTCGATCGTCAAACCAAACGTTCCACTGGTCTTTCCAAACGACTTCGGTGCGCATCCGCAGTACCGAACCGAGTGGTGGTACGCGACCGGCTGGCTGGAAACGCCGGACAAAAAACCGCTCGGTTTTCAGGTCACATTTTTTCGTTCAGCCACCGAACATGATCGCAATAATCCGAGCGCCTTCGCCCCATCGCAACTGATCATCGGCCATGCGGCATTGTCAGACCCGGCGATCGGCAAGCTACAACATGATCAACGTAGCGCGCGCGCCGGGTTCGGTTTAGCGTATGCGAAGACGGGCGACACCGATGTCAAGATCGATGACTGGCAATTGCAACGCAATCCCGATGGCAGTTATCGCGCAGTGATCGCGGCGCGCGACTTCACGCTGCAGCTTTCACTGGCACCGGGCGCACCGCCGATGCTGCAAGGCGAAAATGGCTTTTCACGCAAAGGCCCACTTGCCCAAGAAGCCAGCTATTACTACAGCCAGCCCCAACTCAAAGTGAGCGGTACGGTCACGCGCAACGGTGCACAGGTGAAGGTGCTTGGTACCGCGTGGCTCGATCATGAGTGGTCTACCAGCGTGCTCGATGCAGACGCTACAGGCTGGGACTGGCTCGGTGCCAATCTCGACGATGGCGGCGCGCTGATGGCGTTTCAGGTGCGTCGCAAGGGCGGTGGTATTCTCTGGTCGCACGCCGCCCTGCGCGACAGCACTGGCAACACCACGCAATTTACCCAGGAACAGGTACACTTCGCGCCGAGCCGCCAGTGGCGCTCGCCGCGAACCGGTGCGACGTATCCGGTGGCGACCACGATCACCATCGATACCACACGCTGGGCCCTGATCCCGCTCCAGGACGATCAGGAACTCGATACACGCCAATCGACCGGTTCAGTGTATTGGGAAGGCGGTGTCGCCATCCTGCGCAACGACCAACCCGCGGGCCACGGCTATCTCGAACTGACTGGCTATTTGAAACCACTGAAATTATGACGACACCGACTTCGCCCGACCGCCTGCAAAAAGCCAGTTTGAAAACCCTGGCCGAGCTGCTTCCTTTTCTCAAGCCGTATCTGAATCGATTCATCCTGGCCGGGGTTGCATTAGTCGTCGCGGCCGCTGCCACACTAGCTGTGCCGTATGCCTTCAAGCAAATGATCGATCTCGGTTTTGGTGGCGCCGGTAACAAAAGCGCCGCGCATATCGATTTATATTTTCTTGCGTTATTTGCTGTCGCCAGTGTGTTGGCGATTGCCACGGCAGCCCGGTTTTACAGCGTGTCGTGGCTGGGCGAACGGGTGACTTCCGATATTCGCAGCGCGGTGTATGCGCATGTGGTTACGCAAAGTCCGCAATTTTTTGAGACCACACAAACTGGCGAGGTGCTATCGCGTCTCACGACAGACACCACACTGATTCAATCTGTGGTGGGCACAAGCATCTCGATGGCCCTGCGCAATGTACTGCTGTTTGTGGGCGGCATGGTGATGCTATTTGTCACCAGTGTGAAGTTATCGTCGATTATCTTGATCGCGCTGGTGTTGGTGGTGGTACCGATCGTTTTATTCGGACGACGCGTGCGCAAACTCTCACGCGCCTCGCAAGACCGCATCGCCGATGCGTCGGCAATGGCCGGCGAAATTCTGAATGCGATGCCGACCGTGCAGGCCTTCACGCATGAGCGCATCGAAGCCGAGCGTTTCGGCGGCTCGGTTGAAGCTGCATTCACCACCGCCATCGCGCGTATTCGCGCTCGCTCGTTGCTAACGATGGTGGCGATTTTGCTGGTGTTCGGCGCAATCGTATTCGTGCTGTGGCTGGGCGCGCATGCGGTGATTCAAGGACGCATGACCGGTGGTGAACTCGGTCAGTTCATTTTGTACGCAACCATCGTTGCTGGCGCAATTGGTGCATTGTCGGAAGTGCTTGGTGAAGCGCAGCGCGCTGCTGGTGCCACCGAACGTCTGCTTGAACTGCTGGCAGAAAAGTCGCCGATCCAGTCGCCTGCGAACCCGGTCATGCTGCCGCCGCGCACGGCTGCCGGGGCCACCTTGTCGCTAAATGATGTCACCTTTCATTATCCGTCGCGGCCATTGACGGCGGCGTTATCAGGCATGTCGATTTCGATTGCTGCCGGCGAGACAGTGGCCATCGTCGGCCCGTCTGGCGCTGGTAAAACTACCTTATTCCAATTACTCCTCCGCTTGTACGATCCGCAGCAAGGCACAATCGCGCTTGATGGCATCGATATCACGCAACTCGATTTGCACACCTTGCGTGGCGCGATCGGTATCGTGCCGCAAGACACAGTCATTTTTTCTGCGAATGCGATGGAAAATATTCGCTACGGCCGTGTCGGCGCTACCGATGCCGAGGTCATCACGGCAGCAAAAATGGCGGCGGCACATGAATTCATCGAACGTCTGCCACAAGGCTATCAATCCTTTCTCGGCGAACGCGGCGTGCGTCTGTCAGGTGGTCAGCGCCAGCGCATTGCGATTGCCCGCGCACTGTTGAAAAACCCTCCGCTACTGCTGCTGGATGAAGCGACCAGTGCGCTTGATGCCGAATCCGAACGGTTGGTGCAAAGTGCGCTCGAAGCGGCGATGGTTGGCCGTACCACGCTGGTGATTGCGCATCGGCTGGCGACGGTGAAACGGGTCGATCGGATTGTGGTGATGGAGCATGGACAGATCGTTGAGATCGGCACGCATGCGGAGTTGGTGGCGAAGGATGGGTTGTATGCGAGTCTGGCGGCGTTGCAGTTTGGGGTGCATGGGTAAGCTGATCGAGCAGCGATGTCGTGCCAGCTAGTGTTCCCGCACCTGCGCCAAAATCATCTCAATGACGCTGCAATTTTTCCTGCAGCCATACTTTGATCAGCGATTAGTAGGGCTCATCACGTGCATTCGCCGCCGCTTTAATTTCATCCAGCATGTGTTGCGGCAGTCCAAGCGAAATCGTTTTGTGCTTGGCCTAAGATTTGAAAACACAACATTTTTAGCGCTCGCCCAATTCACGTACCCACTCGAATCATCGGTCTCCTAAAACGTACGCTCCTCGGCTTCGCTGGTGAACTTGGGTACTGGCCTTTTCCGGTTGACCATCATGTCGACACTCTCGTCGCGTTGTTAGTTATATTGCCCACAAACCGGTTTGTATACAAAGTCGATGTCAGCCCAGCGCGCTTAACGCCGCTTCAGGTGCTTTATCCAGAATTTTCAATAACGCTTTAGCAGCACCGGTAGGCGAACGCTTGCCCTGCTCCCAATTGCGTATCGTATCGAATGAGACCTCAATGCGTTGCGAAAATTCCGACTGACTCAATCCAAGTCGCTTTCTGATGCGGCGCGCGTATTTTGCCGCGTCCTGCTTGAGCTCAGCATCATCGACCACTTGCTGTAATGCGATGTCGCTCTCGGTAGTAGCATCGATTCGGGCGAGATCGCTGCGGCCTGACAAAGGCAGCAATGCATCAACTGTCACGTGTACTGTTTTCATAAAACTTGACCTCCCGTTGATTCGCCTTGCAGGCCGAAATAATGCGTACCGTATCTTGTCGCAAGGTGTAGATCACGACGAACAAACGCTTCTCTATCGTTACGAACAGTTTGTATCGATGCTCACCGTAACTACGTCGCTCGTCAGCTATCACTACCCTTCGTTGATCGAAAAACGCTTTGGTGACAAACAAAAAATCGAATCCGCGCTGGTCGAAACACGTATCGCTTTTTTGGTCGTCCCATTCGAAATTCATACCTGGGTGAAGCTCATTGGGCTATGGCAATCAAGGGACGTCTATTCGCGAACGGGCGCGTAATGTCTGCCGAATGAAGCGCCCAAGGTAGTTACCAAAGAACCAACGAGCCTTACTTTTAATAAGTGCCCTGCAAGCGCCGGCCGCCAACTGCAGTCCCGCAGGCAAAAAAATTTAGCACTCAGCAAAAGACATCTACTTATCGCCGCACAGCAACCTCAATGTAATGCACTGCTGCGTTTGGACGATACGCTACAATCACTCAACTTTTCGACCACCATCCCCATGCGCCAATACCTCGACTTCATGCGCCATGTCTACGAACATGGCACCGAAAAAACCGATCGGACTGGTACCGGCACGCGCTCGGTATTTGGGTATCAGATGCGCTTCCCGCTAGCCGCCGGCTTTCCGCTAGTGACGACAAAAAAACTGCATTTGAAATCGATCATTCATGAATTGATCTGGTTCTTGAATGGCGCGACTAATATCCAGTATTTGAAAGAAAACGGCGTATCGATCTGGGATGACTGGGCCGACGCCGACGGTAATCTCGGGCCGATCTATGGGTATCAATGGCGCTCGTGGCCAACGCCGAACGGTGAACATATCGATCAGATCACACAGGTGATGGAACAGATCAAACATAATCCGGATTCGCGACGGATGATCGTCTCGGCGTGGAATGTGGCCGATATCCCGCAGATGAAGCTACCACCCTGCCATGCGTTTTTTCAGTTTTATGTCGCTGATGGCAAGCTGTCATGCCAGCTCTATCAACGCAGTGCCGACATCTTTTTGGGCGTACCGTTCAACATTGCCTCGTATGCCTTGCTAACCCACATGATGGCGCAGCAGGCAGGCTTGGAAGTCGGCGACTTCATCTGGACTGGTGGCGATTGTCATTTGTATTCGAATCATCTCGATCAGGTGCAAGAACAGTTGTCGCGCACGCCGCATGGGTTGCCAAAGCTGGTGATTAATTGCAAGCCAGCATCGATTTTCGATTATCGCTTTGAGGATTTTGCGATCACTGATTACGCGCCGCATCCGCACATCAAAGCGCCGGTCGCAGTGTGAAAAATAATATGAGCACCCTGACCCTGATCGTCGCCACCGATAACGCGGGTGGCATCGGTATCCACAACACCCTGCCGTGGAAGCTGCCGCAAGATCTCGCCCATTTCAAACGCGTCACCACTGGTCATCCGATTCTGATGGGACGCAAAACCTTCGAGTCGATTGGCCGGCCGCTGCCGAACCGACGCAATATCGTTATTAGTCGTAATGCAGACTGGCGGCATGATGGCGTCGATGCAGTGACCTCTCTCGATGCCGCATTGAAGCTGCCTAACCTACCAGAAGTGTTTGTTATCGGCGGAGCCGAAATTTATACGCTGGCATTACCGATGGCCGACCGCCTGATCGTGACCGAAATCGCACAACGATTTGATTGCGATGCGTTTTTTCCGCCGATTGATAAAACGCTCTGGACCGAGACCGCGCGCGAAGTGCATCATGACGACGCTAACGGATTCGATTTCGCATTCGTGACATACCAACGCAAAGGATAATCATGTCAGAAGGATTTCACGTGCACGGTCCGCATGACCATGCGGTCGAGCATGCGGCGCATGATGGCCTCGATTCATTCTCTGGCCGTATCGCGGTCATGACCGCGATTTTGGCCACCATCGGCGCGCTGTTCGGCTATATGGGTGGCAATACGCAAAACAATGCGGCGCTATTTAAAAATAACGCAGCGATCAAAAAAACCGAAGCATCGAATCAGTGGAATTATTACCAGGCCAAATCGAACAAGCAAAACCTGGCCGAACTGGCGACGTCGCTGCCTGGCGTCGATGTCGAGAAATACAAGAACGACGTGCAGCGCTACAAGACCGAGAAAGAACAGATCAAGCAAGGTGCCGAAAAACTCGAAGCCTCGTCACTGGATTGGGACCATCGTTCAGACGAAGAAATGCATCAGCATCATCGCTGGGCGATGGCTACCACCGCCGAGCAAATCGCAATTTCTCTGGCAGCGATTACGCTGCTGACGCGCCGCAAATGGATGCAGTATCTGGCCTACGCGATTGCTGGTATCGGCATCATCATCGCGCTTACCGCCTGGATGCCGAGTGAGCATGGCGCAGGCACTACGCCGCAAGCAGCCGAGCCCGCCACCGCACCCGACAAAAAAACTGCGCCCGCCAGCAGTCATTAACTGCGACAATCCTGCCTCGCGATTGACTTCGCGATTTACGCCACCATTTCTCAACTCCCTGCTGCCGCGCGCAGCAGACTTCACACGCCACAGCATCCGCACGGCTGGAGAACACCATGAAATTCCGCTTCCCTATCGTCATCATCGACGAAGACTTCCGCTCAGAAAATACCTCCGGCCTCGGCATTCGTGCATTGGCCGATGCGATGGAAAAAGAAGGCATGGAAGTGCTGGGTGTGACTAGCTACGGTGACTTGTCGCAGTTCGCGCAGAAGCAGTCGCGTGCGTCGGCATTCATCTTGTCGATTGACGATGAGGAATTCGGTGGCGGCTCGTTCGAAGAAACCGATCATGCACTGAAATCGCTGCGCGCCTTTGTCGAAGAAATTCGCCACAAGAATGCTGACATTCCGATTTATTTGTATGGTGAGACCCGCACTTCGCGACATATTCCGAACGATATTTTGCGCGAGCTGCACGGCTTCATCCACATGTTCGAAGACACGCCGGAGTTTGTTGCGCGGCATATTATTCGCGAAGCGAAATCGTATCTGGATGGATTGGCGCCGCCATTTTTTCGCGCGCTGGTACATTACGCCAACGATGGTTCGTATTCATGGCACTGCCCGGGTCACTCAGGTGGCGTGGCATTTTTGAAGTCACCGATCGGGCAAATGTTCCATCAATTTTTTGGTGAAAACATGCTGCGCGCCGACGTCTGCAATGCGGTTGAAGAACTCGGCCAATTGCTCGACCATACCGGCCCGGTAGCCGCTTCCGAGCGCAATGCCGCGCGCATTTTCAATGCCGATCACTGCTACTTCGTCACCAACGGCACCAGCACCAGCAACAAGATGGTATGGCATTCGACGGTGGCTCCCGGCGACATCGTTGTAGTCGATCGTAACTGCCATAAATCGGTACTGCATTCGATCATCATGACCGGCGCGATTCCGGTGTTCTTGATGCCAACGCGGAATCACCTTGGCATCATCGGGCCGATTCCCTTGTCCGAATTCAGCATGGAAAACATCCGCAAAAAAATCGAAGCCAATCCGTTTGCGCGCGAAGCCAAAAACAAAAAGCCGCGCATTTTGACGATGACGCAATCGACTTACGATGGCGTGATCTATAACGTAGCTACGCTGCAGGCTTTGCTGGATGGCGAAATTGACACACTGCATTTTGATGAAGCCTGGCTGCCGCATGCGACCTTCCATGACTTTTACAAAGACATGCACGCGATCGGCAAAGACCGGCCGCGCGCCAAGAAGTCGATGATTTTTTCAACGCAATCGACGCACAAATTATTGGCCGGCTTGTCGCAGGCATCGCAAATTCTGGTGCGCGAATCCGAGACCGTGCAGCTCGATCAGGATGCATTCAACGAAGCGTATCTGATGCACACGTCGACCTCACCGCAGTATTCGATCATCGCGTCCTGCGACGTCGCAGCGGCGATGATGGAAGCGCCGGGCGGCACTGCACTGGTCGAAGAAAGTATTCTGGAAGCGCTGGATTTCCGTCGCGCGATGAAGAAGATCGATCTCGAATGGGGCCACGACTGGTGGTTCCAGGTTTGGGGTCCGGATACCTTCGCCGAAGACGGTATCGGCAATCGCGATGATTGGCTGATCCGCGCCGAAGACGACTGGCATGGCTTCGGCAATCTGGCACCAGGTTTCAACATGCTCGACCCAATCAAGGCGACCATTGTCACACCCGGCCTATCATTGGATGGCAAGTTTGGCGAGACCGGCATTCCGGCGTCCATTGTCACCAAATATCTGGCCGAACACGGCGTCATCATTGAAAAATGCGGGCTGTATTCGTTCTTCATCATGTTTACGATCGGGATCACCAAAGGCCGCTGGAACACGTTGCTGACCGCGCTGCAGCAGTTTAAGGATGACTATGACAAGAACCAGCCGATCTGGCGCATCCTGCCGGAATTTGCGACCGCCAATCCGCGTTATGAACGGATCGGCCTGCGTGACTTGTGCCTGCAAATCCATAGCTTTTACAAAACTTATGACATCGCTCGCCTGACAACGGAAATGTATTTGTCCGACATGCAGCCAGCGATGAAGCCATCCGACGCATTTGCGATGATGGCGCATCGTGAAGTTGAACGCGTACCGATCGACGAACTCGAAGGTCGCGTGACGTCGATTTTGTTGACGCCGTATCCACCGGGTATTCCGCTATTGATTCCGGGTGAACGCTTCAACAAGACAATCGTGGATTACCTAAAATTTGCGCGCGACTTTAATGAAAAATTTCCGGGTTTCGAGACCGATGTACATGGTCTGGTGACACGCGAAGTCGCTGGCAAGCGCGGCTACTTTGTTGATTGCGTGAAGCAGTAGAAGACGTTCGTCGAGTGCGCCCATTCCGGGCGCGCAGCAAATGGCATTC
>JAYTZV010000100.1:0-1833 GCA_043741695.1 Burkholderiales bacterium
TCGAGCGATGTCGCCAGCGGGAGCGATGGTGGAAGAGGTGCGTTCATGCTGTCTCCGTGCCAAAAATTATGTTCTTGGATGCGATCGTGTCGCAGTCAAACGGAACCGCCTTGTGAGCAGTTCGTTTAAACGTTTGTTTTCATGTTCAACAGATCATACCGTAGCACAGCGCGCAGGTTTGTGGTTGGTCATGCGCGGCCATGCGCCGGTGACGCCCGAGGCACCTACTGGTAGCGCGATGGCGTTGAGGCCATCACGGCACCAGATCGATTTCGCCGCGTACCAGCGCATCGGCAGCGAGCACCGGCAAGTTTTTCAGCCGCGCATAGATAGGCGTGAAGTCAGGTGCCGTGTCGACAAACAGCTGCGCAAAATCGTCGATGACGAAATAGGTTTTCTGGTAGGCGTCGATGGTGTAATCGGTGCGCATGACCCGCTCGACATCGAAGCGAATGCGGTGTGGCGTAGCGCTGTTGACGCAGTAGCCGAGCTCGCCACCGGATGACATCAATCCGGCACCGTAAGCACGCACACCTTGCGGCGTACGCAGCAACCCGAATTCGATCGTGTACCAGTACAAACGCGCCAGCTGCGTCAAGCCACCGAGCGGCAATGCCTTTAGTCCACCCTTGCCGTATTCCTGCAGATGGTCGGCAAATACCGTGTTGAACAATAGCGGTACATGCCCGAAAAAATCGTGGAACAGATCCGGCTCAACGATGTAATCAACTTCGTGGAGCTCGCGCAACCAGACGGTTACCGGAAAACGGCGATGCGCGAGATGCTCGAAAAAGATTTTGTCGGGAATCAGACCCGGTACAGCGACCAGCACCCAGCCCGTAGCCTGCGACAAGCTTGCAGAAACGTGATCGAAGTCTGGAATAGATTGCGCGGCATCGAGTTGCTGAAGGCTGCTGATGCATTCGTCGCAGGCACGTCCGGGCAGGAGCTGCGCTTGTCGCGCATACAAGCGACGCCACAGTGCGTGCTGTTCCGGCGTGTAAGCAGACCAGTGTTGCTTCACGACATAGTGTGCATCGGCGTGTAAATAGTCGCCGCGCAGACCGGCACTGACGATGGATGTCATTGGATCACACCGCTGCCTGCAATGCGATCAGACTGGTCGTTTATTACCACCGGCAAGACCATCCAGCCATTTGACCGCCGCCTTGGTGTTGGCTTTCAGCGTGAAGTCAAATTGTGCCACCTGCTCTTGCACGGCTTCCTGCATGACGGTGACTGCATTGGCGGGTGCCAGCGTCAGGTAGGCATCTGCCTCACCGTGCGTGCGCTGAATCTCCATGCCGGCCTTGCGTGCGATGCGCATCATGGTTTGATTCGAAGCCAGGCAATGCATGGTGAGCGTATCGACATCGGCGTTGCGGCAATGAATCGCCGCCCGCTCGAAGAGCCGCGTGCCCACACTCATGCCACGCGCAGTAGACGATACCGAAACACCGAATTCGGCAATGCGTTCCTTGGTGGTGGCATCGACAAACGACGGGATGGCGTCACGCGGCGCGAATGCCAGATGACCGACGCCAATCAGCATCAGGTTGACGTCGTACACACCGAACAAGGTGTCGCGCGCGAAGTCGAGTTTTTGTACGTAACGGGTAACAAGTTCATCCGACAAGACCGTGCCGAAACGCAGCAGACGGTCTTCATCGGGCAGGGCAAGAAAATGCATCAGCAGACGTCGACGATCTCGCTCGGATAATTCTTTGACGCGCACAGATTGGGGAGACTCGGGGCGCTCGCCTGGCTGGGGCAAGTGGCTCGGATTCGATAACACAGCGGTAACTGCATCTTCTCGGTTCATGGTGATTCCTA
>JAYTZV010000101.1:0-5426 GCA_043741695.1 Burkholderiales bacterium
AATTTCGCTGGCGTCTTTCATCAGACGCATTTCATTGATCATGCCGGTGATGTCGTGTGACGAAGTCGGTGCGGTGATTCCGGTGCGCGACTTCGCGCGTACTTTGTTGAGCCAGGTCTGTATCTGCGCATCGAGCGCGGCATTTTTTGCCAGCGTATAAAACAGTGCGGGTGCATTCGCCAGCAAATCGGGAATGATCGTATCGATCGCGTCGATGCAATGCGCGGCATCGAAACCGAAGGTCGTACGCGCCTGCTCCGGGCCATAACGAAAGCCATCCCAGATTTCGCGCTCGGGATTCTTGTCGCGGCAAAACAGAATGGATTGATTAGCCGCACCTGCTGCACCGGCCACCAGCACCACCACTGCTTCGGGTTCAGCAAACCCTGTCAGATAATAAAAACTGCTGTCATGCCGATACGGATAATCGGCATCGCTGTTGCGCTGCGCCTCAGGTGCTGTGCCAAGGATGGCGACGCCGCCGCCCTTGGCATGCATCTGTGCGATCAGACGGGCGCGGCGTTCAGCATACGGATTCATGGTCTGCTTTCGGAAAGAGGGCGATTCAAGTGTGCCAATCGCTCGGGCGTACCGACATCGGTCCAGTCGCAGCGAGTGACTTCACCACCGATTTGACCACGCGTGGCGAATTCGCGCAGAAGCGGTGCAAGTTTCGCTGCGCTGCCTGTTGCGATCGATGCGAATAGTTCTGGTCGATACACGCCGATGCCGCTGAACGTAAAGCGCGGGCTGCCATCGTTGGTGACCGAATAGGTCGTCAAACCGAAGTCACCGTCGGGCACATGCGGCGGATTTTTGACCAGATATAGCCACGCCACGTCGCGTTTATCCGGCGGATACGGATTGCCCCACATGTCGGCATCGACCAGTGCGCTGGTGACTTGTTCGAAATTAAAATGCGGGCAGTAGATGTCGCCATTGACCGCCACAAACGGCGCATCGCCAAGCAGCGGCAACGCGTTGGCAATGCCGCCTGCGGTTTCCAGCGCAGTGCCTTCCGCCGAATACTGCAGCGTCGCACCGAACTGGTTGCCGTCGCCGAGCGCGTCTTCGATCATTGATCCGAGATGGGCGTGGTTGATGACGATCTCGGTGATGCCGGCGCGTACCAGATTCAGAATATGCCAGACGATGAGCGGGCGACCGCGTACGGTCAGCAAGGGTTTGGGACAGGTATCGGTCAGCGGACGCATGCGTTCACCGCGGCCGGCTGCGAGGATCATGGCTTTCATTTGTTGCGCCGCTCGTGCATCAACACGTGTATCAATGCTGTTATCAATACGTGTTTCAAAACGCGTTTCAAAACGTATACCCCACCGAAGGCGCTCTATCTTCCAGCGCATCCAGCAAGCGAATCAGCGGCGACAGCACCTTGTAGCGTCCTGCGGCTTTGCGGGTGTACTGCATCACCAGCGGCAGATCCTTCAGATACGCGTCCTTGCCATCGCGGTGATACAGCCGCGCAAAAATGCCGAGCACTTTCAGATGGCGTTGCAGGCCCATGAATTCGAAATCACGATAGAACGCGTCGATATCCGGATTGACCGGCAGGCCCGCGCGGCGCGCGCGTTCCCAATAACGGATCGCCCAGTCGAGCACGATTTCTTCATCCCATTCGATGTAGGCATCGCGCAGTAGCGAAACCAGATCGTAAGTAATCGGGCCGTACACTGCATCCTGAAAATCCAGAATGCCGGGGTTGCCTTTGGCAAGCACCATCAGATTGCGCGAATGATAATCGCGGTGCACATACACCTGCGGCTGCGCGAGATTGTTGGCCAGCAGCGCATCGAACACGCCATTTAATTCGGTCTGCTGCGCGCTAGTCAACGTCACGCCCAGATGCTTGTTGACATACCAGTCCGGAAACAGCATCAACTCGCGCTGCAGCATGGCGCGGTCGTAGACCGGCAATTTGTTTGGCTGGCTATTGACCTGCATTAGCACCAGCGAATCGATCGCATCGAGATACAGCGCGTGTGCTGTATCGGGTGCAAGTTGATGCAGATAGGTGGTGGTGCCGAGATCGCTCAACAATAAAAATCCCTGCTCAATATCGTGGGCCAGCACGCTCGGCACCGATACGCCGGTGGCGCTAAACAGTGATGCTACATCGATGAACGGTCGCACATCTTCTTGTGGTGGTGGTGCATCCATCACGATGGCGGTGCCGCCGGCAGCGGTATCGACGCGAAAATACCTGCGAAAACTGGCGTCCGATGAAGCGGGTCGAAGCGTGTCGATAATCACTGGCGCACCGGGCAATTGCGTCAGCCATTGCATGACGGCGGTCAAACGGAGATCAGGTGTTGCATCAGCTGTAGTATCAAATGTTGTAGGCGAGGACATGGAGCAGCCGGCAGAAACCGGTGAAGTGAGAATGAGTTCCCCTATAATAAGGGATTCAATTCAAAAAATCGCCTGCGATGGTGGTCACTCCCGATAATTCATGACCCGGTTCCCTGATCTGTCCTCGCCGCAGCGCCTGCTTCGCATCCTGACTGCCGTCGTGGCTGCAGCCGCCTTGCCCAATTACGTGTTGGCGCAAAAAGCGCCGTCCTCATCGACAACTCCTGCCAGATTGGCAGACC
The DNA here is from genome assembly GCA_043741695.1 of Burkholderiales bacterium. GTDB lineage: Bacteria > Pseudomonadota > Gammaproteobacteria > Burkholderiales > Burkholderiaceae_D > Actimicrobium. The sequence goes on from JAYTZV010000101.1 coordinate 2,613, forward strand.
GCGATTCGCCGTCCGATATCAGCGCGGAAAAAATGACTGGTCGGCCTGATCGCGACCTGCAACTCGACGATAAAGTCGAGGTAGTCCGTGGTTCGACAAAAATCACTTCTGACCGCGCAAAATTTCATGTGGTCGAAGATGAAGTCGAAGCTTTCGGGCATGTGCGCATGACGCGTAACGGCGATGTCTACAACGGCGACGAATTGAAATTGAACATGGATGCCGGTAAGGGATTCGTCACCAATCCGACCTACCGCATCGATCGCACAAAGGGGCAGGGCCATGCCGAGCGCATCAACTTCGAAGCCGAAGACCGTGCCACGGTAATCGAAGGCACCTACAGCACCTGCGAAGGCACCAATCCGGATTGGTATCTAAAGTCCAGCAAGCTGCGTCTGGATACCGGACGTGATCTCGGTGTGTCGGCGAGCAGCATTGTTTATTTCAAGGGTGTGCCAATTCTGGCAGCGCCCGAAATGTCGTTCCCGCTCTCGGATGCGCGCGAGTCCGGTGTCTTGCCGCCGACTATCGGTACCACCAACCGTGGCGGTATCGAAGTCACGGTGCCGTACTATTTCAACATTGCGCCGAATCGCGATCTGACGTTGTATCCAAAATTGATCGCGCAGCGTGGCCTGCAACTCGGTGCTGATGCGCGCTATATTGATCCGTCGTACAGCGGCGAAACCAAGCTCGAATTTTTGCCGCAGGATCGCCTGACAAAGACCAACCGGTATGCAGTCGCCTCGGTGCACACGCAGACGTTCACGTCGGGTGTGACGCTGAACTGGAATATCAATGCGGCTTCTGATAACAACTATCCGACTGATTTTTCGAATACGCTGACGACCGCCTCGCAGCGCCTCTTGATACGCGATTTGAATTTGGGCTACGGGAATTCGTTCGGTACCTTTGTTGCGCGCACCAGCAAATATCAGGTGCTGCAGGATTTTGCCGCGCCAATTGCGCAACCCTACGATCGTTTGCCGCAGCTGACCTTCAATACGTTCCGCCAGGATGTCGCCGGTTTTGATTTTTCGTTTGACGCTGATTTCACCCGCTTCACGCATCCGACCCTGCAGCGTGGCGACCGCTTGTTTGCCGTGCCGCGCGTGTCGTATCCGATTATCCGGCCAGGTTATTTCATTACGCCGAAAGTGTCGTTGAACGCAACGCGCTACAAGCTCGATGATGTGGTCGCAGGCGTTAATGCATCGCCATCGCGGGTCGTGCCGACTGCCTCGATCGATAGTGGCATGATATTCGAACGGGCTGCCACTTTTTTTGGCAAGGAAGTAACGCAGACACTGGAGCCGCGTCTTTTTTATGTGCGCACGCCATATCGTAATCAAGATGCGCTGCCAAATTTTGACAGCAGCCTCGCTGACCTCAGCTTCACGCAGATTTTTAGTGAAAACCGATTCGTCGGTAATGACCGCATCAGTGATGCAAACCAGATCACCGCAGCCGTCACTTCACGCTTTTTGCAGACCGATGGGGCCGAGCGCGCGCGCGTGGCTTTTGGGCAGCGCTACTATCTCGCCAAACCGCGTGTCTCACTCGGTGCGCCGCAAGAAGACAGCCGCTCCGACGTATTGCTGTCGGCGAGTGGTCGTATCACCAACGCGTTTTACGCGGAAACCAACATGCAATACAGCCAAACGCTGCATCGGCTTAATCGCGCCAATTACGCGGTGCGGTATCAGCCGGCACCGTTGAAAGTATTGAATCTGCAATACCGCCTCGACCTGCCAAACAATCTCGAAAAATTCGTCGACGTCTCAGGCCAGTGGCCGATTGCGCGGCGCTGGTACGGTGTTGGCCGCATCGATTACTCGCTCAAGACCAGCAAGGTCGCCGAAGGTTTGCTGGGACTGGAATACAAGGCCGATTGCTGGGTGTTCCGCGCGGTTGCGCAGCGTATTCCGACAGCGACGCAGCAAGCGACCACCGCCTTGTTTTTCCAGCTTGAATTGAACGGATTGTCGAAGTTGGGTTCTAACCCGATCGATGCGCTGCGGCGCAACGTGCCGGGCTACCAGAACGTGAATCAATCGATTACGCAACCGGGTTTTTAAGTCATTTCTGAATTTACCATTTCACCCTGAGCATTCATGAGTACCACCATCAGCACAATCATGAGCAGGATTTTTTCCAGGACTGCGGATCACACCATGTCACAGCTTTATTTTTCATTACGCCGCTTGTCAATCGCAGCCATGTTCATTGCTGCTGCTTCGTCGTCCCCAGCCCTTGCACAGTCGCCTGCGCCGCAACGCGCTGCACCTCAGGCCATCGACTCGATTGCTGCCGTCGTCAATACCGATGTGATTACGCGCAGAGAGTTAAGTGATCGGGTCAAGTCGGTCGAGGCGCGCATGAAGCAGCAAGGCGTGCAAATTCCGCCGCGCGATTTACTGGAACGGCAGGTACTGGAACGGATGATCGCCGACCGTGCGCAGTTGCAGCTGGCCGCTGAGAGCGGTATTCGCGTCGACGATGCGCTGCTGGATCGGGCCATGGCGCGCTTGGCCGAGCAAAATAAATTGTCTGCGCAAGATTTTCGCAATCAGCTTGAACGCGAAGGCATTCCGTATGCGCGTTTTCGGGAAGAGATTCGCGATGAAATCGCGATGCAGCGCATTCGCGAACGCGAGGTCGACAACAAGATTCAGGTGACCGATTCCGAGATCGATAACTTCCTTGCAGCGGAAAAAAATGCGCCGCAAAATCTGTTTGAAATCAACCTTGCGCAGATTTTGGTGCGCATTCCTGAAAACGCCAGCGCCGAGCAAATCGCCGCGCGCAAGGCAC
>JAYTZV010000102.1:0-1821 GCA_043741695.1 Burkholderiales bacterium
GTGCTCGACCTGAAGTTGCTGCATGTTCGCGATAACGCAATCATTCTCGATACCTGGACGCTGTAATTTTTCCGATAGGCGGCTCATGAACACGAAAAAAACAGTCAGAGCTGCTGCCGTGCAGCTCGCACCAGATATTGACAGCACGCACGGCACGGTCGATAAAGTGATTGCCGCAATTGCCGACGCAGCAAAAAAGGGTGTCGAGCTGATCGTGTTTCCAGAAACCTGTGTGCCGTATTACCCGTATTTTTCGTTCGTGCGTCCGCCTTTTGCGTCCGGCCCGGAACATCTCCTGTTGTATGAGCGGGCAGTGACCATACCGGGGCCAGTAACAGAGGCAGTTGGTGCAGCGGCGCGCAGTTATGGCATGGTCGTTGTTCTCGGCGTGAATGAGCGCGATCACGGCACGCTCTACAACACCCAACTGGTTTTTGACGCTGACGGCACGCTCGTTCTATCGCGCCGGAAAATTACGCCGACTTACCACGAGCGGATGATTTGGGGACAAGGAGACGGTAGTGGTTTGAAAGTTGTTCCGACCGCAGTTGGGCGACTCGGCGCGCTCGCGTGCTGGGAGCATTACAACCCGTTAGCCCGCTACGCATTGATGGCGCAACACGAAGAAATTCACTGCGCGCAATTTCCAGGGTCGATGGTGGGACAGATCTTTGCGGATCAAATGGAGGTCACATTACGCCATCACGCGTTGGAATCTGGTTGTTTTGTCGTCAACGCAACTGGCTGGCTGACCGAACAGCAAATTGCTGCAATTTCCACTGATCCGGCTTCTCAGAAGGCCCTGCGTGGCGGCTGCTGCACAACCATCGTATCGCCTGAAGGCGTGCTGCTTGCTGAACCCTTGCGCAGCGGTGAGGGCATGGTAGTGGTAGACCTGAATATGGCGCTGATTACGAAGCGCAAACGCATGATGGATTCAGTAGGTCACTATGCACGCCCCGAACTTCTCAGCTTGCGCATTGACGATCGCCAGACTGCCGCCATGTCTTCAACGACAACATCAACCACATCGTCAACTACATCGCCAACAACCTCGTCAACGACATTAGTCGCACCACTTACCACCGCAACGGCGTCTATTTCGCCGGCTTCTACTTCATCAATCAGGAATTCCCATGCAGATCATCTCGAAATCGAACCGTCAGCTGATCACAGAACTGCAATCGTTCGGGCTGCGGCTGACTGATCACAGCGCAGGTGCTGCCAGCCGCCGTGGTGGCGCGGGTCCATCAGACCATAAGGCGGTAACAGTCGATGGACATACCGTAATGATTCCAGTCCACACCACGACAGCGTGGACATCGCCATTTATTGCCAGTGCACCTGACAGTAATGGTCTCAGTAGCTTGCTGCGTGACGGCATTGAAGTCGGCGCAATCAGTTTTCCACAGCAGCCCAGGTTTTATCGCCTCCAGACAATGGATGGCGTGCCGTATTCAAAAATAGCAACCTTGCATGGCGCTGACGTATTGGCAACCACGGTACTGCAGAGCTGTATTCGCTACGAAAGCCGCCGCAAAACCTGCCAGTTTTGTGCCATCGGCCAGTCGCTTGCTGCTGGTCGCACAATTTTGCGCAAAACCCCCGAACAACTTGGTGAGGTCGCTCGCGCAGCAGTACTGCTCGATGGCGTAAAGCACATGGTGATGACAACCGGAACACCAAATGCTACCGATCGTGGTGCGGCAATTTTGTGCGAAAGCGCGTTCGGCGTAAAAAGTGCAGTTAATTTGCCAATCCAGGCGCAATGCGAGCCACCGGATGATGATACCTGGTTTAAACGCATGAAAGATGCTGGTG
>JAYTZV010000103.1:0-1813 GCA_043741695.1 Burkholderiales bacterium
GCACGACGCGCTGGTTTTTTCCGCACGATAACGGCTGCATCAGCCACATCCGTGGTCGGGCCTACCTGGTCCTGCGTCTGCGTCTGCCCCTGCGTCTGCTCCTGCGAAGGTGCCGGTGCTAGTGCTAGTGCTAGTGCAGGTACGCCCGCCATAGCAACTGGTATCGCGGCAGGAACGCTCGCGCTATGCGCTGCACGCACAACGCGCACTTTTTTCACCACAATCACTGGCTCGCCCGGCAAGGCCGCTGGTGCTGCCTGAGCCTGCAGCGCAGTATCGGTACCAGAAATAGCAGCATCAACTACTTCAGCAGCTGCGGCATCAGGAGCAGGGGTCTTGGCGCGCGGCTTCAGCGACAGCGTTTTAGTACGAGTGGTCATGGATAAATTCGGAGCAGTGCCGTATGCGATGCGAACAGGTGAATGCAGTAATAATCAAACGTTCATTACACCTTGCGTGACGCGCGCATTCACCATACAACGGAAGTGAAAAAAAGCGGGAGGGAGATGAGTATAGCAACGTACTGCAGTTTGTTGAAGCAGATGCCTGAATAGTTTATGGCACGTATCGCCGAAATGATTTATTTCAGTGCAAATCGAATGAAACCCTTGACACCAAACTCTTGCAGGGCGTGGCCCTGCGACAATTTGCCTAATTTTTAAGCATGCCAGAGTGTCGGTGATACTAAAGCCTCGCCTGCCATTTTATCGGAATACATTAGTGCAGCGATTAGTGCAGCGGCGGTCAATACCAATGCAATGTTTCGGTTATCCTTGCACCCTAAATAAGTCACTTTCATTCCCCAGCGGAGACAACATGGCCGATACATCCCCACGCACACTGCAATTGAATGACCCTACCCTGCTGCGTAAGCATGCTTACCTGAACGGTGAATGGATTACCGGTACCAGCAACTTTGCGGTAACTAATCCTGTCGACAACGCGGTGATCGGCGAGGTACCAAATCTCGATCTTGCGGCGACGCAGCGGGCAATCGATGCAGCAGCGGCGGCGTTTCCATCGTGGTCGGCAAGGACAGGCAAAGAGCGTGCTGCCGTGCTGCGCGCGTGGTTTGATCTGATGATGGCCAACGCCGCTGATCTGGCAACGATCATGACCGCCGAACAAGGAAAGCCATTGGCCGAAGCCAAAGGCGAAGTCATGTATGGCGCGAGTTTTCTGGAATGGTTTAGCGAGGAAGCCAAGCGCGTCAGCGGCGACGTGCTGGCATCAACCTGGCATGACAAACGCACCGTGGTACTCAAGCAACCGATTGGCGTTTGTGCTGCGATCACGCCGTGGAATTTTCCGATTGCAATGATTACGCGCAAGGTCGCGCCAGCCATTGCTGCTGGCTGCACCATCGTCATCAAGCCTGCCGAACAAACGCCACTTTCGGCATTGGCAGTGGCCGAGCTGGCGCACCGCGCTGGCTTGCCGCCGGGCGTCATCAACATCATCACCGCGGACGCCGAGCGGTCGATCGAGGTTGGCAAGCTGTTGTGCGAGAGTCCGACGGTGCGCCATTTGTCGTTCACCGGCTCGACACCGGTCGGGCGCATTCTGATGCAGCAGTCTGCATCTACGGTCAAAAAACTCGCGCTCGAACTTGGTGGTCATGCGCCATTTATCGTGTTCGACGATGCCGATCTCGACGCGGCAGTAGAAGGCGCGCTGCAATCAAAGTACCGCAACGCCGGTCAGACTTGTGTGTGCACCAATCGCTTTTATGCGCATGAATCGATTTACGATCAATTCGTGCAAAAACTCGCTGCGGGTGCGGCAAAAATCCGGGTGGGTGACGGCGCTGAAA
>JAYTZV010000104.1:0-5383 GCA_043741695.1 Burkholderiales bacterium
CAAAGCATACAACACAAAATATTGATTTGAATCAATTTTAAATCGACGATTCCATCGATTCGTCTCTTGGGTCGCGCGCGAGCAACCGCGCCACGGCATCATGCGGCGACGCACCATCGAACAAGACGGCTGCCACCGCATTCGCAATCGGCATCTCGATCTGCAGTTGCGCTGCCAGAGTGCAGACAATGCGCGCACAGCGTACGCCTTCGGCAACGTGACCCAGCTCCTGCACGACCACCTCAAGCGACTTGCCCTCTGCAAGTCCGAGACCCACGCGGCGGTTGCGGGACAACGCACCGGTACAGGTCAACATCAGGTCGCCGACTCCGGCCAGCCCCATGAACGTATCGGCGCGACCACCGAGCGCCATGCCGAGCCGCGACATTTCGGCCAGACCACGTGTGATCAATGCTGCACGTGCGTTCATGCCGAGCGACAAGCCGTCGATCAACCCGGTCGCGATGGCGAGGATATTTTTTACTGCACCGCCAACCTCGACGCCGACAACATCATCAGTCGTGTAGACGCGCAATCGCGGCCCGTGCACAGCACGCACCACGCGCTCACGTAGCGCGGCATCATCAGACGCCATCGCCAGCGCAGTCGGCAACCCGCGCGCGACTTCGAGTGCAAACGACGGCCCGGACAACGCGCCGCAAGGCAAATCTGCACCGAGCAACTCGCGCACAATTTGATGCGGTAGCAGCCCGCTATGCTCTTCGAAGCCTTTGCACAACCAGACCAGATCCGGGATCGCGGCGGTTGCGAGTCGTTGCGCCAACGGGCGCAGCCCGGCTACCGGCGTGGCGACAATCAATACCGAATCATCGACTGCGCAATGCGCGATGGCGGCATCGAAATCAGCACTGACCGCTAGCGTGTCAGGAAGAATAATTTCGGGAAGATACGTAATGTTTTGTCGCAGCGCCTGCATCGTCTGCATCACGATGGTATCCCGGCCCCACAGCAGCACCTGATGCCGATCGGCTAGAGATACTGCCAGTGCGGTTCCCCAGGCACCTGCGCCGAGGATGGAAATATTCATTGCAGGCCTGCCCGAATCACGCAGGAGTCAGCGCGCAATGCGATGCTGGGAAAAACGGGGGATCGCTTACGCAACCGAGCACGCATCTTGCGATACGCTTCAATCACCCCAAACCTCGGTCGCTTTGACAAAACCACTTTGTCCATCGCGATGACGCACCTTGAGCCAACCGCTAGAGACAGGTTCGACCAATTCGAGCAACACACCCTTTTCAGCGCTGAATACCGTCGCAGACGCATCCTCAGGCCCAGCGTGAATCCGACTAACCGCAGCCTTGACGATCACAAAGCGCTTGGCTGCCAGTGCCTTCGATTCGACCCACGACAGATCGCCCGATGCGTCGCGCACCTTGGTCCATTCACCATATACGAGGATGACTTCCACCGGCATGTTACGCGGCGCAACAAACACTTTTTTACCGCGCGATGATGGGGCGTCATACAGCACGGCCGGTGCCGCACCGATAGATTTGTAATCAAGCGCTGCGGCTTGGCCAGCGCAGACCAGACCCAGCAACATCAGCGCCGGCTTCAAATTTAAAAATCGCATCATGCGGCTCCGCACGGGCATCACATCAATGCGTGATGACTGAACCGGCAGCGCCATCTGCCTGCGCCAGTTGCGCGGCTTGTTGTTGCTCGGCGAGTGCCTGCACGCGCTGCTGGTAAAACACCTCGAAATTGATTTCGGCCAGATGCACCGGCGGAAAACCTGCACGGGTAATTGCGTCAGCGATATTGGCACGCAAATAAGGGTACACAATATTCGGGCAGCCGATGCCGAGCAGCGGATCGAGTTGTTCGGCCGGGATGTTGCGTACTTCAAAAATACCGGCTTGCTTACCCTCGACCAAAAACGCTACCTTTTCGCCAATCTTGGCGGTGACAGTAATCGTTACGGTGGATTCGAAGATGCCATCCGCCAGTGGCTCGGCACCGACATCGACCGAGACTTCCATCGCGGGTGCTTCCTGCTCCAGGAAAATCGCCGGGGAATTTGGCTGCTCGAGTGACAGATCTTTCAGGTAGACGCGCTGGATCTGGAAAATGGGTTGCTGGATTTCTTCGGACATGCTGAACCTTCAAAAAAGAGTGAGCGCGGCAAGCGCAATGTTGCCGCAAAAAAGAGCAATCGAAATGGATACGATTTATATGATTTATCTGGTTTAAACGACTCTGCGCTAAACACTGAAAGCGGTCTTAGCTGCCGCGTAACAACGGCTCAAGCTTACCGAGCTTGTCCAGCGCACTGAGATCATCGAAGCCACCAACGTGCGTGTCACCGATATAAATTTGCGGCACAGTACGGCGCCCGGTTTTTTGCATCATGGCGTCGCGCTGTTGCGGGTCGAGATCGATGCGAATTTTTTCGATGTCCTCAACGCCTTTAGCTTTCAACAAACGTTCAGCCATCGTGCAATACGGGCAGACGCCGGAGCTGTACATCAGAACATGAGCAGTCATGGTAGTTTCCTGAGATTTCTGAAATTATTTGACGGTCGGCAAACCTTGGGTTTGCCACGCGGCCAAGCCACCTTGAAGGCTATGCACATCACCAAAGCCGGCGCTCTTCAATTTGGCGGTGGCCTTCGATGACTGCACGCCAGTTGGGCAGATCACCACCACAGTTTTGCTTTTGAACTTGTCGATTTCACTGAGGCGTCCGGCGAGTTCTTTCAGCGGAATATTTTTTGCGTCCCGCACATGACCAGCGACGAATTCGGCCGTATCACGCACATCTAGAATCAGTGTCTTGCCCTGGTTGATCAGTTGAGTCGCTTGCAATACCGACACCTTGCTGCCACTGCGCTGCAACATTGGCAGCAGCAATGCTGCGCCTGATACCACGATCAATACAATCAGAAAAATATTATCTATAAAGAATTTCACAAGCGCCCAGTGGTTTAAAACAATCGCCGCATTATAAAATAGAACCTGACAATCTTCGCAATTCGATGTAATTGCACTGCGATAGTTGCGATACCAGGTCTACCGCAGCAACTACTTTGACGCTCCTGCTTCGACGCACTAGCTTCGACGTTCTAGCTTCGAAATACCTGCTTCGACATACCTGTTTATTATTTGCCCTGTCGTAGTTAAGACAGCCCGCCCCATTGACCTCTTCTTACCCACAGCACCGTCACCATGTACAAACTTGTTTTGATGCGCCACGGCGAATCTACCTGGAATCTCGATAACCGCTTCACCGGCTGGACCGATGTCGATCTGACCGAGAAAGGCCGTACCGAAGCGCGCCACGCCGGCACCTTGCTGCGTGACGCTGGTTTCACGTTCGATCTTGCCTACACCTCGGTCTTGAAGCGCGCGATTCGAACGCTCTGGCTGACGCTCGACGAAATGGATTTAATGTGGATTCCGATCGCGCATGACTGGCGTTTGAACGAGCGTCATTACGGCGCGCTGCAGGGTTTGAACAAGGCAGAGACCGCCGCGCAATATGGCGATGAGCAGGTGCTGGTATGGCGCCGCAGTTACGATACGCCGCCGAACGCTTTGTCGGCCGATGATCCGCGTACCTCGTTCGATGATCCGCGCTATGCGCTGCTCGATCGCGCGCAAATTCCGCTGACCGAGTGCTTGAAAGATACCGTGGCACGGGTGATGCCAGCGTGGGATACCGCGATTGCACCGGCGATCCGTGCCGGTAAGCAGATTCTGATTTCCGCGCACGGCAACAGCTTGCGTGCACTAATCAAGATGCTAGACGGCATTAGCGACGAGGCGATCGTCAATCTGAATATTCCAAACGGCCAACCGCTGGTATATGAACTCGACGCCAATCTGAAACCGATCAAGAATTACTACCTCGGTGACAGCGCCGCAATTGCCGCTGCGTTGCAGGCAGTTGCAAGTCAAGGCAAGGCGCGCTAACACGATCCGATGCAAATTTTTTTCCGAGGTCGGCTCACTACTGTCATCGCTGCCGTGCTGCTAGCGAGCATCGGCACAGCATCGAGCGCTGCCAAAATCAGTGAGCGGACCCAACAAAAACAGGCAGCCGAGGCGCAGCGTGCGTCCGTGCAAAACCGGCTCGATGCGTTAAAGCGATCAATTAGCCAAACCGAAGTGGCGACCGACAAGGCCACTGAAGCGCTTAGCAAATCGGCACAAGCCATCTCGCGCGCCGATCGCTCGTTGCATGAGCTTGATATCGAGCAGCACGATACCGAACGCACACTCGAACAACTCACCGCGCAGCAGGCGCTGCTAGCAAAGCAAGTCGCGCAGCAACAAGCCAGCCTGTCAACGGTACTGCGCGACCATTACATGGCCGGCAATGGCGACCGCGTGCAGTTGCTGTTGTCGGGAGACAACCCGAATCGCATCAATCGCGACATGCAATATCTCGGCTATGTCTCACAAGCGCAGGCAAAGTTGATTGCGTCGCTGCGTGTCAATTTACAAAAAATCGACGCCGACAAGATCGCTGCACAAGAAGCCCGCGACGCGCTGGATGACATCGCCAAGGAAGCCCGCGATCAGCGCACACTGCTGCAGCAGGAAAAGAAACGGCACAACGTGCAGCTCGCATCACTCTCATCAAAATTGGCGACGCAGCGCAAGCAGGCCGGTGAGTTGCAGCGTGACGATCAGCGACTCACAGGTCTGGTCAGCAAACTCGACGCCTTGATCGAAGAGCAGCACAAAACGGACATTGCCGCCGCCGAACAGCGCCAGGCGAAAAAAATGGCAGAAGCAAAAGCAGCACAGAATCGCAGGAAAACAACAGCACAAGAGCGCGCCGCCGGCCATGCCAATCCGAAAGCGGCACTTGCGCAACAAGATACGATTGATGACGATCCGCCACCAAATAAATTGGCTCAACGCAATGAACTAAGGCCAGAAAGTACGGTCGATAGTCCAGTTGCCGGTAATTTTGAGGCCCTGCGCGGTCAGTTGCGTTTGCCAGCACGCGGCGACATTACGCTGAAATTTGGCGGCAGCCGTGGCGATGGACCAAGTTCCAAAGGCGTATTCATCCGTACTACCGAAGGAACAGACATTCGCGCGGTTGCCGCCGGGCGGGTGGTATTCGCGGACTGGTTGCGCGGTTTCGGCAACCTGATCATCATTGATCATGGCAGCCAGTATCTGACCGTTTATGGCAATAACCAGTCGGTGTTGAAGCATCCGGGCGACGTGGTCAAAACCGGAGACACGATTGCCAGGTCAGGCAACAGCGCAGGCAATAGCGGCGGTAACGAACAACTAGGTTTATACTTTGAAATACGGCATCAAGGCCGTGCATTCGACCCAATGACATGGGTAACTACCAGGTGAATCATGCGTATCAAGTTCAAGAATATCGGTTTGG
>JAYTZV010000105.1:0-5361 GCA_043741695.1 Burkholderiales bacterium
CAAAAGCGTTACCCATGTTCTGGTACACCTGTTACCTATGTTCCCGGTCTATACAACGAAGCAAAAAGAAGTATGTGGCTGCCGGGCCACCCCCGGCGCGGTAACAGCCCGAAGTAAAAGCCGCATCGCTTGCGGCACGAATAAAATTACCAACAACCCATCAATCATCCTCATCCGAATCCATCTCTGGAAAAAGCACGCTCGTATACCCAAACCGACTAAAATCCACCACCCGCATCGGATACAACACCCCATCCAGATGATCACATTCATGCTGAACAACGCGTGCATGAAATCTATCGACCTCACGGCAGATCACTGCACCGTACTGATCAAAACCTTCGTACCGCACACGTGACCAGCGCGGCACCACACCACGCAAACCGGGTACCGACAAACAACCTTCCCACGCTTCAGCAATTTCATCTGACAACGGCGTAATAACCGGATTGATTAATATCGTTTCCGGAACAGCCGACCTGTCGTCGGTATCAGGCTGCTGTTTGAAGCCGAAAATAACCAATTGCTTATCGACGCCGATTTGCGGTGCCGCCAACCCTGCCCCATTGGCCGCATGCATGGTGTCAAACATATCAACGATTAATGCGTCGAGTTCTGGCGTATTGAATTCGGCTACGGCCTCAGCCTGGCGCAGCAGGCGCGGGTCGCCCATTTTCAAAATATCGCGTACGGTCATTTCAAACTCGCCAGATAGTCTGCATAGGCTTTGCCAGTTTCCGGATGCTTTAATCCCATCGCAGTCGACGCTTTCAGGTAGCCAAGTTTAGAGCCGCAATCATAGCGTTGACCATCGTACCGATACGCCAGCACGCGCTCGGAATCGATCATCGCCGAAATGCCATCGGTGAGCTGAATTTCGCCACCGGCACCTTTGCCTTGACGCGCCAGATAATCAAAAATACCGTTCGTCAGCACATAGCGTCCAACTACAGCCAAGGTGGATGGTGCCGATTCGGCTGACGGTTTTTCAATAATCGCGCTAACCTGTTCCAGCGATTTTGCGAACGGCGATACGCTAACGATGCCGTATTGTTTAGTCTCGTTACGTGGCACGTCTTGCACAGCCAACAGGCTCGATCCCTGGCGCGAAAAAATATCGGTCATTTGCGCCAGCACGGGTTGGGTACCGTCTGGCACATCCATAAAATCGTCGGCCAGCAATACAGCAAACGGTTCGTTGCCAACCACCGGACGCGCGCACAAGACCGCGTGGCCAAGCCCGAGTGGTGCAGATTGGCGAATATAGATGCAAGAGACATGCTTCGGAATGACATTGCGCACCAGGTCAAGCAATTGCGCCTTGCCGGCAGCTTCGAGTTCGGATTCGAGTTCGTACGCGGTATCAAAATGGTCTTCAATTGCACGCTTGTTGCGGCCGGTGATGAAGATCATTTCGGTGATGCCCGCGGCGACCGCTTCTTCAACCGCGTATTGGATCAATGGCTTGTCGACAATCGGCAGCATTTCTTTTGGCTGCGCTTTTGTCGCCGGCAAAAAGCGACTGCCCAAGCCGGCGACCGGAAACACTGCCTTGTTAATTTTTTTCATGATCTGTCTTTGTGAGTAATTGAAGTAATGCCGATTCATCGAGGATCGGCAGGCCAAGCTCTTCGGCTTTCGCCAGCTTGCTGCCTGCTTCTGCACCAGCCACCACGTAACTGGTTTTTTTGGATACCGATCCGGCCACCTTGCCACCAGCCGCTTCGATCAGTGCGGCAGCGTCATCACGGCTCAAGGTCGGCAAGGTGCCGGTCAGCACGAAGGTTTTTCCGGCCATTGGCAACGGCGCTGTCTGCTGCCGCACAACCTCGCTCCAGTGCACGCCAGCAGCACGCAGTTGCGCAATCAGTTCGACATTCAACGCATCTGCAAAAAATTCACGAATCGACTGCGCCACCACTGGGCCGATATCCGCCACATCGAGCAACTGCTGCTCTGTCGCTGCCATTAACACATCGAGCTCACCAAAGTGACGCGCCAGTTCTTTCGCTGTGGCTTCGCCAACATGCCGAATACCAAGCGCATAAACGAAGCGCGCCAGTGTGGTCGCCTTCGATTTTTCAAGCGCAGCAAGCACATTGTTTGCCGACTTATCTGCCATGCGATCGAGTTCGGCCAATGCGACGAAGCCGAGTTTGAACAAATCAGCAGGCGTGCGAATGACATTACGATCGACTAGTTGATCGATCAATTGTTCGCCCATGCCTTCGATATCCATCGCCCTTCGCGACACAAAATGCTGCAGGCCGCCCTTGCGCTGTGCGGCACATTTCAACCAGCCGCCGGAGCAGCGGGCGATGGTCTCATCAGGCAATCGCACAATGTCAGAACCGCATACCGGACACTGCGTCGGCATCACGAATTGCCGCACATCGGGCGAGCGCATTTCTGCCACCACCGACACCACTTCCGGTATGACGTCACCAGCGCGCCGCACAATCACGGTGTCGCCAATGCGTACATCCTTGCGATGGATTTCGTCGGCGTTGTGTAGCGTCGCATTGGTCACGGTTACACCGCCAACTGACACTGGGACAAGCCGCGCAACTGGCGTGATTGCACCGGTGCGACCGACCTGCACTTCAATATCGCGGATCTGCGTGGTGGCCTCTTCTGCCGGAAATTTATGCGCGAGCGCGAAGCGCGGTGCACGCGATACAAAGCCAAGTTGCTGCTGCTCGCTAACGTCATCGACCTTGTAGACCACGCCATCGATTTCGTATGGCAAGTCAGCACGCGTTGTACCGATACGCTGGAAAAAATTTAGCAAACCTTGCGCACCCTGCACCACCGCGCGATGCGAGCAGACCGGCACGCCGATTTGCTGATACCAATCCAGCAGCGCCGAATGCGATGACGGCGTGGGCATACCGTCGAGCACGCCGATACCGTAAGCAAAAAAGCGCAACGCACGTTGTGCGGTGATGCGTGAATCGAGTTGCCGCAAGCTACCGGCGGCCGCATTGCGCGGGTTGGCAAAATCTTTCAACCCTGCCGCACGCTGACGCGCATTGAGGCTGGCAAAGTCGGCTTTATACATCAACACTTCACCGCGGATATCGATCACTGCCGGTGGTGTAGAGGTTGCCAGGCGCAACGGAATCGCGCGGATGGTACGGATATTGGCGGTGACGTTTTCACCGGTAGCACCATCGCCGCGGGTCGCAGCTTCGACCAGTACGCCGTTTTCGTAGCGCAGATTAATCGCCAGTCCGTCGAACTTGAGTTCGCAGGCATATGTAACAAGACCGTCGCGATCAAGACCGTCACGCGCGCGGCGATCGAAGGCGACAATATCGTCTTCCGAAAAACCATTACCCAACGACAGCATTGCAACCGAATGACGGATTTGTCCGAACTCGGGCAACGGTGCAGCACCGATTCGCTGTGTCGGTGAATCCACCGCCACCAATTGCGGCCAAGCGGCTTCCAATGCCTGCAGTTCGGCGAACAAGCGATCGTAATCGCCATCGGGAATGGTCGGTGTATCGAGCGCGTAGTAGGCGTGCGCGTGTTTGATCAACGTGTCGCGCAATACCGTTGCGCGCTTGACGATGTCGTCGCTCAGGATCGCATCACTTAGGATAGCGTCGCTTAAGATGGCACCGGTTGCGCCCTGCGGATGCGAAGCCATGTTCAACTGAACAAGCGCAGCGCCCGGGCCGAACCGGCAGCAATATCTGCCGCTTCCATGTTGGCGTAGAACTCCTTGACCTGCTGCGCGATGTCAGCCAACGCCTGCTCGGTCAACGGCTGATTGCCATCATCGACCACGGTGCCGCTCATGCGCAGCGCAAGCGATCTGGCGCAGGCGATCATCGCGCCGAAACCATTGCGCTGCCGTGCCACGCATGGCACATCCAGCAGCAGCGTCAGACGCGAAGTCATGTCGGCGGCCAGCGTGACATTGGTCGATAGAGAAAACAGCACGCCGCTATCACCATCGGGCATGACCAGGCGTCCTTCCGGACGAAGATCAAAGCCCTGTTTTTCAAGTGCAATAAGTAACGTATTGATTGCCCACGGTGCGCCGTTGGACTGCACATTTACGCTCAGCTGCGCATCAAATTCAGTAATGAATTGATGCAATGCACGTGCACTGCGCATGACGGTTGTCATGTCCGGTACATCCGGCTCTGCGCCGATGTCGTCGGCAACGATGCGCAACCGGCTGACCAGTTCGGAGTATTCGATTTCGTTGAGTGGATTGGAACGATTGGCCAGTTGCACCCCAGCCTGCAATGCGGTGTAAAAGCCACCGTGGCTGATTGGCTGCCAGTGACCACCCTCTTGCAAACCAATGTAATGGACTGGCTTGTTGCCAACGTGTCGCAAGCTCTGGATCGGACCGATTACCTTGTCGCCGCGTATTGGCTGTTCGAGTGTCAGCGCGATCATGCAGTCGACCAGTTCATCTACAGGAAGCTGGACAGCTTGTGCAGGTGCTGGTGCCGATACCGATGCATTTCCCGATGCCGGTGCCGATGGTGCCGTCGCTTCTGATGCTGATGGCGAAAGCGCTGCGTGGGCATCCGGGCCATGAGATTGCACACTGCCGATCTGTGCATTGATGGCATTGCCGTACGCGTCATCGTTCGCAAATCCGGGTTCCTGCCGTTCCGATACTGACTCTCTCGCGCCGCTGTCTGCAGACATCAGTACATCGTCATGCGACGACGCAAAGGCGCGATCAATACTCTTGCGCGCCTTGTACTCCTGCCATTTGTTAAAGGAAATAACACCCGCCACGATGACGCCACCAATTGCCATCAAACTTGCCTGAAGGTCGGTCATGCGGATACCGTCTCGAAAAAGAAAAATGCATGCGCAGCGCAAGGCGCGTCAAAGCCGTAGGGCACGGAAGGAAGCGGGATAAGAGAAGACACAGTGATGGTTTGTTTGCAAATCATGGAGAGACAGAGCTTACCTGAATATGAATGGATTATCGGTGGTGGTGAGGCGCCTGCACAGCGCGAGCCCGGCAGTCGAGCCCCATTTCAGAGTACGTGGCGTGTCGAGATATTGTCAAGTCGACCGGGCATATCAACGCGCGTCAATGGAAAAAATCAACGGTAAAAGTAACTTGCGCTCGCTAGTTAGTTTTTTTACTGGACTGCGTTTTAAGCAGTCTGTTTAGTATTTTCAGGTAAAACCAGGCGTGCCAACTGCGACTACCGTGTTTGTTTGCATGCGTGCACGAGCGGGCAATACTGAAAAAATTCCCTGCAATATCAATGCGTAAAGAGCAAAGTCACCCGTATTTACATCAAATTTGTGAACGATTGTTTAAAAGCAACAACTTTCCAAGAATAACTATTTACTTTGTTGACTATAGGTTAG
>JAYTZV010000106.1:0-14589 GCA_043741695.1 Burkholderiales bacterium
GTTTTCTGGCCGGTGACGTAGACGCTATATGTGGTCAGCGGTTTCAATTTGAATAGCGACACTTCCAGCGCATCGACCACGCCCAGATTACGTGCCACAACAAATCCTTTGGCATCGCCCGAAGCCGGTTTCAAGGCGATATTAATTGGATCATTATTACTGCGTGGAGTAAGGTTAGCGGTGCCGTCGCCTTCCGGTACTGCCTTCGATACATACACCAGCGCCTGCGGTGCCTGACCAACCGGTACACGGGCAATGACCTTGTTGGTCGCGGTATCGATCACATCGACTGCATCGCCGTTTTCGAGGCCGACATACACGCGGGTGCCATCATCCGACGTCCAGATGCCATGCGGCAGCGCGCCAGTTGGAATCGTCGCCACCAGTTTTGGTGTGGCATCCATCGTAAATACTTTCACCACGTTTTCGCCACCAACCGTGACGTAGGCGAAAGTGCCGGTCGGGCATTTTGCAAACGACACGTGATTGGAAATAAAGCCGGTGTCGAATACGCCAGTGACTTCCATCGTTTCGGTATTGATGCGGGTGACCTTGCCGACGTCCTTGTGCGTCATCCACATTTCCTTGCCATCTGGTGTGAATTGCAGGAACGGCGAGAACGGACTGACGACCTTGATCTGCTTGATGATCTTGTGCGATTTGACGTCGATTACTTCCACCACCGGCGTGAAGCTCGACACTACAAACGCCACCTTGCCGTTCGGGTGAAACAGCACCATACCCGGGCCGGGCGAGGTCGTAATACGGCCGGTTTCCTTGAAGGTAGTCGGATCGATCACCGCGATGTAATTCTCACCGCGCACGACCGACCAGACTTCCTTGCCGTCGGCGGTAAAGAATCCTTCATGCGGTGAGCGGCCGATATAAGTCACGCCCTTGACCTTGTTGGTGGCGGTGTCGATGAAGGTCACCGAGTTCGAACCATTCGCAATCGTGATCAACGTCTTGTGATCCGGCGAAAATCCGAGACCGTGGATATTGATTTCACCCTTGTACAGCGGCGACAGCACATCAGGCCGCTGATTGCCCAGTTTGATCTGACCGAGCAGCGTGTTGGTGGCAGGGTTGATGACCGAGACGGTATTGCTGTTTTGATCGGCGGTGTAGACGCGATCCTGTGATGATGGTGCGGCGTGCGCCAGACCGGCGAAGGCGATACTGATGGCGATGGTAAGTGCGTGCAGTTTCATGAAATGACTTTCTCTAAGAAACGTGGAAGAAGATTACGGCGCCTTGGCAGCAGGGTGGTGTGCCAGCCACGATTGCATCAATTTGATTTCATTTTGTTGTTCGGTCAGGATGCCTTGCGCTAGATTGCGCAGCTCCGGATCGGTGTTGTAGAGCAGCAGTGCTTTTGCCATGTCGACTGCGCCCTGATGATGCGGAATCATCATCGTGACGAAATCATGGTCGGGTGAGCCATTCATCGGCGCGCGCTGCATGCCGTCGTCCATCACTGCCATTGCATCGTTCATCAGTGCAGAAAATGGTTTGGCGGTGCTGGCGACGAATACGGGCGGGGTGCTCGCGGCGGCTGCGTGGTGGTGATGCATTGCGTCGGCGGCCTCAGCAAGATTCGCTGCGACATATAGCGCGGTAATCGTAATGCCGCGTAACAGGGCGAGGCGAAACGTCGAATTTATTGTCATGATTTTTCCAATTGGTCGTACACGGCGGAGGCAATTTTTGCCAGTTCACCTTTGTCGATACCAGCCGACAGCGCATAGCCAAATTTGCCATCGATCCAGTAGAAAACATTCACCGGACCTTGCTCGGCAAAGCGAAATCCTGTGTCCTTGTTTTTGGCCTGATCAATGGAGACATACAAGGTTAGGCGTTGTCCGGCGGTGTTGTGATACATGAATTGTGCAACCGGCCCGGTGTCGCCCGGCAGCAAACGCCCGCCGATCAATTCATAGCCAAGCTTGCCCAGACGCGGTGGATGGATCGATGTGCCGAGACGCTTCGATAACCAGGTGACCAGTTGCGATTCCTGATCGGCGCCGATCTCGACCGGATGGCGCATGTCCGGGCTGTAGACCACGTGCGCAATTGCGGCCTGATGGGCGAGGCGGCTTTCTTGTGTGGTGGCTGCGCTGTTTTGCGCAACGCGCATGTCGGTATCGCGAGCACCGTGCAATACCCAGCCAATGCTGCCACTGAAAAACGCGATGGCAATGCCTGCGGCCACGCGTTGCATGATGCCGCTGCTGCGTGGTTTTGTCTCAACGAGCCGATCTGGAACCGGTTCATCGAGTACGCTATCGAACAGTGCATGCAGCGCTTTATTTTGAGCGCGGTAGGCCTCAAGACGCGCCGCCTCATCCGGGCGCGCATCGAGGTAGTTTTCGATTTCATTACGCCGCGCTGTCGGTAGCAGGCCATCGACATAGGCATGCAGATCGGCTTCGGTAATCGGCAGGGTACTCATTTCACCACCTTCAGGGGAGAGACAATCGTGCGACCTTCAGCAATCGCACGCAAACGTTCGCGGGCACGCGACAGACGCGACATCACGGTACCAATCGGCAGCTGCAATGTGGCGGCCACTTCGTCATACGTCATTTCTTCAAGGGCCACCAGCAGTAGTACTTCACGCTGCTCGGCGGGCAATTGGCTCAGGGCAGATTCCATATCGCGTAATTCAAGTCCGGCAGAAGGTGAGTTGATAGCGTGCGGTATCAGCGTGTGTTCATCGAGTTCTTCAGTGGCCAGCGCCGGCTTGCGCACCTGATCGACATGGACGTTATGCATGATGCCAAACAGCCAGGCGCGCATATCTGTTCCGCGTCGCCACAACGCAAGCTTGTTCCAACCGCGTTCGAGCGTGTCCTGCACGAGGTCGTCAGCGCGTCCGCGGTCACCCGTCAGCGCCCGTGCGTAGCGGCGCAGTCGCGGAATGCAGGCGAGTAGCTGGGTGCTGTCATCGTGCATCGGTTGTCAACTCGGTTGTGAAAGTATGGTCATAGCAGTACTGGTCTCGTATGGTTGTATGCAAGATAAAAATCGCCCTGCATGAGGGTGAACGAATTCGCCACCGATTTATTCCACGATAAGTGAAATAAAATTTTCTGGTTGAAAATCAGGATGTCTCCGATAAAGAATTCACGCATGTGTCGTTGCTGCCATTGTGGTGCAGTTGATTTACTTCACGCCTTGTCAAAGGCATACTGCCTCTTTTCCGGAGACCATCGCGAATGACAAATTCTTCTGCATCCAACACGGTCGTGCGCGCCATCCTGACTTATCCCGACAAAGCCACCGCGCTCGTCGTCGGCGGCGGCACGATGGGCGCCGATGTGGCACTGGTGCTGGCGCGTGCCGGATGTCGCACCATCGTGCTTGAATCGAACCCGACTCGCCGTGATCGGCTCGACAGCTATTTCACTACCGGTCTGCAGCAACTGGGCGCAAGCGATCAGCGTGATCGCGTTAGCGCTTGTGCCACGATGGATGAAGTTGACTGGTCGGCCATCGATCTGGTCATCGAATGTATTCCTGAAAAACTCGCACTGAAGCAAACCCTGTTTGCCGAACTGGTTGAGCGTGCGCGACCTGATGCGCTCTTGTGCAGCAACAGCTCCAGCTTTCCGATTTCTGCGATTGCGCAGGATCTGCCCACAGCCGCGCGCATGCTTGGACTGCACTTTTTCATGCCGGCGCATTTGGTGCCGCTGGTGGAAGTGGTGCTCGGTCAGCATTCGGCGTTGGCGCTTGCCGAATGCCTCTTACAATTTATGCGTCGTTGCGGCATGGTGCCGGTGCTTGTGCGCAAAGACCTACCGGGATTTCTGGCCAATCGCCTGCAACATGCATTGGCGCGTGAAGCGTTTGCGATGATCGATGCGGGCATTGCAACCGCCGAAGATGTCGATGCTGCAGTGCGTTTTGGTTTCGGATTTCGATTCTTGTCGGCAGGGCCGGTCTTGCAGCGTGATCATGCGGGGATCGACGTTCATTGCGCGGCGGCGGCGACCATGTATCCGTCGTTGGCTGCCAATACCGTGCCCGCGACCGTGCTGCAAGAGCGGGTGGCGAGTGGCAAGCTCGGTATGAAAACCGGTGAGGGATTTTTTGCGTGGACGCCGGAGACCATTTCAGCGGAGCGTAAGCGTTACGATGACCTTCTGCTGGCAGGGTTGCGTTTGCTAGCTGACGAATTGCCGAAAATCGAGCGTTCCGGCGATTAAGGTGCTGCACAATTTTTTTATTTCACCCCACACAACATTAATAATAAAGCATAAAAAAAATGAGCCAATTTCCGTTTAGTGTTTCTATTTGTGCCCATCCTAAACGGCGGACTCTCGCCGTTGCACTGTTCGCCCTCGCTGGTTTATTTATCGGCCCGAGTGCGCAGGCCGATGACTATCCTAACCGCGTCATCAAACTGATCGTGCCGTATCCACCGGGTGGCGCAACCGACGTGATCGGCCGCGTGATGGCGCAGAAAATGTCGGAAGCGTTGAATGCGCAAATCATCGTGGAAAACCGCGCTGGCGCCACCGGCAATATTGGCGCTGCCGCAGTGGCATCCGCTGCGCCAGATGGCTACACGTTGTTGATGGGTGCACTTACCAGCCACACCATCAGCGCGATGCTCAGCAGCGCACCGTTTTCGATGGATAAAAGCTTCGCACCGATTTCGCTGGTCGGTACCGTGCCGCTACTGTTCATCGTCAATCCCGCGATCAAGGCCAACACGTTGCCTGAATTTATTACGCTGCTCAAATCCAAACCCGGCGTGATCAATTACGCGTCACCCGGCGTCGGCTCACCGCAGCACATGGCGGGTGAAATGTTCCAGCATCTGGCGGGCGTGAAGATGCTGCATGTGCCGTACAAAGGTAGTGGCCCTGCGATGGTCGATCTGATCGGCGGCCATATCGACAGCATGATCGAAACCGCACCTGCTGCGCAAAATTACGTCAAGAGCGGCAAGGTCCGCGCACTCGCCACCGCTTCCACCGAACGCATCGCCAGTCTGCCAGCAGTACCAACCGCAGTTGAGGCCGGGCTAAAAGGTTTTGAGGTCAGTTCGCTGTTCGGTATCGCCGCACCGGCCGGCACGCCTCCGGCGATCATCAACAAATTGAATGCAGCGATGAAGACGATTCTGGCCAATCCGGCGGTGAAAAAATCATTGCTGGCACAAGGCGTGATTGCCGCCTACACCACGCCAGAGCAAACCGTGGCCGCACTGCGCACCGAGAACATCAAGTGGGCGAAGGTCATCAAGGACGGCAATATTAAAGCGGAGTAAGCGGGTGGGCAGGTACCAGTGCTGCCCAGTATCGATCACCGTTTTTTAACATCACCTAAAAACGCATGTCAGAGCCACACGTATCCGCCAACTACCGCTTCGTCGGTGCCTATCAGGAAGTCAACACCCGCATCGCGCAACGCCAGCAGGCATTGACGATTTATGTGTCGCTGGTATTGAGTTTGCTTGCCGCGCTGGTTGGTTTCAAGCCGGGAACGTCAGCAGCGGTATTGCCGGTGGAATGGCTTGTGCTGGGTTTTCCGCTGGCGTCAACATTTCTGGCGCTGATGAGTTACAAGGCCGAACGGGCGCTGACGAATTTGCGGCAGTTTTTGTGTGCGCTTGAACGTCTCGGCAACGAGCAGGATCAGATACCGAGTTACAACGCCAATCCGGTTTGGTCGATCAACGCAAATCACGCACGCCAGTTTCAGGACTATGCGGCAGCACTGCTGGTCTTGGGCGGCAATCTGATTGGATTATTTGCTGCAGCAAAAATTTATCCGGCGCAGTTTGCCGAGCATCCATTGGCATTATGGATTGCCGGCGTCATTGCGCTGTTTTCGTTCATCGGCTTGTTATGGATTCCGAAGCTGAGTTTTACGCCGTCGCCCGATCGATAGCGCGTTAGTGACGCCACCTGCGCGCTATTGCAGCGCGCTGAAAGTTTATCCGACACCACGCGCAATCATCCCGATTGCCACCACCACGCAGACAATCGCGAACCCGCGTTGCAGCACGGCGCCAGCCAGACGTGATGCCACCAGTCTGCCAGCGATCATTCCTGCTGCCGAGCCTGTCGCAAAGCCGATTGCGAGAGAGATATCGAAGGCTCCCGTGCCAACGCTGCTGACAACGCCGGCAAGCGAGACCAGCGCGATGACTGCCAGCGAGGTCGGCACAATCGATTCCATCGCAAGGTCGGTGGTGCGTTGCAGCGCCGGTATGATGACAAAGCCACCGCCGACACCAAGCAAACCAGACAGCAGGCCCGCTACTGCGCCGATTAGCGCGAGCACGGCAGTGCATCGCTGGGTCCAGATAAAGCGATGCGTCTCACCATCGCACAGGCAGACGGGACGCTTTGTTTTTGGCGTGGCGTTATCTGCGTCGACCTCGCGTGCCTTGACGTAAGTTCGGTACGCTACCGCCAGCAGAATCACGCCGAACAAGACGTGCATCAAACTGCCGTGCAGGTGATGCGACAGCCACACGCCCAGCGGCGCCAACACGATCCCAACCGCGCCGATCCAGAGCGCGGCGCGATAGCGCACCGCACCAGTTCGCAAGCCGATGCCAGCACCCACGGCCGCAGCGATACCCACGCTCAGCAGCGCGAGCGGTGCGGCCTGTGCGACCGACAAGTGCAGCCAGAACACCAGCAGTGGTACCGCGAGAATGCCGCCACCGGCACCGGTGAGCGCCATGATGATGCCAACCAGCGCGCCAAGAATAAAAATCATGAAGCGGGCTGCGCTATGCCGAGTGCTGCGGTGTCGTTCGATCCGCCCGACGCTGCTGCCAGACTGTTAGCGCCTCGAACAGGCCCATGCCAACCAGCATGGCGAGCACAAACACCAGCGGCTTGGCGCCACCGTAGAGCACCGACGTCAACGCCGGCCCGGGGCAATAACCCGCCAAACCCCAGCCTGCGCCGAATAGCAGTGCGCCGACAATGAGCGGGCGGTCGATCTGACGTGTCGTCGGCAAACGCATCGGCTCACCCAGCCATGCAGTCTGGCGCGACGCTGCAAACGGAAATGCCAGCAGTCCGACCAATACTGCGCCACCCATGACGAAGGCGAGCGATGGATCCCAGCGCCCGCCGATATCCAGAAATCCAATGACCTTGGCCGGATCGGTCATGCCCGACAGGATCAGTCCGATACCGAATAGCAGGCCGGAAAATAGTGCGCTAATCAGCTTCATGCTGTACCTCCTGCGGCGATCAGATGCCGCACCAGATACACGGTGACGACGCCGGCAAATATAAAGGTGGCGGTTGCCGCCAGTGACCGGGGTGACCGGCGGGAGAGACCACAAACGCCATGCCCGCTGGTACAACCCGATCCGTAGCGCGTGCCTACGCCTACCAGAAGCCCCGCAAAACCGAGGGTCAGATAATCAGCGCTGACCACCACAGTCGGCAACGGGCGTATCAATAGAAAGAGTAATGGGGCCAGCACCAGCCCGCCGATAAAGGCTACGCGCCACGCGATATCGCGCTTTAGCGGTCGCAGCAGCCCGCCGACAATCCCGCTGATGCCGGCAATCCGGCCGTTAGAAAGCAGAAAAAAAGCAGCAGCCAGTCCGATCAGCAGACCGCCTGCCAGCGATGAATAGGGTGTAAAAGCAACCCAGTCGATATGCATCTCATGCTCCTTGTGTGTTCGTGCAGAACTGCGCGTACAACACCTGCATTACGGCCATCGCCGGTTCGCTGGCGATGCTGTAAAAAATCTGCTTGCCCTCGCGTCGAGTGGTGACGAGATTTTCGTCACGCAGAACGGTCAGCTGCTGCGACAGCGTCGGCTGCTTGATGCCGGTCATCTTTTCCAGATCGCCAACGCACAACTCGGTCTGACTCATCTGGCATAACAACAGCAGGCGATCCGGGTTGGCGAGAACCTTCAGCAAGCCGCAGGCACGTGCGGCCGATGCCTGCATATCGGATAAATTCATTGAGGTCATGGTGAACATTGCGGGTTTTCTTTACGACAGAATACACCATCATTATATATTTAAATAGTTTATTTAGTGATATATTCAATGCGTCCCAGCTAAACCGGTCTCGCCTGTGTTCTGAAAGGAACCATCATGATTTTCAAGCAACTTTTCGAACCCGTATCGAGCACATACACCTATCTGCTCGGCTGCGAGCGCACCGGTCTGGCGGTCCTTGTCGACCCGGTTATTTCCGCAGTCGATCGTGATCTCGCCGAAGTCACGCGGCATGGCCTGACGCTGGCGTTCACCGTTGACACGCACATTCACGCTGACCACATCACCGCAGCGCGCGCTCTGAAAGAGACGGTCGGTAGCAAAATTGCCGCACCTGCCTGCGATGGACTCGCGTGCACCGACCACGGTCTGCTCGATGGCGTGCCGTTCGCCATCGGCAATATCGTGCTGCATCCGCTGCATACGCCTGGCCATACCGACGGGCATTTCGCGTATCGCGTGGGCGATTGCGTGTTGACCGGAGACGCATTACTGATCGATGGTTGCGGTCGCACCGATTTTCAAAACGGCGATGCCCAGGCGTTGTACCGCAGCGTCCACGAAAAGTTGTTTTGCTTCGCAGACGAAGTGCTGGTGTATCCAGGACATGACTATCAGGGCCGCAGGGTATCTTGCATCGGGCAGGAGAAAGCCCGCAATCCGCGCCTGGGTGGCGAAAAAACCATGGAAGAATTCAGACAGATCATGGCTGAACTGAAGTTGCCGTACCCAACCTTTATCGATTACGCGGTGCCGGGCAATCGGCAGTGTGGTGTGTGTCCACCGGCGTTGCCTCATGAGCTGGAAAAATACTGTCAGCAGATGCGTACCAGTGCGCAAGGATGAGCAGCGAGGCCGACAGCATCGAAGCAACTATCAGCAAATTCAGGTCGTTGACTTTAACCCATTCCAGCGCGGTGCCATGCTGTGTTCAACATCGAACATATCGAGTACGCGGCCAACCGTGTGATCGATCATCTCGGCGATACTGACGGGCTTTTGATAAAAACCAGGTAACGGCGGAAAAATAATTCCACCCATTTCCGTCACTGCCGTCATGTTGCGCAGGTGCGCCAAGTTGAACGGCGTTTCGCGCACCATCAGCACCAGTCGCCGACGCTCTTTTAATACAACATCGGCTGCGCGGGTGATCAGGTTATCCGACATGCCATGCGCAATTGAGGCGAGGGTTTTCATCGAACACGGTGCGACGATCATGCCATCGGATTGAAACGAGCCGCTGGCTATCGATGCGCCCACATCACGCACGTTGTGCACCACATCCGCCAGTGCGCCGATCGCCTTGCGATCCATGTCCAGCTCGTGATGCAGATTCAGCACACCGGCTTCAGACACCATCAAATGCGTTTCGATGCCGCCGATCTCGCGTAGCTTTTGCAGCAGGCGCACGCCGTACATCGAACCACTGGCGCCGGTAATCGCAATCACCAACCGGCGCGGACGCTGCACTGCGCCGGGGGTGGATCGCACGTCAGGCCTTCAGCAAGGTCTGCAGTTCGCCGGATTCGAACATCTCGTTCATGATGTCGGAACCGCCAACGAATTCGCCGTTCACATACAGCTGCGGCACGGTTGGCCACTGGGAATAATCCTTGATACCTTGCCGTACTTCGGCGTCGTCAAGCACATTGATCGTGACTAGATTTTCGACGCCGCTGGACTTCAGCAATTGAATTGCCTTGCCTGAAAAGCCGCATTGCGGAAACTGCGCCGTGCCTTTCATGAACAGCACGACCGGATTGTCGATCACGGTTTCTTTGATCCAGGTTTGTACATCGCTCATGATTGCCTCGCTAGGTGAATATTGCATTATAAGAAAAAGTGCTGATGCTTGTTTAATTTCTGAGTTTAGCGAACGCATCGGCCATCGCATTGTTGCCGACGGCCTGACGCGGCGCCTGTTGCTGATGGCTGGCCAATCGCTTTGCATCATTGCGATCGCCGCGCTGTTCTACCTTCGTACCGGGTACTGGCGCGCTGTCTGAGAGCCGCATCGTCAGCGCAATACGCTTGCGTTTTTCATCGACTTCCAGCACCTTGACCTTGACCACCTGACCCGCCTTGACGACCGTATGCGGGTCTTTAACGAAGGTATTCGACAGCGCCGAAATATGCACCAGACCATCCTGATGCACGCCGATGTCGACGAATGCGCCAAACGCAGCGACGTTGGTGACGACACCTTCCAGAATCATATCGGGCCGCAGATCGCGGATTTCTTCGACGCCTTCCTTGAACGTCGCGGTAGTAAATTCCGGTCGCGGATCGCGCCCCGGTTTTTCCAGCTCGTTCAGGATATCGGTGACGGTGGGCACACCAAATTGCGCGTCGGCGTACTTGGCCGGATTCAGTGATTTTAATAAACGTACATCACCAATCACGCTCTTCACATCCTTGTTCAAATCCGCCAGAATTTTTTGCACCAGCGGATATGATTCGGGATGCACTGCAGATGCATCAAGCGGATTATCACTACCCATCACGCGCAAAAATCCGGCAGCCTGCTCGAACGTTTTATCACCCAAACGCGGCACTGCGCGCAACGCCGCGCGCGACATGAACGCGCCTTTCAGATCGCGATAGCTGACGATGCTTTGCGCGACGCTGCTGCTTAATCCAGAAACACGTGCCAGCAGCGGCGCGGACGCGGTATTCACATCGACACCAACCGCGTTCACGCAATCTTCGACCACTGCGTCAAGCGAACGCGCCAACTGCGTTTGTCCGACATCGTGTTGATACTGGCCCACGCCAATTGATTTCGGATCGATCTTCACCAACTCAGCCAGCGGGTCTTGCAGGCGACGCGCAATCGATACCGCACCGCGCAGCGAGACATCCATGTCGGGCAGTTCCTTCGACGCGAATTCTGATGCCGAATATACCGATGCTCCTGCTTCTGATACGACGATGCGCGTGAGTTTCAGTTCCGGTCGCAGCTTGATCAAATCCTGCGCCAGCTTGTCGGTCTCGCGTGAGGCGGTGCCATTGCCGATCGAGATTAGCGAGACCTTGTGTTTTTCAGAGAGCTGCGCGAGCAGATGAAGCGAGCCATCCCAGTCATTGCGCGGCTGATGTGGATAGATCACGGCGGTATCGACTACCTTGCCGGTCGCATCGACCACCGCCACCTTGACGCCGGTACGCAAGCCCGGATCGAGGCCAAGCGTCACACGCGGTCCGGCGGGCGCGGCCAACAACAAGGCCTTTAGATTGCGCGCAAAGACATTGATTGCTTCGACTTCCGCACGCTCGCGCAGTGCGGTCATCAGCTCGGTATCGAGATGCATAAAAATTTTCACGCGCCAGGCCCAGCGCACCGTGTCGCTCAGCCATTTGTCGGCCGGACGATTCTTGTTGCTGATACCGAAGCGCGCCGCGATGCGGCCTTCGCACGGATTGTGCGGTGCATCCCATTTCGGTTTCTCGGCTTCGGTATCGAGGCGTAACTGCACATTCAATATGTCTTCGCGCCGACCTCGAAAGAGTGCGAGCGCGCGATGCGATGGAATCGTCGACAAGGTTTCAGAATAATCAAAATAGTCGGCAAATTTTTCGCCTGCATCCTGCTTGCCGTCGATGACTTTGGATTCGACGATGCCGTGTTCGGTAACGATCTCGCGCAATGCCTGCAGCAGCGTTGCGTCTTCAGCAAAGCGTTCCATCAAAATCTGGCGGGCGCCATCGAGTGCAGCTTTGGTATCGGCCACACCGGGATTGTCGCCGTTGTCGGTGGTGAATGGCGGCTTCAAATACGTCGTAGCGACTTCTTCAGGATGCAGTTGCGGATCGTTTAGCAGTGCATCGGCCAGTTCGGTGAGACCCGCTTCGGCAGCAATCTGCGCCTTGGTGCGGCGCTTCAGTTTATAGGGCAGGTACAGGTCTTCGAGTCGGGTCTTGTCTTCAGCGTGCAGCAATTGATCGAGCAGCGCTGGCGTCATTTTGTTTTGCTCTTCGATCGCACTGATGATCGTGCAGCGGCGCGCTTCAAGTTCGCGCAAATACGACAGGCGTTCTTCCAGCAGACGCAGCTGAATATCGTCGAGACCGCCGGTGGCTTCCTTGCGATAGCGGGCGATGAAAGGCACGGTTGCGCCTTCGTCGAGAAGAGCGACGGCGGCGGCGACCTGCTCGGGTCGGGCAGCGAGTTCGACGGCAAGGCGTTGTTCAATAGTGGGTAGCATGAGCAGTCAAAAAATAAGTGAGAAGAACAGGATCAAAGTGGCGCAGGTTTGCGCTTGATGCGTTTGTGCAGGCGCTGCATGCCAAGCCAGATTATCAGCACCACAATCGGCACCATGATGCCGGTGGCGATATCCGGATTGATCGGCAGGCCCGCGTATTTGGCAGCCTTGCTGACATAGCTGACCAAACCGACGGTGTAGTACGACACCGCAGCGACCGACAGCCCTTCGACCGCTTGCTGCAGCCGCAGTTGCTGTGCGGCGCGCGCATTCATCGATTGCAGAATCCGGCGGTTCTGACGTTCCTGCACGATGCCTACGCGCGTGCGCAGCAGATCGTTCGAATGCGCGATCCGCTCGGCCAGTGCCTGCTGGCGCCGTGCAGTGGCTTCGCAGGTGTTCATTGCCGGTGCGAGCCGTCGCTCCATAAATTCGCCGAGCGTTGGAATGCCGTCGATACGGGTTTCGCGCAGCTCTTGAATGCGCGCCTTGACCAGTCTGAAATATGCTTCCGATGCAGAGAATCGATAGCTGGTGTCGACTGAAATTTTTTCACAGCGTGCCGCTAAACCGGTGATGTCGCGCAGCAGGGTTTGCTCACCATCGGGTTCGTCTTCGCTGTTGGTCGACAGCAGTGCGCCTGCAACAGCATCGTCGCTATTGACCATTGCAGCCGTCAGTACGGCCAGCTCGGATTCGATCGCGTTCAAGGTCGGGGTCGATGCCTGCGCTTGCGGTAAGCCGAGCAGCGCCATCATGCGATAGGTTTCGATTTCGAGAACGCGCTGCAGCAGTCGTCCAAGCTGCTGCTGGCGCAAGCCAAAATCGCGAATCACGAAGCGGCTGAAGCCATCTGACTGGATCAGAAAATCGCTCCAGACTTCGGCACCTTGCAGCACGCTGCTGGCAGCCAGTGAGACGCCATCGAACACGGCGCGAATATGCGGCGCAGCGCTATCGCTTGGTGCGCTCGCTTTTTCGATTGCGACATGAGCTGCGACCAGAATTTTTCCCTCAAGGCTGCGCATCCATTCCTGCGGTATATGTGCCAGTGGCATGCGCTCAAAGGTACTGGTCAAAGCAAGATCTTCGGTGTGTGCCTGCGCAAACGTGTAGGTCGCAAATTCGGTATGACATTCCCACTTCAAGCGAAAGCGGCCGAAGTCATGATAAAAATATTTGGCGTCGGCAGCCGGAGCGGTCACGCCGAAGCTGCTGCACAGCGTAGCGAGCGTGCGCTGCTGCCAACTTGGATCAGGGTCGGCGTTGGCCGCAGTGCCGCGCGCATACACCGCCAGATGCGTCACGCTTTCTGGCGCGGCGATCGCCAGAAAAGGCCGGGAGTGCGCTTCCGCAGCGAGCGTAATACGCAGCGGGTGATTCAGTGAGAAAGTGGTCATCGGTGAAAAAGCATTCAGGAAATCGAAAAGGAAAGAGGGTGCGCAGTCGAGGGTGTGCGTGTATCGCTGCGCTAATCAGAGTGCGTTAATTTGCGACCACCGCTGACACGTTCAATACCAGCCAGATCGCGCCAGCTTTTTACCTCGTTGAACTGCGCATCGTCGAGCAGTGTGCGCACTGCGTCAACCTGATCGTAGCCATGTTCGAGCAGCAGCCAGCCATCGTTGTCGAGAAAGCGGCTGGCGTCATGGATGATCTTGCGCAGTGCGCTTAGTCCATCGTGATGATCGGTCAATGCATCGACCGGCTCGAAGCGCAAATCGCCTTGCGCCAGATGCGGATCGCCTGCCGCAATGTACGGCGGATTGGAAACGATCATCTTGAATTTTTCTTCGGTCACTGCGGCGAACCAGTCGCTGCGCAGTAACCGGACTTGCACCGCATGCCGTGCGGCGTTACGCCGCGCCACCGTCAATGCAGCATCGCTCAGATCGGTTGCCGTGACATGCGCGTCGCGGCGACTCGCACCGATTGCGACAGCAATGGCGCCGGAGCCGGTGCCCATATCGAGTACTGACCCTTGCCGTGGCAAGCGTTCAATCGCCAGATCGACCAGCAGTTCGGTATCAGCGCGCGGGATCAGCACGGCAGGTGATACTTCGAAATCGAGTCCGTGAAATTCACGCAGACCGAGCAGATACGCCATCGGCTCGCCGTTGTTGCGTCGCATGAATAGCATCGCAATCCGCTGCGCCTGTGCGGCATCGAGCGCGGTGTCGGATTGCGTGATCAAGGCAACGCGCGACATGCCCAATGCGTGCGCCACCAGCATGCGGCGCTCGACCACATCGAGAACCGGTCGGCGCAATACGGTATCGATCGTATCGCCTTGTTCTGCAACTGCCGCGCTTACCGAAATTGACGATGTGGTTGCCATCATCTCAGCGATCACGTTTGATAACTACGCGCGCCAGCACCACC
>JAYTZV010000107.1:0-5342 GCA_043741695.1 Burkholderiales bacterium
GGGCAGCGTTGCAGAAAAATTATCGGCTGAAGGGAGCGTATTGCCGTTTGCAGCACCGGGCGCGCGCTCAGCCTGGCTGCGCATTGCACGGCTGTTGCCGGTACCACGCTGACTAGGCGCAGGTCGAGCCAGTTCGGACGACATTTCTGACTCGATGGCGTCGATTTTCAGCGCGGTCTTGCGGGCAACGTCACGCTGCGCTATTTGCGAATTCGCCATGCGCTCAGCGCGTGCAGCGCTTTCCGCGCGGTCACCCTGATCATCGCGTCGGCGGCGTGGGGTGTCAGCGTCAGGCACAGTGACGTCGTCGTCGCGTCTGTCTTTCTTGCCGAGAAAAGAAAATATCCCCACGGTGTTCCTAAAATAATCGGTCTGCAGCAGGTGGCTACACTGGTCGCACATGCGCTCCGGATCAAGCAGAGCGGCCGATTGCGTCGCTTACATCAGGTTTGGAAGATATCACAGCATGCACCGCGCTATGATGATCCCACACCCTCGTCCGATGAGCGACGGTGTTCAAGTTGCTTTACGAAGTTGCTTTACGAAGTTGCTCTATTGTCCCGCGAGACGACACCTCGGTGCGCTTTCAATGCCATACCGATCGAGTAGTCGAGCAAAGTAGTCACGTCCGACAACAAAAACCGGATACGCGAATGAACGCCGCGCCTCGCAGCACTATCGGACAGCGTCAATCGCCGTACAGCTTCTGTTTTAACTCGCGCCGTTGCTGCGCTTCGAGCGACAGTGTCGCTGTCGGGCGCGCCAGCAGGCGCGGTATGCCGATGGGCTCACCAGTTTCTTCGCACCACCCGTAGTCGCCACCGTCAATGCTGGCAATCGACTGCTGGACTTTTTTAAGCAACTTGCGCTCGCGATCTCGTGTACGCAGTTCGAGCGCATGTTCTTCCTCGATCGTGGCGCGGTCGGCCGGATCTGGCACCAGCACGGTCTCGCGCAGATGCTCGGTAGTTTCGCCGGCATTTTTCAGCAGATCTTTTTCTAACTGCTGCAAACGCGCTTTGAAAAAAGCCAGCTGCGCTTCATTCATGTAGTCCTTGTCGTTCATTTTGAGCAGCTGCGCTTCGGACAAAAGCGTGTCGCCTGCATTTTTTTCTGCGGAGGTCTTTGATGATTTAGTTGCCACTTCGGTTACTTTCGAGACTGCGGATCGATGAATTTTATCCGCAATTCCATTGGAGGTCTTGTCGTTGCTCAGACTTGAACGGGATTGCGGTGCTTTGGAACTGGCTGCGATGCCGCGCGCGATCGGTACGCCGGCAGCGGCGGCATCCTGTTTGCTTGTTGCGCTGCGCTTCGGCGCTAACACCGCACCTCGGACAACGGCAATATCGGCCCCGGCCTTGGTGCTGGATTTCGCTTTCGGCCCAGAAGCGCCTCGCGGATTCGAGGTGGCTTTTGCTGACGTAGCGGTCGTGCTCTTTTTGGCAGATTTTGTCGCGGTAGCAGCCATGGCCTCATTCCGGAAGAAGTGAAGTTGCACTGTCGTTGCTCGTCCTGCATTGCGCGAAACGCGCTGTGCCGTTCGATTTGATCGGGCTACCGATCGCGGGCATCGTCTCTGAAAATTTCGCTAGTTTATACCAAACATTGTTCGAGTCCGCGAATAAAAATATCCTCCGGTAAGTTTTTGCCAATAAAAACCATTTTGCTGTTGCGTGGCAGATTCACGGGCCAGACCGGACCCACATCGCTGCCCATGATTTGATGCACGCCCTGGAAGAAGATCTTGTGATCGGAGCCGTTCATGGCCAGCACGCCTTTGTAGCGCAGCATCCGTGGCCCATAGACTTGGACAATCCCGCCAAGAAATTCATCGAGTCGGGCGCTGTCGAATGGCCGCTCGGTGGTGAACACGAATGCCTTGATATCGTCGGTATGGTGTGCGTGATGATGGTTGTGGGTTGGGTTGGTGCAATCGTGCTCGTGCTCATCGTCGTGTTCGTGTTCTTGTTCGTGTTCGTGATCATGCCTCTCGCCGCTACCCTGATCAAGAAATGCCGGATCAAGATCGAGTTTGTCATTGAGGTTAAAGCCGCGGATATCAAGAATATCGGCAATCGGCGTCTCGCCAAAATGGGAGGTGCCGATCGCAGCGCGCGGATTGATGCTGGTGATACGTTGTGTCAAGCGCGCCAGTTCATCGGCGCTGACCAGATCGGTTTTTGAGATCAGAATGCGGTCGGCAAAGCCAATCTGGCGTTGTGCTTCTTCATGATCGGTCAGCTGTTGCATTGCGTGGCGTGCGTCGACCACGGTAATGATTGCGTCGAGCAGATAGTGGCTGGCAATGCCATCGTCAATAAAAAAAGTCTGCGCGACCGGCCCTGGATTGGCAAGACCGGTGGTTTCGATGATCACGCGGTCGAACTGTAATTCTCCGGCAGCACGCCGATCGGCCAGCGAGGTCAGCCCGACAATCAGATCACCCCGGACAGTACAACAGATACAGCCGTTGTTCATGTCGACGATTTGCTCTGAATTGTTTTGCAGCAAAATGTCGTTATCAATATTTTCGGGACCAAATTCATTTTCGATCACGGCGATGCGCATGCCATGCTGCTCATGCAGGATACGGTTCAAGAGCGTGGTCTTGCCGGCGCCGAGAAAGCCGGTGAGGATGGTGGTCGGAATCAGTGCCATGAAATGTGTTCTGCGCAAAACGCGCTCTGTGTTGATCAAACTGCCGTGGAATTCGTCAGCGGCATAGTGTCATTCAAAAATCATCGCAGGTCTACTGCAGGGTGGAGGACCAATCGGCCACAGAAGCAGTGCGGTGGTTACTTCATGACTTTGTCGTGTTATTTTTTCTTTGCCCGCGGGTGGGCCGCATCGTAGACCTGTGCCAGCCGCTGGAAATCCAAGCGCGTGTAAATTTGGGTTGAGGTGATCGAGGCGTGCCCCATCAACTCCTGTACTGCCCGCAAGTCACCTGACGACTGCAGCAGATGTGACGCAAACGAATGTCGCAACACGTGTGGATGCACATTCGCGGCGATGCCGCGTCGCAACGCATGTGCCTTCAATCGCAATTGAATCGTACGTGGTGAGACACGGCTGCCGCGTGCATTCAAAAATAGCGCAGGGCAATCGTCTTTGAGCAACGCGCCGCGCATGGCGAGCCAATCACGCAACGCTTTGATGGCCGCGGCGCCAACCGGCACTGCCCGTTTTTTATTACCTTTGCCGGTCACGGTGACTTCACCACCATCGAGATCGATCCAGCCTGCTGATTCGCCGGCCACATCTTTACGATGGCGCAGATCGAGCTGTGAAAGCTCCGATACACGCAAGCCGCTGGAGTACAGCAGCGCAAACATCGCGTCATCGCAGGCATCGCGCACGGCATCTTCGCTGGTCGGTGGCGTTGTTTGCATTTGTGGCCGCACCAGATTGACCGCGTCATCTGCTGATAACGCTTTCGGTAATGGCTTGCCGCGCCGCGGTGCCTTGATACCATCAACCGGATTTGCCGCAATCAATGATTGCTCTCCCAGCCATCTGAAAAAACCGCGCCAGGCGGAAAGCTTGCGTGCAATGGAGGCGGGATCAAGCCCGCGCGCATGCAGTTGCGAGGCAAATCGGCGCACCTGGAAATGGGTGAGTTGGTGCAGCGACGTTACTGGCACAAGGCTGTTGGCAAAGGTCGTCAGTTCGCGTAAATCACGTCGATAACTGTCGACCGTCAGCGCCGAAAGCTGGCGTAGCTGCGTCAGCATGGCGAGATAGACATCGATGCTGCCGTCAGTGCTGGCCATGGTCGGTACCTCGGTTGTTTCAGGCGAGCAGGCAGCTCAATGCGGCGCTGGCAGTTTCGCCGATGCTGATCAAGAAGTCGGTTGCCATTTCTTCGGTAAAACGGGTCGGATCGGATGAGCCAAGCACCAGCATGCCGAAACTTGCCGGGGCCGCACCGACGCGCAGTGGGAGGATCGCGATGGATTGCACTGCCGCCGGTTCATCAAGCCAGGAGGCGGCTTCGAAATCATTGTTCTTGCCGCAAAAAGGGCCACTCAGGCTGCCCGCAAACAGTCGGGCATCTTCCGACGCCGGTGTCGCAAACCAGGCATGCGAAAAATCTGGTGCGACATTCCACAAACGCAACGTGACTTGCGGCACGGAGAAAATCGTATTCAATCCGCTGATTAGCGCGTGCGGCAGATCGACATCATTTCGGGCGAGCAGTAACGAGCGCGTCCAAATCTGGAATTTTTCCGTGATCAGATGATTTTCGTGGGCCAGGCGCATCAAGTCGGCCAAACGCATTTCCATTGTCTTCACTTTTTGGCGCAGCACATCCATCTGCCGCTCTTGCAGCGAAACGGTGCGACCCCCGAGCGCGCTCGAGAGCTTGATGTTGCCCAGCAGCTCGGCGTGATGGTCAAAAAATTCCGGATTGTCTTCGAGGTATTGGGCGACAGCAGTTGCGTCAGGTAGGTGAGTCATCGGATGGCATGCAAGGTGATGGATAGTGGTTAAGGAAATACGTTGCTCAGATCGGCATTCGGCCGAAGGTCAACAACATCCCTGCGTGATGCGCAGTTTAACCGACAAAACAGAATTGTCTCAAGGCGCGGTGCGCACTTAAACGCCTGTTTGGTCAGATTGCAGCACTACAACCTAACTGTGCGGTCTTGCAAATAAGTTCAGCCAAAACGGAACTTCCGGTAATCGAACGCCACCCACCAGCGCTTGTGCAAATAAAGCCAAAAGAACAACAAGTTCCGGGCTTCATCGCTTTTGGGTTGTGGCAATTCGAACATCATTGACGTGGATCATAACCAAAAGTTACGGATGATGAATGCTTGCAACAGGTCTTGTAACTTCACCATCACAGAACACAAAAATGGCTAACAGGGAAGAACTCGTCGTTATACGTGCAGCGCGTGCCGGTCAGGCATCGGCGCAATTAGCATTAGGAAAACGGTATTTATTTGGTGGTGCAGGGTTACCAAAAAGTGAAACGACCGCTTTATATTGGCTTGACCGGGCCGCGCATCAACAGCAAGTGGAAGCCTGGATTTTAATCGGCAGCCACATTCCTTTCGAAGCCGCCACCAAGATGGATCAACCCTTCCAGTTATGCGTCTGGTACGAACGTGCCTTCGATAGCGGTGTGTTGCAGGCTGGTCTGGTGCTCGCCAAGCTCGTTCTTGCGCAAGCTGAAAACGGCACCAGCGAGCAATTACGTCGCAAAGCCTGGATGGCCCTTGAGTCAGTTGCCCACGCAGGAATTGGCGAAGCACAATGGCTGATGGCGCAACTCATCGGAGAAGTCAACGCTGTCAAGTCACCGAAAATAACGGCATCGGTAAAAACCCCGG
>JAYTZV010000108.1:0-5332 GCA_043741695.1 Burkholderiales bacterium
CGCACCGGTTGTTGCGCCGACGCTGACTGCAGGCACATCAACGGTCGCTTTCACGCCAGTCGACGCAGTTTGTGCGAACGATACATTGGCAGCGACCAGGGCGGCAGTCATTAGCAAAATTTTAGGTAATGTCATCATTGTTTGATCCTTTGGCAAAAAGCGCTGACCGGAAATCGGTGCAGCAAGAGGATGCAGTGAAATAGGTTTCAACTACATGCGGTGATCTACTTCTGAGAATGAGTATGCGCAACTTCGACGCACGATGGCAGCAGCGTTGCTTTTCTTTACATCTCGCCCGAGATCGATCGGCACGTACGCGCCATCATCGAATTCACGCCGCCTTCGGTTTTTGCAGCAGTGCTTTCAGGTTCGCGAGACGATTTTGCGGCGTGATGGTTTCCGCTTCGGTGGGTACTGCATCCCCTTCGTCGAGCTTCATTTCCTTGATGAAGCGCGACATGTCGCAGCTGACACTTTCACGCGCCCGCTTACGGCGTTTACACCAGCTCACATGCAGGCTGCGCTGCGCACGCGTGATACCGACATACATCAGGCGTCGCTCTTCTTCGATGCGGGCACCGAGCAGCTCGGCAGGCGCATCGGGGTCTCCCTTGTGCGGCAAAATACCTTCTTCGATCCCGACCAAAAACACATGCGGAAATTCCAGACCCTTCGATGCATGCAGCGTCGACATACGCACTGCATCGGGTGCTTCATCACGACCTTCGAGCATGGTCATCAACGCGACCATTTGCGTTAATTCGAGCAGACTTTTTTCCGGTGCATCACCGTCCTTGCCACCGGTACCTTTTTCTTTCAACCACGTGGTGAAGTCGAGTACGTTCTGCCATTTGCTCTGCGCCTGCCGGTCGTCAAAATTGTCGTACAGGTAGTGTTCGTAATTGATTTCTTTCATCATATCGTCGAGCACTGATGCAGCGTTGTCACCGGAACCGGCCGCACCAACGCGGCTGGCGCGCGCTTCGAGCTGATTGATGAAGGTACAAAATTGGCGAAGCGGATACAGCTGACGCTCGGCCAGTTTTGAGTCGAGTCCGCCCTTGAATACCGCCTCGAACAACGAACATTGCCACTGGCCCGCAAACGCGCCGAGCACTTCCAGCGTTGCCTGACCGACGCCACGCTTGGGTGTGGTGACCGCGCGGATGAATGCGGGATCATCATCGCCGTTCGCAATCAAACGCAAGTAGCTGATGATGTCCTTGATTTCAGCGCGATCAAAAAAACTTTGACCGCCAGACATCGTGTACGGAATACGTTCGCGTCGCAGCGCTTTTTCAAACACGCGCGCCTGATGATTGCCGCGATACAGAATCGCGTAGTCGGAAAATTTTGCGCGCCGCTCGAAGCGATGCGCCGACAGCATGATCGCGACCTGATCAGCTTCGGCTTCGTCGTCGTCCATTGCCATTACCTTGACCGGGTCCCCCAAGCCATGCTCGGACCACAGCGCCTTGTCGAACAGCTTCGGATTATTGGCGATCACCGCGTTCGCAGCTTGAAGAATGCGCGTGCTTGAGCGGTAGTTTTGTTCGAGCTTGATGACCTTCAGATCCGGAAAATCAATCTGCAAGGTTTTCAGATTTTCAATCGTCGCGCCACGCCACGCATAGATTGCCTGATCATCGTCACCCACCGCAGTAAACATCGGCTTCTTGCCGATGCCAGTCACCAGTAATTTCACGAGTTCGTACTGGCAGGTATTGGTGTCTTGATATTCATCGACCAGCAAATAACGCAGCCGGCGCTGCCACTTGTCGCGCACGGTGTCGTTGCTGCGAAAAAGCTCGACTGGCAGACGGATCAAGTCATCGAAGTCCACTGCCTGATACGCCGACAGCGTAGCGACGTAGTTGCGATAGATGCGCGCGGCTTGCGCTTCGTCTTCATCGATCGCGTTCTTTAACGCCGTATCCGGATCGATCAGACCGTTCTTCCACTGCGACATCGCGGTTTGAATCCGCCGGATCAACTGCTTGTCGGTTGTCACTGCGAGGTCCTGCACCAGCGAAAAACAATCGTCGCTATCCATGATCGAAAAACGATCTTTCAAACCCAATTCTTTCGCTTCCTGCCGCAAAATTTTTACGCCGAGTGAATGAAAAGTACTGACTGTTAGCGCCTTGGCTTGCTTTGGCTCTTTCAGCAATTTGGCAATACGCTCCTGCATTTCCAGCGCGGCCTTGTTGGTAAAAGTGAGTGCGGCGATATGTTTGGCTTCATAGCCGACATCTTCGATTAGATGCGCGATTTTTTGCGTGATTACGCGAGTCTTGCCAGAGCCTGCACCAGCCAGCACAAGGCACGGGCCGTCAAGATAATTGACCGCGTCGCGCTGCGGCGCGTTCAGACCAAAAGGGGGAGTCGATGCCATGGATGTGAGAAGGTGACGAACGCGCCGATTGTACCGCGCGTCCGTTCACGCTTTCGTAGATTGAATCCAATCAATGCAATACGCTGCCATCAGCATCGCGATATTCAACCGGTGCCAATTTGAGCGTATCGAGTTGCGGTGTGATCGCGGCCTTGTCGCCAACACCAATGACCACCAAACGCTCGGGTTGCAGATAGCGCGCGGCTGCGGCCTGCGCTTGCGCAGCGGTCACTGCCGCAAAGCGTTTTGGCAATCCACTGAAATAATCGATACCGAGGTCGTAGGTAAAAATCGAGGCGAGTGATGCACTGATGCCCTGATTATTTTCAAAGCGTCCTGGCAGCGACAAGATCTGTGCATTGCGTGCATTTGCTAATTCCGCCATACCCATCGGTTGCGCAATCATCTTGCGCACTTCCTTGAAAATTTCCGCGATGGCAGGACCGGTGACGTCAGTGCGAATACTGCCCGCAATCGCAAATGGACCCGGCGCACGGTGATAGGCAAACGCCGATTTGGTGCCATAGGTATAGCCCTTGTCTTCGCGCAGATTGTTGTTGATGCGGCTGGTGAAAAGGCCGCCAAGCGCAGCGTTCATTACTTGCAGCGCTTCAAAATCCGGTGCGCTGCGAGCAGCACCGATGGTGGCTACGCGCACTGCAGTTTGCGGCGCACCGGGTTTGTCGACCAGCACCAATCGTGCTGTCGTGGTCTGCACAGGGCCAAATACGACCGGCTTCGGTGCAGTACCTTTCCAGCTACCGAACTTGCTTTCGGCGAGGGCTTTCAACTGATCGCGCCGAATATCACCCGACACAATCAGCGCGGCATTTGCAGGCACATAGTGCTGTTGCCAGAAAGTGCTCAGGTCGCTTTTGGTCATGGCTTTGATTGCACCCTCGTTACCCAGTTCGACGCTGCCATACGGATGACTTGCGCCATACAGTGCTGCGAGTTCGACCCGCGTAGCAACCGCTGGTGCGTTCTCGCGTTCCT
Organism: Burkholderiales bacterium; assembly: GCA_043741695.1. Lineage (GTDB taxonomy): Bacteria > Pseudomonadota > Gammaproteobacteria > Burkholderiales > Burkholderiaceae_D > Actimicrobium. Next base: position 3,392 of record JAYTZV010000108.1, read on the forward strand.
GGCGGACGTCGGCAAGGCGACTGCTGCGATTACGTTCGATTTCATCGGCGGGAAACGACGGGTGCTGCACGATATCAGCCAACACATCGAGTGCCTCGGCGAAGTTGTTGGTCAGCGAAAGCACCGATGCAGTCGACGCATCGGCAGTTGAGCCGGTTGCCAAAAATGCGCCGAGCTGCGCAACTTGATCGGCGATCTGCGGCGCACTGCGCGTCTGCGTGCCCTCTTCCAGTATTTGCGCGGTGAAGCCAGCGAGTCCGGGACGGTCTGATGGATTGGCGTCGGACCCGCTGCGCACGACCAGTTCTGCGGCCACCAGCGGCAGCGCCGGATTATCGTAATGGATCACGGTCAATCCATTGGCTAGCGTGAATTGCTCCCCGCGCGGCAGGTCGAAATTTTTCAACGGTTGCGCACGAGGCACCTTGCGTCGCCATGCCTGATCCGCATTCAGTGTCGTGATCCCGGTCGATACCGCTTTAGGTGCAGGCGGTTTCGGAATCACTGGCCCCAGCTCTTTCGGGCCTGGAACACCATGCACCACCACGCGCGCGTCAGATGCGAGTTGCGCCTGCATCACTCGCTTTACACCGGCGGCAGTGACGGCGCGAAACCGTTGAATATCTTTCGGTAAAAAACCGGGGTCGCCGAGATACTGGTTGTATTGATTAAGTTGATTGGCGATGCCATCACCGCCGACTTTTTCAAGCCGGGTGAGCATGGACGTTTCGATGGTATTGCGCGCACGTTCGACTTCTTTTTCGTCGGGGCCTTCACTGCGCAGTTTTTGCAATTGCGCATCGATTGCTGCCTCGATTTCCTGCACCGTGTGACCAGGTCGCGCGGTGACTGAAATCACAAACATCGAGGTCAATGCATTCGATCCTTGCGACGCACTGACATCCTGCGCGATTTGCTGGTCGTACACCAATGATTTGTAAAGCCGGCTGGTTTTTCCACCGCCTAAAATTTGTGCAGCGATACCGAGTTCGGCGTCGCCTGCTTGGTATGCAGGCGAGGTCAACCATCCCATGTAGACGCGTGGCAGTTCGACCTGATCGGTAACGGTAAGGCGCCGCTCGGACGTAATCGGCGGCGTCACTGCAGTCGATTTTGGCACGGAGTCACCGCGTTTGAAGCTGCCAAAATATTTCGCAACGAGGGATTTGGTACGGGCCTTGTCGATATCGCCGACGATGACGAGACTGGCGTTATTGGGTCGATAGTAGCGCGTAAAAAATCGCTTGATGTCACCGAGTTTGGCCGACTGAATATCAGCGTGCGAACCCATGATACTGGCGTAGTACGGATGCGTTTTCGGGAACATCGTGTGATACAGCGCCTCTTCGACAATTCCGTACGGTTGGTTCTCGATGCTTTGCCGGCGCTCGTTGCGCACTACATCGATCTGGTTAGTCAGTGCAGTTTGATCGAGCACGTCGAGCAGATAACCCATGCGGTCAGCGTGAATCCACAAGGCGAGTTCAAGCTGGTTTGATGGCACGGTATCGAAGTAATTGGTGCGGTCGAAATCTGTGCTGCCGTTAGAGTCGGTCGCACCAACACCTTCCAGTAATTTGTCGGCGGTTCCGCGCGGGACGTGTTTTGAGGCAGCGAACATCATGTGCTCGAACAGATGCGCGAAACCGGTCAGACCCGGCTCTTCGTTGGCAGGGCCGACGTGATACCAGACGTTGACAGCCGTGAGTGGCAGCCGGTGGTTTTCTACCAGGATCACGTCTAGCCCGTTGGGCAAGGTGAATTTTTCGTAGGCGATGCGCGGGAGTTCTTCAGATGGCACGGTGATCTCGGCAGATTGCGCAGACAATGTGATCAGCGATCCAACCGTCAGAGCAATCGCGTTGAGAAGCTTCAATTTGATCATGTATTTCTCCAAAACCGACGTAACGCCGCGCGCCAAAACGCGCGGCATGTAATTAC
>JAYTZV010000109.1:0-14443 GCA_043741695.1 Burkholderiales bacterium
TGACCCGTGCCTGCGGTCGACTCCAACTTGATTTTGTCGCGGCCAGATTTAGCCATGATGGTTCCTTTATTCTGCTAGTTAGACTTTTTCGCCGCGCGCACGCATGTCGACCAACACGGCGTCAATGCCGATTTTATCGATTACACGCAAACCAGCGTTGGACAGGCGCAGGGAAACCCAGCGGTTCTCTGACTCGACGAAAATGCGGCGATTTTGCAAGTTCGGCAAAAAGCGGCGTTTCGTTTTGTTGTTTGCATGGGAAACGTTGTTGCCGACCATCGGCTTTTTCCCAGTGACTTGGCAGACACGTGCCATATTCCACTCCTTGAAGATTTCCGAAATTGGAAAAAACGTAAGTATATCCAGAAAAACCATTTTATTCAATGACTTGCAGAAAACAATTGTGTCTTTCTTTATTCGGTTATTTCACATTTTAAGATATTAGAGTTTGCCGTGTTCCGCAAAAGAGTAAACATTGTTTCCAGCGACTATCAAGTGGTCGAGAACCTTGATATCGACCAATGCCAGAGCCTGTTTGAGCGTGTCAGTAAGCGCGATATCGGATGCGCTGGGCTGTGGCGCGCCGGAAGGGTGGTTATGCGCCAACAGCAAGCCAGCAGCATTGTGGTGTAGCGCCGCCTTGACCACTTCACGTGGATAGACGCTAGCGTGGGTGAGCGTCCCGCGAAACAATTCCTCGACAGCTATTAGTCGGTTTTTGACATCCATGAACAAAACAATAAAACATTCGTGCGTTTTTGCAGCCAAGGTCAGTTGCAAATAATGGCGTACCGAGTTCGGTGACGACAATTCAGCCCCAACGCGCAACTCTTCGGAAAGCGCGCGTTTAGCCAATTCCATCACGGCCTGCAGTTGCGCAAATTTTGCCGGCCCCAATCCATGCATCGCCGAAAATTGCGTCAGACTTGCACCAAAGAGCGCATGCAGAGAGCCAAAACAGTGGAGCATGTCGCAAGCCAGATCGACCGCGCTTTTTCCGGTCACGCCAACCCGTAAAAAAATCGCCAGTAATTCGGCATCCGACAGCACGTGCGCACCATGCCGGATCAATCGTTCGCGGGGCCGCTCGGTTTCTGGCCAGTGGTTTATCGCCATAAAAAGTCTTCACGTATTTTTGGACACGGCTGTTTCGGCCATCCCGAAAAGTTGTCACCATACTGCAGACTAAAGCCGCTCGGCACAGAGCAGCGTGCTTTTGCGGCCGGGTGGCTTAAAATACGGCCTTGTTTTATCAATCAGGATGATTCGATGACGACGACGCCACAACCGGTAGTCACTGCCGGTGCGTATTTGACCTTGCATTACCGACTTTCTTCAGCAGACGGTAGCGATATCGTCACAACATTCGATGGCAATCCGGCGACGCTACAAATGGGCTGCGGCCAGTTAGCACCTTTCCTGGAGCAAAGGTTAATTGGTTTAGAGGAAGGGGCCGAGCGCGAATTTACGCTGCTACCCGATGAAGCATTTGGTCCGCGTAATCCCGCCTTGATCCAGCACGTGAGCCGCAGCACGCTGGCGGAAAATTCACAGCTGGGCGAAGATTATTCGGTTGGCGATGTAGTGGAATTTAATGCGCCGGGTGGCGGACGCTTTGCCGGTGTCTTGCGCGAAATAGCCGGCGACGACACGGTATTTGATTTTAATCATCCGCTTGCGGGTCAGTCGTTGACCTTTAAAGTCCACCTGATCGGTATTCTGTAAATAGACGCAGGGACACATCAAAAAGGTTTTTCAATGCAAGACGATAAGGAAATTTTGTTGGCACAGCCGCGCGGATTTTGCGCCGGTGTTGACCGGGCGATCGAGATCGTCGAACGCGCTTTGCAGCAATTCGGTGCGCCGATCTACGTACGTCACGAGATCGTGCACAACGCGTATGTGGTCGAGGATCTGCGGCAAAAAGGCGCAGTGTTCATCGAAGAACTTGCCGACGTACCGGCAGGTGAGACCGTGGTCTTCTCTGCTCACGGTGTATCAAAAGCCGTGCAAATCGAAGCGAGCGAGCGCGGCCTGCGCATTTTTGATGCGACTTGCCCTCTGGTGACCAAAGTGCATGTAGAAGTAGCCCGGATGCAGCGCGAGGGACGCGAAATCATCATGATCGGTCATGATGGACATCCCGAAGTGGAAGGCACGATGGGACAGTCCGATCACGGTATGCATCTGGTCGAGACAACCGACGATGTCGCGCGCCTGCAAGTTGCCGACCCCATGTTGCTGGCGTATGTCTCGCAAACCACGTTGTCGGTTGACGATACGGCTGACATTATCGTGGCATTGAAAGCCCGTTTTCCGGCAATCGCCGAACCAAAAAAAGGTGACATTTGCTACGCCACCACCAATCGTCAGGAAGCTGTCAAGTTCATGGCACCGCAGGTTGAATTAGTGCTTGTGGTCGGTAGTCCAAACAGTTCGAATTCGAATCGACTACGCGAAGTCGCCGAAAAAAAAGGCGTTCCCGCTTTTATGGTCGACAATGCGTCGCAGATTGACGAGGCGTGGCTGGAAGGCAAGCGCCGTATTGGTGTCACGGCGGGCGCATCGGCACCGGAAATTCTCGTACAAGCGGTAATCGATAAATTGAAAAGCTTTGGCGCACAGTCGGTGCGTGTTCTTGATGGTGTTGAAGAGCATGTGACGTTTCCGATGCCGAAGGGGTTGAATGCAGCGACGCTATCGCGGCCCGGAACGCAGAAATAAACTTCGGGTGTCGAATTAATTTTCTATTGAAAGTTTTGTCGACACGTCGGTATGATTACGCCTTCCGCTAACGATATGGCATGCCAATTGCTCCGTCAGAATGGGGCAGAAATAGAAGCTGCAACGTCACGACCCACAGCGATCAACATGATCGAATTCAATAACTGCTGCTTAAAGAGGCGATAAAAAGATGGATATTTTTATCCAGCAGATCATCAATGGTCTGGTGTTGGGCAGCATGTATGCGCTGATCGCACTTGGTTACACGATGGTCTATGGTGTGCTCAATCTGATCAATTTTGCGCACGGCGACGTGTTGATGATCGGTGCCATGGCTGGCGTGACCATCCTCAAAATTGTACAGAGCGCTGCGCCTGATTTACCAGGCGTCGTCAAAATTGGAATCGCGATTGCGGGTGCCATTCCAATCTGTGTCGGTATCAATTTATTGATTGAGCGTGTGGCCTACCGGCGTCTGCGCAACGCACCGCGCCTTGCTCCGCTGATCACAGCCATCGGCGTATCGATTTTGCTGCAGACGTTTGCGATGATGATCTGGGGTCGCAGTCCGGTGCTGTTTCCGCAGGTGATGTCGGCGGATTCGCTGCATGTTCTCGGTGCGTTGATAACGCCAACGCAAGTGATGCTACTGATCGTCTCGGCACTGTCGATGGTGGCGCTGGTGACTCTGGTGGAGAAAACAAAAATGGGTCGCGCGATGCGTGCTACCGCTGAAAATCCGCGTGTGGCAGGGCTCATGGGTGTCGACTCGGACCGTGTGATCGTAATGACCTTTGCGATCGGCGCAGCACTCGCCGCAGTCGCCGGTGTGATGTGGGGCGCGACCTATGCGTCGGCACAATTTGCGATGGGGTTTGTACCGGGCTTGAAGGCGTTTTCGGCAGCTGTGTTGGGTGGCATCGGCAACATTTATGGCGCGATGGTTGGTGGCATATTGCTCGGCCTTATCGAAAGTTTGGGCGCCGGTTATATCGGTGACCTGACCGGTAATTTCCTGGGTAGTCAGTACCAGGATATTTTTGCCTTCGTCGTGTTGATCATCGTACTCACGCTACGACCGTCCGGCATCATGGGCGAGCGCGTTGCCGACCGTGCATAAGGGGGATTGCGATGGCTAATTATTTTGATGTCAAATCCAATCCGCGCAAAGCATGGAGCAGCCTTGCCGTACTCGCACTCGTGGTGATCGCCTTTCCGTTCATTGCGCAACAGTTTGGCAATTCGTGGGTGCGCATCATGGACTTTGCGCTGCTCTACATCATGCTGGCGCTTGGTTTGAATATCGTGGTGGGTTTTGCCGGTTTGCTCGATCTCGGCTATATCGCTTTTTATGCGCTCGGTGCCTATATGACCGGCCTGCTGGCGTCACCGCAGTTTGCCACCGTGCTCGAATCCTTCGTCAATCAATACCCGGCGCTCGGTGCCGCCATGGTCGCTTTTTTTGGTCCCGAGATCACCCAAAATGGTATTCATTTATCGGTCTGGTTGATCGTACCGTTGGGCGCCTTGTTGGCAGGCGTATTCGGTGCGTTGCTCGGTGCACCTACGCTAAAACTGCGCGGTGACTATCTGGCAATCGTCACGCTCGGCTTCGGTGAAATTATCCGTATCTTCATGAACAACCTCAATGCGCCGGTCAATATTACTAACGGCCCGCAAGGTATCAACATGATTGATCCGATTCGCGTGTTCGGCGTATCACTTGCCGGCGAAACCGGCTCGCGCGCCACGGTGCACATCGGCAGCTTGTCGATGCCATCAGTGAATGCGTATTATTTTTTATTTCTGGCGCTATGTATCGCAATTATTTTTATCTCGACGCGCTTGCAAAACTCGCGCCTCGGCCGCGCATGGGTCGCAATTCGCGAAGACGAAATCGCTGCCAAAGCAATGGGTATCAACACCCGCAATATCAAACTGCTAGCGTTTGCGATGGGTGCCTCGTTTGGCGGCGTATCGGGCTCGATGTTCGCTGCGTTTCAAGGATTTGTGTCACCGGAATCGTTCTCGCTGACCGAGTCGATTGCGGTGCTGGCGATGGTGGTACTGGGCGGGATGGGGCACATCCCCGGCGTCGTGTTGGGTGGAATAATTCTCGCAGCATTGCCCGAAGTTTTGCGTCACACCGTCGAACCGGTACAGATGGCGTTGTTTGGCAAGATCTGGATTGATGCCGAAGTCTTGCGACAATTGTTGTACGGCTTGGCGATGGTCGTCATCATGCTCAGCCGTCCGGCCGGATTATGGCCGTCGCCGAAACACGAAGATCGACCTGATGCCGATATCGATCAGCCAAATAAATCCACTGGTGTTGTGCCGGCATAAAGGCGACCATGAGCGAACAAGTCATTCTCGATATCGCCAATGTCTCGAAACGTTTTGGCGGACTACAGGCGCTGTCTGACGTCAACGTCAAGATCATGCAGGGACAAATTTACGGATTGATCGGCCCGAATGGCGCGGGCAAGACGACGTTTTTCAATGTCATCACCGGACTGTATCAAGCCGATACGGGCAGCTTCGCATTGGCGGGTAAACCGTATTCACCGTCGGCACCACATGAAGTAGCGAAGGCCGGTATCGCCCGCACCTTTCAGAACATTCGCCTGTTCGGTGAAATGACCGCGCTAGAAAATGTGATGGTTGGTCGTCATGTACGCACGCATCAAGGCGTCATTGGTGCGGTGTTGCGCCACAAAGCGGCGCGCGCCGAAGAGGCGGGCATTCGTCAACGCGCGATGGAGTTGCTCGACTTCGTCGGTATCTCGGCGTTTGCTGAACGCACCGCGCGGCATCTGTCGTACGGCGATCAGCGTCGGCTGGAAATCGCCCGCGCGCTGGCGACCGATCCGCAATTGCTGGCGCTCGATGAACCTGCCGCCGGCATGAACGCCACCGAAAAACTCGCGCTGCGCGAACTGCTGGTGAAAATCAAGGGTGAAGGAAAAACGATTTTGCTGATCGAGCATGACGTCAAACTCGTCATGGGCTTGTGTGATCGCATTACGGTGCTCGATTACGGTAAGCCCATCGCCGAAGGTGTGCCTGCCGACGTACAGAAAAATCCGGCGGTGATTGAAGCCTACCTCGGAGGAGCGCATTGATGGTTTCCAGCGACGGGGGTGGGAGCATGATCGAAAATATCTTGTCGGTGAAAGGATTGACAGTCGCTTATGGCGGTATTCAGGCAGTCAAGGGAATCGATCTTGAAGTCAACAAGGGTGAATTGATCACGTTGATTGGTGCTAATGGCGCGGGCAAAACCACGACGTTAAAAGCGATTACCGGCACGCTGCCGAGCTGCCGCGTAGAAGGCCATATCGAGTACGCCGGTGAAGCGATCAAGGGAATAGGCTCCTTCGACTTGGTGAAAAAAAATCTGGCGATGGTGCCGGAAGGACGCGGTGTGTTCACCCGCATGTCGATTCATGAAAATTTGTTGATGGGTGCGTACACGCGCAACGACAAAGCAGGGATCGCGGCCGATATCGAAAAATGGTTTGTCACATTTCCGCGGCTGAAAGAACGCGCATCGCAAATGGCCGGTACCCTGTCCGGTGGCGAACAGCAAATGCTGGCGATGGCGCGCGCCTTGATGAGTCATCCCAAACTGCTGCTGCTGGATGAACCGTCGATGGGCTTGTCGCCGATCATGGTGGAAAAAATCTTCGAAGTGGTTCGTAGCGTATCGGCACAAGGGGTGACGATTTTGCTGGTCGAGCAAAATGCCAAGCTGGCTTTGCAGGCAGCGCATCGCTGCTATGTGATGGATTCCGGATTGATTACGATGAGCGGTGAGGCAGCTGCCATGTTGAATGATCCACGGGTGCAGGAAGCGTATCTCGGCGAGGGATGAGTATCAGACGTGGCAAATAAAAATCGCTGTGCCGATTGCTCGGGACAGCGATTTTTTTGTGTCAAGCAGCGCGATTATTTGCATTGCTTGATGCGGGGGTGACGATATCAATAACGATAAGCGCGGCCATTTTCGATGCGGACACGGTTACCAACACGCAGGTCGTTCGCGTTTTCTTGCGTTACGGTGACATAGCTGCCGTTGTCCAGACGAACGTTAATCTGGTAAGCGTCAGCAGCTGCCTGATTGCGATTATTTTGTTCCACCTGATTGCCGACGACTGCGCCGCCAACTACACCAGCCACGGTTGCTGCGGTTTTACCCTTGCCGCCGCCAACCTGGTTACCCAGCAAGCCACCGACCACACCGCCGAGTACTGCACCGACGCCAGGACCTGTCGCGGCGGTTTGTCCGCGCGTCATTTGAATCGAATCCACGACGCCATACTGCGTGCCGTAATTTTGTGTAGTTGATGGATAGCCTTGCGCTGCAGGATAGGTTTGCGCGGCTGGATAGCTCTGTACGTTCGATGGTTGCTGATACGGCGCAGCGCAGCCTGCCAATAAGGCAGAAGCGGCGACCAGCGAGGCGAGTAAGGTAGTTGTTGTTTTCATGATTTCTCCTGATGATGTATGGATCGTAGAGTAGGGACTCGACAATTTCGGGTCAGTTCGGTATCGCACATTGACTTAAAGAATCATCGGCCAAGGCATTGGTCTTAGCATAACGACATTAACGTTGTAATGCGTTGCTAAGCGAACTCCAGCAGTAACGCATTGAATGCTGATTGCGTTGCGCAAAGAGATGTAAAAATTTGTAGAGGAGTATTTTTGTCGTCGAAAAAGCGGACGCTGCTTTGTGTTGAACTTGGAATGATGAGAGCTAAGCTCCGCACGTGAAATCTGTTACTTAGTCGAGCGCTTGGTTCAATCGACTGATTCAAGCGCCTGATTCAAGCGACTGATTCAATCGACTGAGTAGAAGAACTGAATTAAGCAATTGAATCAGGTCAAAGCACTAACAATCCTGCAAAGCGCGTTCGCTTAAGCCATACCACCTGAAACAGGATCAAACCCTTGGCCAATTGCGGTCATTGAAGCCACTGAAACAGAGGGAAAAATTCGACGTAGTACAAAGTGCCCCCGACACGGATCGAACGTGTGACCTATCCCTTCATCCCGCTATGGCTTTCGCCACCGGCTGTGCCGTTTGCAGTCTGGACTATGCCTTCACCATGTCGCACCAAAATTGCAAGGTGCGATACAGGCGGGAGCCGTCTAGTCTCTACACCTTCCCGATGTGTATCGGGCTTGGCTCGGCGTTGCCAGCAGCATGATCTGACAGGGTTCACCGACTTTGACTCCATTCATGCGGGACCTTTCGGTGCCCGATGCCCAAATTATTCAGGAGGGGATCGCTCTATCCACTGAGCTACGGGGGCGATGCAGCGCATATTTTCGCACACTCGTTCTGCAGCGCTTGAACTACTTCGCGGTGGGCGTGGCCTGCACGCAGCATAAAATCACTGGCAGTCGCTGCGACGGGCGGGGAATCGGTACAATGCGCACTGCGTTCGCGCAGTCCACTTCATCTATATCGGCAACGCGCGGCAATGCGCCTCACGCGCTGGCCCCATCACTTCAGGCAATCATGGCAGTCATCTCACTTTCGAATGCACAGCTCGCATTCGGTCACGTTCCCTTACTCGACCATGCGGAATTTTCTCTTGAAACCACCGAGCGGGTCGGTCTCATTGGACGCAACGGTACCGGCAAATCGTCGCTGCTGAAAACGCTGGCAGGCACCTCGAAACTCGATGATGGTTTGCTGGTCATGCAGCAGGGATTGAAGATCGCGTATGTCGACCAAGAGCCGCAATTTGACCGTACGCAATCGGTGTTCGATGCGGTGGCCTCCGGTATGGGTGACATGCAGGCGCTATTGAAAGAATATGACACGCTGACCAGTCAGTTCGGTGGTGACGATGATGAGGCGCTGATGGAGCGCATGCACGATATCCAGGTCAAGCTCGATGCGGCCGATGCATGGAACTTGAACAATCGGGTCGAGACCACGTTAGACCGGCTTAATTTACAAGCCGAGGCACTGATGGGAACGCTCTCGGGCGGTATGCAAAAACGCGTGGCGCTCGCGTGTGCATTGGTCAGTGCGCCAGATGTTTTGCTGCTCGACGAGCCAACCAACCATCTGGATTTCACGTCGATTTTATGGCTGGAAGGACTGCTGCGCGATTACAAAGGCAGCGTCTTGTTCATCACCCACGATCGCAGTTTTCTCGACAATGTAGCGACCCGCATCATCGAACTCGATCGCGGCAAGCTGCTGTCTTTTCCGGGAAATTTTACTGCTTACCAAGTGCGTAAAGCCGAGCAGCTCGAAATCGAGGAAGTGGAAAACGCCAAGTTCGATAAGTTTCTCGCGCAGGAAGAAATCTGGATTCGCAAAGGCGTGCAAGCACGTCGCACCCGTGACGAAGGTCGCGTGCGCCGACTCGAAGCATTGCGCATGACGCGCACGGCGCGGCGCGAGCAGCAAGGTCAGGTCAAACTCGATGTTTCGGCCGGTGAACGTTCCGGCAAGATCGTCGCCGAACTCGACGGTATCAACAAACGCTATGGTGACAAGGTCATCGTGCGTGATTTCAGCGCGACGCTGCTGCGTGGTGACAAGGTCGGCCTGATCGGCTTGAACGGTGCGGGTAAAACCACCTTGCTGAAAATGATTCTCGGTGAAGAGCAACCTGATTCCGGTACGGTCAAGCAGGGCACGAAATTACAGGTGGCGTATTTTGATCAGATGCGTGCACAGTTGAATGAAGATGCCAGCTTGGCTGACACGATTGCCCCGGGCAGTGACTGGGTCGAAATCAATGGCCAGCGCAAGCATGTGATGACGTATCTGAATGACTTTTTATTTGCCCCGGAACGCGCACGTTCACCAGTGAAATCGCTGTCGGGTGGCGAGCGCAACCGTTTGCTGCTGGCACGCTTGTTTGCCAAGCCAGCCAATGTGCTGGTGCTTGACGAGCCGACCAATGATCTCGATATCGATACGCTGGAATTATTGGAAGAGCTGCTTGAGGACTATACCGGCACGGTATTTTTGGTCAGCCATGATCGAACCTTCCTCGACAACGTGGTCACGCAAGTGATCGTGGCCGAAGGCGACGGCATGTGGCGCGAATATATCGGCGGATACACCGATTGGGAGCGCGTACGCCGCGTGCCGCTGACGCCGAGCGCTGCAATCAAGGTTGCCAAAGGCGATTCCAAAGCGGCTACTGAAGTGATTACACCGCAGCCCAAACAAAAAAAACTAAGCTACAAAGAGCAGCGTGAACTCGACGCGCTGCCGGTGTTGATTGCTGAACTCGAAGCAGAGCAGAAAGCGATTTCGACGCAACTAGCCAGCCCCGACGTCTACAAGCAAAAGCCGGAAGAACTGCAACGCCTGCATCAGCGTTTTGCAGCGCTCGATGGTGAGTTGCTGGATGCGCTGGAAAAATGGGAAGTAATCGAGGCCCGCAACAAGGTCTGAACGGAGGCCGAGCGCAAGCTGAACGTGGTGATCAGTTCAGCTTGCGGCAAGCCAGTTTCAGCGTCGGCAGCTTGCTGCGCAAATCGTCGGCGTCGATCGCTGTGGGTCGCTGCGCGAGATAGGCCTGAAAATCTTCCAGCGCGGCCTGCGGGCAATCGAGATGCGAAAATGCCAGACCGCGATCGCGCCGCTCGGTAATGTCACCCGGTAGCAGGATCAGCAGGCGCTGCTGCACGTCGAGCAGTTTTTGCCAGCGCGCCTGATCAATAAAAAGTGATTTCAAATTGCGCAGCATGCGGACCAGAATAGCGCGTGCTGGTGCGGCATCAAGATATTCCGCCAGCGGCTTGCCGGCGCGGCGGATTTGCGCGACGAAGGGTTCAAGACGCTCTTCCAGTTCCTCGCGCGACAAACTCTCCCCGTTGGTTGGATCGAGAACTATGTCGCCCGACGGTATCGATAGCTTCATCAGAAAATGTCCGGGGAACGAAATTCCTTTTACGTCGAGGCCACATTGCTGCGCCATTTCGACATACACCATGGCCAGTGAAATCGGAATACCACGGCGCGTTTTCAGCACGCGGTGCAGGTAGCTGTTATCAGGATCGTAGTAATTATTCAAATTGCTGCCGAAGCCGAGTTCGCGATAAAAATACTGGTTCAGCAATTGCACTTTCTGTACTGGGCCGGCATCGACCGGAATACGTTTGCGCAGCCGCGCCGCCAGCGTATCGACATCGCCCTGCACCGCACTCAAATCAAGTTCGGGATCCGCATCTTGCGCCAGCGCGACCGCCGCTTCAAACAAGGGAATGCTGTCGTCCTGCCGCACGAGTGCGGTAAAGTAATCGAGCGGTTTGATCATGCTGCAATCCGTTTGAAGTCAGCAGGTCGGAACCCCATGGCGACCAACGTACCAAAATAAACAATGGCACATGCCACTAGCACCGCGGAAAGTGCGCTTGCCCGTTGTAGCGGATGCGCTTGTAACGCGATCCAGTCAAAATGCGCCGCAAGCCACAATGCCGCGCCCCCCATCAGGCACAAGGCACCTGAGAGCTTTAGCAAAAATATCTGCCAACCAGATCGCGGGACGAAGATGCCGCGATGCCGCAAACCCCAATATAGAAAACTGGCGTTCAGACAAGCGCCCAGTCCAATCGATAGTGCCAAGCCAGCGAGTCCGAGTTTGGGGACGAACAGATAATTCATTATTTGCGTTGCAATCAACACGCCGATCGCGATTTTCACCGGCGTGCGAATATCCTGTTTCGCATAAAAGCCGGGTGCCAGAATTTTGACGACGATCAGTCCGATCAGTCCGACGCCGTAGGCAACCAGCGCGTGGCTGGTCATCATCACGGCACGCGCATCGAATTTCCCGTAATGGAACAGTGTTGCGGTGAGGGGTTCGGAAAGCGTCGCCAATCCGACTGCTGCTGGAAGCGCTAGCAAAAATGTCAGACGCAGACCCCAATCGAGCAACGCCGAATATTCGACGGGATCTCCATCGGCATGCGCTTTCGACAAACTTGGCAACAGCACTGTTCCAAGTGCAACGCCCAGTAGGGCGGTTGGAAATTCCATCAGTCGATCAGCGAACGACAGCCATGACACGCTGCCCAGCTCGAGGTGCGAGGCGATATTGGTGTTAATCACCAAGCTGATCTGCGCGACTGATACTGCGAAGGTAGCCGGTGCCATTTGTTTCAGCACACGCTGCACGCCGGTATCTTTAAGCGCGATGCTAGGGTTGAAGCGAATACGCGGCAGCATACCGATGCGCATCAATGCTGGAATCTGAATCGCCATTTGCAAAATACCGCCGAAAAATACTGCGAAAGCAAGCGCGTAAATCGGTTGTGCCATGAATGGCGCGACGAATAACGAAGCGGTAATAAACGACAGATTGAGTAACACCGGCGTGAATGCAGGTATGCGAAATTCTCGCCAGGTATTCAAAATACCGCCAGCAAGCACGACAAAAGACATGAAGCCGATGTACGGAAACATGATGCGCGTCATGTTGACCGTTACGTTGAATACCGCGGGATTCTGTTTCAAGCCGGTCGCCATCAAGTAGACAATGCCTGGTGCCAGCAGGATGCCAAGCAGGCAGGTACCAATCAGCGCCCACACCAGAATTGTGGCGACATGGTCGGCCATTTCTTTGGTGGCATCGTTGCCTCGCTGGTTTTTGTATTCCGCGAGAATTGGTACAAAGGCCTGAGCAAAAGCGCCTTCTGCAAATAAGCGACGCAGTAGATTGGGAATTCTGAACGCTACGAAATAGGCGTCGGTAAATCCCGATGCGCCAAATGCCCGTGAAATCAACACGTCGCGAATCAAGCCAGTAATACGCGACAACATTGTCATGCCAAAAATTGTCGCCAGGGTTTTATGCAAGTTCATGGGGGCAAATTATAGCGGCTGACGCCCGCACGGCCTTGATGGTTTCGATGCGGCGCAAGGCTGCGTCGACAAGTTTGCCTTTTGGCGCGCGATCCCATATACTATATGGCTTCACAGAATTTAGTAGCTAATGATCTCAAGCGGGCATGTCGTTCAGCTTTGAGAGCGCATCCGGACCTCGATACAGGAATTATCATTCATGGCAAATACCGCACAGGCACGCAAGCGTGCTCGTCAAGCAGTCAAGCAAAACGCGCACAATTCGAGCCAGCGCTCGACGCTGCGCACAGCGATCAAAGCAATCCGTAAGGCGATTGACGCTGGCGACAAGTCAGTTGCAACGCAAGTATTTCAGACATCGATTTCTACAATCGATCGCATTGCCGATAAAAAAATCATTCACAAGAACAAGGCAGCACGTCACAAGAGCCGCATGGCAGCAGCGCTAAAAGCGTTGGCCTGATACACTAAGAAGAAATTGCGGAAAGCCAGTACTCTGTTTTTCGCGGCCCACTTTTTGCAGGAACTGCGCTCTTTTAATGACAGTGCCGCAGCAAGCCCGAGACCTGACAGAGCAATTTGTCGGGTTTTTTAGCTTTTAGGCGCTCTGTGCTTGGATGGAATTGCGCCGTACGGACTAAGTCATCGCAATGGTGGTAATCCTTCGATAACCGATCCGGCGCGGATATTTTTCTGTTTGAACCAACCTGCATTCATTTCCAGCGCATACGCGATTGGTTTTTTTGCGCAATGTGAGTTGGTAGTTTGCGGCTGCATGTCTTCGATATTGACTATCTTGCCAGATGTGTCAATGAATGCCACAGATAGGGGCAGTGGTGTATTTTTCATCCACATGCATACGCCCGCTGGCGCGCCAAACAAAAATACCATCCCCTCATTTTTACCGAGTTTTTCGCGGTACATCAGGCCGTATTCACGTTGCGCATCCGTCGCGGCTACCTCGGCCTTGATGACATACATGCCCGCTGAAAGCGATGTAATCGGGAATGTTGGTTGTTGCGCACGGGCAGTCAACATGGGTAACGCTGTCACGGCAGTGATTGCCAGCGTTGCAAAGCTGCGTGAAAAATAGCGTGAAATCATAAGTAGCCAAATGATCAAACGCGCGAACGCGTTACGATCAGAAATAAAAAAAGGCAGGATAACCTGCCTTTCGCTTTGTCGCCAGTTACCTGGCTAATCAAGCAATTACTTAGCTGCCGGCGCTGCTGCTGGTGCGGCTGCGTCTGCCTTCATTGCTTTCTTCATTTTGTGATGCTTTTTAGCTTTTTTTGCTTTTGGCGCGTCAGCCATTGGTGCTGCTTTTGCGTCAGCCATTGGAGCAGCAGGAGCTGCGGTGTGGCTTGCTGCGAATGCGGAAACAGCGAACAAGCTTGCGACCAGCGCGGCGATCAGGTTTTTCATTTTGTTTTCCTTAGTAGTGTTCTTGTTGAAAAGTCGACGATTCATTCGAATCATGTGCAATAACGATGTGCTTCTCGGAGCGTTGACATATTTCTGAAAAAAATTCGAGATTGCAGCTTTATTTTTAGGTGAGGACAAACTGCCCCTACGAAATATTAAATGTGGAGCCGTCGATGCTGCATTGCAAAAATAAAATTTATGCCAAGTTGGTTATGATGCGTTTTCGCGAATTTACCATCCCTCTTTTTTGGTACCCAAGATGTTTCCGAAATTCGTTCATGGTTTTACGCTAGCGTTTTTGTTGATTACGCTTAATTCTGCTGTTGCATCGCCGCACGTCCCAGAGCGCGACGATGTGGTGCTTGAGCGCCTGCCATTCAGGCCCAATGACCCGATTGCACGGGAAATGTCCAGCTTGCGTACTGCGCTGCGACAAAATCCGAAAGA
>JAYTZV010000110.1:0-14387 GCA_043741695.1 Burkholderiales bacterium
GCCCGCTCGAAGTCTATGCAGAAATCATGCACAACATCGAGCTGGCTAAATCAGCGTCGATACATTAACCGTGTTGCACTTGGTTCTTGACTCCGCCCAGTTTAAGGGCAGCTGGAGGTAGAAGTCAGGAATATTTGATTGGTGACTATTGGGTGGAGAAGCTACGCTTTTCGCACGTTTAAAAATCGTTTAAGTGCTTCTCCACCGGCATACCAGTGCCGGTCGTTATCAATGCGGGCGAGAACTGGTTGGGACGTCCATTCAATGAAATCAATGCAGGTGGCGAACCGACTTGACACATAAGATGGGACGACCACAAACGGGCTAACTTGCATAAGTCGGCAGCGTTCTGAAAGGGCGACCAACTCGTCCAAACTAAGGAATTACTGCTTCGCAGCGCGTTCAACGAGGTCAATATGGTGGCTCTCGAAAAACTGAAAAGCGAGCGCTAAGGCACTTAATTTCTGGCGAATTGTTTTGGGTTTGTTACCACGTGTCTGCACGCTGTTAGCACGTAACGCATTGCAATCATGACGGGCATTCCAAGTCGGTGAGCGTCCACCAATGTGGGTACGTGCTCTCCGGATGGCAACCGAACTTCTCGAACAAAAAACCGTGTCATCGAATCCCCGCTACGCCAACGTACCGTACCCGAGTCTAATATCGAAAACGAAGAAATGCAACTAAGTCTATGATTTCAAACTATTTTTTATACTAACCGACAATAATCATAAAAAAAATGCCGCGCTGATGCAACGACTTTGCACCTTCGGAATGTTGTAAAAAGGCACTTTTAATGCCTTATCGGAAGAGTATTTACATGGTGCGGAGGGATAAAGCGCGGAGGTTGAGACCAAACCAACAAACCGCAGTCTTGAGGGAAGCGGGCTTCGCAACGCTTCGCCCGCTAAAAATGCTCGGCACTGTGAGAATGTCTGCGTTTTCACAGAAAGCTGGAAAACGAGATGAAAAATTTCCCCGTAGCAACCATTATGACGGATACATCTTTACAACAAAAATGCGGTTCCGGTGAGACAATCACAAAGACCAATGGAAAAAACCGGAGTTATCCACATAGCCAACTGATCATGCAGACACTTCCGGTTTTTCTTAACAAATTAAATAATGGGTCCGGTCAGAACGGGATGTCGTCATCCATATCCGAAAAATTCGGTGCGGGCCGGGCGGCCTGACGTGGTGCGCTACCTCCAGTGTTCGCAGGGGCGCTGGTCCGCTGGGTCGGCGCGTTACTGTAGTCATCATCCATCGCGCCGCCTCCACCACCGCCCATCCCCTGACGGCTACCTAACATCTGCATCGTGTCGGCGATGATCTCGGTGGTGAAGCGCTCGACGTTTTCCTTGTCAGTCCATTTACGGGTTTGCAACTTGCCTTCGATGTAGACCTGCGAACCTTTTTTAAGATACTGTGCGGCAATTTCAGCCAGCTTGCGATAAAACGTGATGCGGTGCCATTCGGTCAGTTCTTTTTTTTCACCGCTGTTTTTGTCTTTCCAGCTCTCGGTAGTGGCAACTGCGATATTGGTCACCGCCTCGCCGTTGGCCATATAACGTGTTTCGGGATCGCGTCCGAGATTGCCGACGATGATGACTTTGTTGACCGATGCCATGCTGAGTTCTCCTGATTATGCTGTTCTGCGGTGGCGAGCGGGCTTGCCCTCGCAATGAATTGATGCCGAATGAATTGATGCCGAATTATATGTCAGCCCCGACCAGCGAGAACAGGCGATTGGGCGAGCGCCTTTGTGATGGGATGCACAAACCCGCAGTCGTGAACGCAAACGCAATGCATGTCGCAAGATCCATACGAAGCTATGCGATTGAGCTTATTTCAAGCGCAGGACAACCCGGTGCACAACACTGACCGAGCTTCGGCTGACTGATTCAAACTCCGATATAGTAGCGGGTTGCTCCGCATGCGCGCCAAAGCTTGGTGCCTTCGTCGCGACCCATTACCCTGAAGGTAGTTCATGGAAGAAATTCGTATTCGAGGTGCGCGCACGCACAACCTCAAAAACATTAATCTCGATTTGCCACGCAACAAACTGATTGTGATCACCGGATTATCCGGTTCAGGCAAATCATCGTTGGCGTTCGATACACTTTACGCGGAAGGTCAGCGCCGGTATGTGGAATCGTTGTCGTCGTATGCGCGACAATTTTTGCAGCTGATGGAAAAGCCCGATGTCGATTTGATCGAAGGATTATCACCAGCGATTTCGATCGAACAAAAAGCCACCTCGCACAATCCACGTTCGACCGTTGGTACTGTCACTGAGATCCACGATTACCTGCGTCTGCTGTATGCGCGAGTCGGCACGCCCTATTGTCCGGATCATCCGGAAAATCCGCTAGCAGCGCAGTCAGTCTCGCAAATGGTTGATGCGGTTTTGGCGATGCCGGAAGATACCAAGCTGATGATCCTGGCGCCGGTAGTCAGCAATCGCAAAGGCGAGCATGTCGACCTGTTCGAGCAAATGCAGGCGCACGGATTTGTGCGCTTTCGCATTCAAAGCGGGACGCATGCTGCGAAGATTTATGAAGTCGACGATTTGCCGAAACTGAAAAAAGCCGAAAAGCACACGATCGATGTTGTGATCGACCGCATCAAGGTCAAGGAAGATATCAAGCAGCGATTGGCAGAAAGCTTTGAGACTGCATTGCGACTGGCCGATGGCCGCGCACTGGTGCTGGAAATGGATACTGCCGTCGAGCATCTGTATTCGAACAAATTTGCTTGCCCGACCTGCGGCTATTCGCTGCAAGAGCTGGAACCGCGCCTGTTCTCATTCAACAATCCGATGGGTGCCTGCCCGGAATGCGATGGTCTAGGTCATATCGAATTTTTCGACCCAAAACGCATCGTCGCGTTTCCAAATTTGTCGCTGGCAAGCGGCGCAGTCAAGGGTTGGGATCGACGTAATCAATTCTATTTTCAGATGTTGTCAAATCTGGCCGCATTCTATGAATTCGATCTCGATCTGCCGTTTGAAAAACTGAGCGAAACCGCCCAGAACGCGGTGCTGTACGGTTCCGGCAAACAGCATATTCCGTTCACCTACATCAATGAGCGCGGCCGAGCGGTGGTACGTGAACATGCGTTCGAAGGTGTGGTTAATAATTTGCAGAGGCGCTATCGAGAAACCGATTCGATGGCAGTAAAAGAAGAACTCGCCAAGTTCATCAACGAAAAGCAGTGTCCATCATGCGAGGGCGCGCGGCTGCGGGTCGAAGCGCGCTTTGTGAAGGTCGGTAACGGTGCGCAGCAGCGTGCGATTTATGAAGTTGCGGCGACGCCGTTGCGCGCCACGCTGGAGTTTTTCGAGACGCTCACGCTGACCGGTGCAAAGAAAGAAATCGCTGACCGCATCATCAAGGAAATCGTTTCTCGTTTGCGCTTTTTGAATAATGTCGGCCTCGATTATTTATCGCTTGAACGCAGCGCCGATACGTTATCCGGCGGCGAGGCGCAGCGCATCCGGCTGGCTTCACAAATCGGCTCCGGACTGACTGGCGTAATGTATGTGTTGGATGAGCCATCGATCGGCCTGCATCAGCGCGACAACGATCGCCTGATCGCCACGCTCAAACACCTGCGCGATATCGGTAATAGCGTGCTGGTAGTCGAGCATGATGAAGACGCAATTCGCTGCGCTGATTATGTGGTCGACATGGGACCGGGCGCCGGTGTGCATGGCGGCGAAGTCATTGCCGAAGGCACCCTGAAAGAAATCCTCAAAAATAAAAAGTCGCTGACCGCACAATATCTGAATGGCACGCTTGAAATCGCGGTGCCGAAAAAGCGCCATGCACCCGATCCAAAAAAGCAGTTCGTCATCACCGGTGCGACCGGCAATAACCTCAAAAACGTCACGCTCGAATTACCGGTCGGCTTGCTGACTTGCGTGACCGGTGTTTCTGGTTCCGGCAAATCGACGCTGGTCAACGACACGCTGTATCACGCGGCGTCACGTCATTTGTATGGCTCGCATTCGGAACCGGCCGCGCATGAAACCATCAGCGGGTTTGAACATTTCGACAAAGTGATCTCGGTCGATCAGGGTCCGATCGGCCGCACGCCACGCTCGAATCCGGCGACGTATACCGGCTTGTTCACGCCAATCCGCGATCTGTTTGCAACTGTGAATGCCTCGAAAGAACGTGGCTATAGCGCAGGCCGTTTTTCGTTCAACGTCAAGGGTGGCCGCTGCGAAGCGTGTCAGGGCGATGGCGTACTTAAAGTCGAAATGCACTTTTTGCCGGACGTGTACGTACCATGCGATGTCTGCCACGGCAAACGCTACAACCGCGAAACGCTGGAAGTGCAATACAAGGGCAAAAACATCAACGAAGTGCTCGGCATGACGGTGGAAGAAGCCTATGAATTTTTCAAGCCGGTGCCGGTGATTGCACGCAAGCTGCATACGCTGCTCGATGTGGGTTTGGGCTATATCCGTTTAGGTCAGAGCGCGACCACACTGTCAGGTGGCGAAGCGCAGCGCGTGAAACTGTCGCTGGAATTATCCAAACGCGACACCGGTCGCACGCTGTACATTCTGGATGAACCAACCACCGGTTTGCATTTTCATGACATCGATTTGCTGCTGAAAGTGATCCATCGTTTGCGCGATCAGGGTAATACCTTGGTGATCATCGAACACAATCTGGACGTGATAAAAACTGCAGATTGGCTGATCGATCTCGGGCCGGAAGGTGGTGCTGGCGGTGGGCAGATTATTGCGGCCGGCACTCCGGAAGCCGTTGCGAAAAATCCGGCAAGCTTCACCGGGAAATACCTTGCTCCGCTGTTGAAGCGTAAAGGAGAGAAATCGCAATAAACGATTCGGGGTGAGCGAGTACATTTAATTTGTACGCAACTCACCTTATTGATCGGAGCGACGATGAACCCGAAACCAATGAGCGAGGCACTTGAGAAGAACATACAAGACATACTTACCGCGTCAATACGCGCTGGCGAAAATGCTCGCCGCTTGGCGTTTCAAACGCGGACAAATAGTGTTGTGGTTCGCAACGGAAAGATGATTATCAAGGTGCCAAAAGCACCCAGATGAATTGACCGCTGCACGAGAAAATTCTGCAGCAGCGCAGTGCTAATTTAAAAGTTCTTCGCTACCAAAATAGTCGTAGGTATCAGCGTGCACTCACCTGAATACGCCCGCCATCCGTTCTCACAAACTTCACTACCGTATCCAGCACCGGCGCAATGCCACGCAGCGGCCATGCAATTGCGCCAATCAAACTGGCGTGGCTAGTGTTATCGAAATACACCTCATCGACGGCCACGCCCACCGAGCGCAACCGGTTCGCCAGTCCACCGGTATTGCGTACCGGATCAACCAGCTTGTCGGCATGCGATGCGATCAACAGCGCGGGCGGTGCAGCCGCAGTGACATGGTTAATCGGTTGCGAAGCGGGCGGCGTATCGGGATAAAAAAACACTGGACGCACATTTTTATCATTGATCGGAATGAAATCGTACGGTCCTGCCAGGCCGATCAATCCGCGCAATTCGGTGGGCGATGCTCCAGCAGCGGCGAGCCAACGTGAATCGATAGCGACCATCGCTGCGTTGTAAGCACCCGCGCTGTGACCCATCACAAATACACGCCTGGGATCGCCACCATGGCGCTGAATTTCTTTCAATGTCCACGCTACGGCGCGTGCTGAATCATCGACGAAATCTGGATAGCGCACTTGCGGATACAAGCGGTAATCGGCCAGCACCGCGACGATACCGCGCTCCGCCAGCGCTTCACCAACGAAAGCGTAATCACTACGCGATCCCATGTTCCAGCTGCCGCCGTAAAAAAACACTACAACCGGTGCAGCGCTTTTGGCGTCGCGGGGTCGATAGATATCGAGTTTATTGCGCGGGTCGTCGCCGTAGCTGATGGCCAGTTCTTTGTCAGAACCGCTCCCCGAGCTCACGGCATTGATTACCGTCAGCGGAGAACATGCGACGACTGCACCGAGCAGTACGATGACGGTCAAAAAAATTAGCAGTAATTTACTTGGGGTAGGCATTGAATCGGTCCGTCATACGTTGAATTTACGCACCAATTGGCAGAGGTACGCGGATTTACAAGTACGCATGCTAATCGAGATTGGATGCAGGCAAGTATCGATGGCGTAGTGTCGATGTCTCGTCAGACGTTCGCGCACTAAAAATAGGATGTACTCAAGCGCTCTTTCGTACCGATTTTAGCAAACGCTTTTCGGCTAAAGAAAGATTTTCCGAGGTGCCACGCAACACCAACACATCCCCCGCATGCAACACGGTCGCGGGCGTCGTGCTGGTCGATGCGCGACCACGCCGCAGCGCAGTGAGTTCGACGCAAAGACCTGCGAGATCGATATCGGCGAGACAGCAACCGACTGCCGCGGCCATGCCGTTCAAGGTCACCGAATGCAGCCGTACGTGCAAATGCTCCGCATCTTCTTCGACATCGCTGCTACCGTGAAAATAACCGCGCAAAGCGGCATACCGCTGATCGCGTGCGACCTGCACCCGATGCACGACGCGCCGCAATGGCACCCCCAGCATCACCAGCGCATGCGACGCCAGCATCAGGCTGCCTTCGATCGCTTCGGGTACCACCTCGGTTGCACCAGCGGCACGTAGTTGGTCGAGATCGGTGTCGTCATAACTGCGCACAATCACCGGCAAGGCTGGCGCAAGTTCGTGCGCGAAATGCAGCACCTTCAACGCCGAGGGCGTACTCGCATAGGTCACCACCAGCACCGCGGCGCGATGGATGCCTGCAGCCACCAGCGCCGCGCGCCGCGCCGCATCACCGTACGACACATTTGCACCCGCAGCTTGCGCTTCCTGCACCCGGTCGGGATCAAGATCGAGTGCGTGGTACAGAATGCCCTCCTCTTCCAGCAGCTTGGCCAGACTCTGGCCGCTACGGCCAAACCCGGCGATCAATACATGCTTCTGAATTTTCATGGTGCGCGTGGCAATTTGCGTCAGTGCCAGCGACTGCATCATCCACTCGTTGGCCGATAGCTTCATCACGATCGCATCGGCATGCGCCAGTAAAAACGGCGCGACCAGCATCGACAGCACCATCGACGCCAGAATCACCTGCACCAGAAACGGATCGATCAAATTCAGCATGCCAGCTTGGTTCAGCAGCACAAAACCGAACTCGCCGGCCTGCGCCAACGCCAGGCCGGTACGCAGTGCGATGCCGGTCGACGCGCCGAACAGCCTTGCCAACGCAGCGATCAAGATAAATTTCAGGAGCACCGGCGCGACCAGCAACAACAGTACCAGCGGTAAGTTATGCAGGACCACGCCAACATTGAGCAGCATGCCGATGGTGATAAAAAACAGACCGAGCAGCACATCGCGAAACGGTTTGATGTCTTCTTCCACCTGATGCTTGAATTCGGTTTCCGAGATCAGCATGCCGGCGACAAACGCACCCAGCGCCAGCGACAAGCCCGCCTTTTCAGTCAACCATGCCGCGCCCAGCGTAATGAGCAGCAAATTGAGCATGAATAATTCTTGCGAGCGATGCCGCACCACGCTGCGAAACCAGCCACGCATCAAGGTCTGGCCAAGCACCAGCAACAGCAGCAATACCGCGCCTGCTTTCAGCGCCGCCTTGACCAGCGTGACTGCGATTTCCTGCGGCGCTTGTGCCAGTGCCGGCACGAGAATGAGCAGCGGCACTAGTGCCAGATCCTGAAACAGCAAAATGCTGATGATGCGGCGGCCATGCTCACTTTCGAGTTCGAGCCGCTCGGTGAGCAATTTCGAGACGATTGCGGTCGACGACATCGCCAGTGCACCACCGAGCGCAAAGGCGGCGCGCCAGCCGATCGCAAAAAATTGGGGCAACAGCGCGGCACTCAGCCAGCCGAACAGCATGGTCGCCGCAATGGTCAGCAGCACCTGCGCGAGCCCGAGCCCAAACACCGTACGCCGCATCGAGACCAACTTCGGCAAAGAAAATTCCAGGCCGATCGAAAACATCAAAAACACTACGCCGAATTCCGCCAGCGTATGCGTAGTGGCATTGTCTTCCGCCAAGCCCAGCCCATGCGGACCGATCAGTGTACCAACCGCGAGATAGCCTAGCATTGGCGGCAAATGCAGCCGTCTGAAGGCAACTACTCCCAGCACCGCAGCGCCCAGTAATAACAAAGTCAATTCAAGGGCAGAGTGCATTGATCGTTGAAAAAACCTAAAATTAAGTGGAGAAAACGCCGTAGTTATGGCTGGCAGATTTTTTGCTTTGTGATTTCGTTTATACTCCAAGAATGAGTTTAACCCATCAAAAAACCGTTGTGGAAGCGCCTGTTGAACTCGCCACAGCACGCGCGATTCGACTCGCTGGCGAGACCTTGCAGATTGAAGCAGATGCGCTGCTCGCACTGAAATTGCGATTGGCTGGCAAAGCCGGCGACCATTTTGCCGAAGCCGTCGCGCTTCTGTTGAACTGCAGCGGCCGCGTGGTTGTATCGGGCATCGGCAAGTCCGGTCATATCGCCCGCAAAATTGCCGCCACGCTTGCGTCAACTGGCACCCGCGCCTTGTTCGTGCACCCTGCTGAAGCCGCTCATGGTGACCTTGGTATGGTCGCGCCGGATGATGCTTTCATTGCCATTTCGAATTCTGGCGAAACCGCCGAACTAATGGCGATTGTGCCGATTATCAAGCGCACGGGCGCAACCCTGATCGCACTGACGGGCAACGATGATTCAGCGCTGGCAAAAATCGCCACCGTCCATTTGAACGTTGCAGTCGACAAGGAAGCTTGTCCACTCAATCTGGCACCAACTGCCAGCACCACTGCAGCATTGGGCATCGGTGATGCGCTGGCTGTGGCGCTATTGGATGCACGCGGTTTTGGCGAAGAAGATTTTGCGCGCTCGCATCCGGGCGGCGCACTCGGGCGGCGTTTGCTGACGCATGTGCGCGATGTCATGCGCAGTGGCGATGCTATTCCGGCGGTATTACCGAGCGTTTCACTGTCGCAGGCACTGATGGAAATCACGCGTAAGGGCATGGCGATGACCGCCGTGATCGATGCGCAAAATCATCCAATCGGCGTCTTTACCGACGGCGATCTACGCCGCCTGATCGAACAGGTGCGCGATTTCAGCACGATCAACATCGGTGATGTCATGCACAAAAATCCGCGCACGATCGGCCCCGATCAACTCGCCGTCGATGCAGTGCAGATGATGGAGGAATTCCGCATCAATCAGCTGCTGGTCGCCGACGCCGATGGCGTATTGGTCGGTGCGCTGCACATTCACGATCTCACGCGCGCCAAGGTGATCTGATGAATTCTTCAACCGGTGACGCAAGCGCGCGCGCGGCGCAGGTACGCCTGATGATTTTCGATGTGGACGGTGTATTGACCGATGGCAGCCTGCATTTTGGCAGCGACGGCGAATGGATCAAGACTTTCAATGTGCTCGACGGCCAAGGCATTCGGTTGCTGCAAAATGCCGGCATCGCCACTGCCATTATCAGCGCACGACAATCAGCGCTGGTGCAACGGCGTGCCAGCGATCTCGGCATCACACATGTGCATCAAGGCGTACACGACAAGCGGGTCGCGTTCGAACAATTGATGGCACAAACAGGCATCGTAGCGCAGCACTGCGGCTTCATCGGTGACGATGTGATTGACCTGCCGATTCTGCTACGCGCGGGTTTCGCGGCAAGCGTTCCAAATGGCCATGACGAAGTACGTCAGCGCGTGCATTACGTTACTTCCGCAACAGGTGGTCGGGGCGCAGTACGGGAATTATGCGACTTCATTTTGCGAGCGCAAGGCAAGTACGAGGCGGCACTGGCGCCGTATCTGTCATGAGTGCCGCAAGCGTAACCAATCGTTTTCGACTCGGCGTTGTGATTGCTCTTTGTGCGGCGATGGCGCTAGGCAGTTTCTGGCTGCTTGGGGTGTTGCGCAAAAAAGGCGAAGCCAACACGGTTGACGCGCCGCGCACTACACCCGATTACTATGTAGATAAGTTCACTTTCGTCAAAATGGCGAAATCACACACTGCACGCTACAACATTTCAGGTGACGTGTTAACGCATTTTCCGGCCGACGACTCGTACGAAATCATCCATCCGATCATCAACAATCTGGCCAGCGGCAGACCGGCGATGGTGATGCGCTCCGATACCGCAACGGTCAATAGTGACAGCAGTGAAGTGCGCATGAAAGGCCATGTGGATATCGATCGTCCAGCATTCGGGCCAAGTGCACATTTTCATTTGAAGTCAACTTACCTGGTACTACTTCCTGATGACGACATCATGAAAACCAATACGCCTGTTGAGCTACTTCTCGGCACCGCCACCCTGAACGGGACCGGCATGTTGGCTAACAATGCGACCCGCCAGCTCGATTTATCGAGCCGAGTCCATGGCAAGTTTTTGCCCGCTGCGCGACCATGACATTGGCCATCGAATTTTAATGATTGGCTCTAAATTTTGTACCTGCTGTATTCATCTGGAATGATTATGAAATCGGTTTTTTTATGTTGTTCAACTTTGTTGGCGACAGCTCTCGCGTTCTCCATTACGTTGCCCTTCACCACGTTGGCTTTCGCGGAAAAAGCAGATTCGACAAAACCTACCGTGGTTGACGCCGATCAGATGGCCTATGACGACGTCAAGCAGGTCAATACGTTCACCGGTACCGTCGTGCTGACACGCGGTACCTTGCTGATGAAAGCCGCACGCGTGATCGTCACGCAAGATGCTGCCGGCTACCAATTTGCGACGCTGTATGCGGCACCTGGCGGTCGCGCCACTTTCCGCCAAAAGCGTGATGGCGGCCCGGATCTATGGATCGAGGGCGAAGCCGACCGTATTGAATACGATGGCAAAACTGAAATCGCCAAGCTCTACACCAAAGCAAAAATGCGCCGGCTTGAAGGCTTCAAGCCGACCGATGAAGTCGAAGGCGAGTTTATTTCGTACGACAGCCGCAGCGAATTTTTTTCAGTGAACAATACCAACGCCGGCGGTGAAAGCAAAGCAGGCGCTGGCCGGATCAAGGCAGTGATCCAACCGCGTACACCGGGTGCTGCGAAATGACAACCAGCACGCTTGCGGTACGCGGCCTGCAAAAAAGTTATGGTGCGCGCCAGGTCGTCAGTGATGTCTCGCTCGATGTTGCCAGCGGCGAAGTGATCGGCTTGCTCGGCCCGAATGGTGCCGGCAAGACCACCTCGTTTTATATGATCGTCGGCTTGGTGCCATCGGATGCCGGTGCAATCAGTCTGGACGGTGCCGACATTTCACGCTTGCCGATTCATCGGCGGGCGGTAATGGGCCTGTCGTATCTGCCGCAGGAAGCGTCGGTATTTCGCAAATTGAATGTCGAAGAAAATATTCGCGCTGTGTTGGAGTTGCAGCGGGTTGACGGCAAATCACTGACCCGCGCGATGATCGATGAACGACTCGACGTGCTGCTGCATGATTTGCAGATTGAAAAACTGCGTGAGAATCAAGCGATGTCGCTATCCGGTGGCGAGCGCCGCCGGGTAGAAATAGCGCGTGCACTTGCCACTAATCCGCGCTTCGTTTTGCTGGATGAACCGTTCGCTGGCGTCGATCCAATTGCAGTCATCGAGATTCAACGCATCGTACGTTTTTTGAAAGAGCGTGGCATCGGCGTGCTGATCACAGACCACAATGT
The DNA here is from genome assembly GCA_043741695.1 of Burkholderiales bacterium. Classification (GTDB taxonomy): domain Bacteria; phylum Pseudomonadota; class Gammaproteobacteria; order Burkholderiales; family Burkholderiaceae_D; genus Actimicrobium. The sequence goes on from JAYTZV010000110.1 coordinate 11,723, forward strand.
GCGCGAAACCCTCGGCATCTGCGACCGCGCCTACATCATCAATCAAGGTGCGGTACTGGCCAGCGGCCGACCTGACGATATCATCGCCAACGAGTCGGTGCGGCGCGTGTATTTGGGCGAACATTTCCGGATGTAGTCGACGACACTGATGAAACAATCCCTGCAACTGCGTACTTCGCAACACCTCGCGCTGACTCCGCAACTACAGCAATCGATTCGCTTGCTGCAATTGTCGACGCTGGAATTGCATCAAGAACTTGAGCAACTCTTGTCCGACAATCCGCTGCTGGAACGCCTGGATGATCCACTCGATCATTCGGTGCGCCTGCTTGGCGACGGCGCGATCGGTGCGGAGGGCATCCACAAGGAAGGCGCGAGCGCAGACGCAAATGCAGCGCCGAGTCCATCGACGGAAAGCGAGACTGCGTTCGAAGGCAGTGACGCGCCAGAAGCTGCAGCCAGTAGCGAATCCGATTGGAGCTTCGACGATGTGGCACGCAACGGCAAGACACCGGACGACGAAGATTCGCGGCCACAGTTGGAAGCGTCCGGACTGACCCTGCGCGACCACTTGCTCGAACAAATGCGCGTGACCATCAATAATCCGCGTGACCGCGCGCTGGTCGAATTGATGATCGATGCGTTGAATGACAACGGCTACCTGGAAGACAATCTCGACGACATGCTCGCGCGGATGCCGCCTGAACTCGAACTCGATGCCGACGAGTTATCGATCGCATTGAAACTCCTGCAAAGCTTTGATCCGGCGGGTGTCGGCGCACGCACTCCTGCAGAATGTCTTGCGTTGCAGATCAAGCGCATGCCGAGTATTGCGATGGTGACGCGGCGGCGCGCGCTAACGATTGTCGAAGACTATCTCACGCTGTTTGCGCAGCGCGATTTCTCCAAACTTAAAAAAGCACTCGACTGCGACGACGAAGATTTACGCGAGGCGCAAAGCGTCATTCGCCACTGCAATCCGCATCCGGGTGCGGTGTATTCAGCGGGTAGTTCCGACTATGTCGTGCCGGACGTAATCGTCAAGCGCACCCGCACCGGCTGGCAGGTGATGTTGAATCACGATGTGATGCCGCGCCTGCGGGTCAATTCGATGTACGCCAATATTCTGAAGCAGAGTAAAGGTGATGGTTCGCTGACGTCGCAGTTGCAAGAAGCGAAGTGGCTGATCAAAAATATGCGGCAGCGCTTCGATACAATTTTGCGGGTAGCGCAGGCAATCGTTGAACGTCAGCGGAACTTTTTCTCACATGGCGCAGTCGCCATGCGACCCCTTGTCTTGCGTGAAATTGCTGATACACTGGGTTTACATGAGAGCACCATTTCCCGTGTGACTACCCAAAAATATATGTTGACCCCGCATGGCATGTTCGAGCTGAAGTACTTTTTCGGCAGCCATGTCGCCACCGAAGCAGGTGGCGAGGCGTCCTCGACGGCGATCCGGGCACTCATCAAACAATTGATAGGAGCTGAAGACCCGAAAATCCCATTTTCTGACAGCAAAATCGCCGAAATGCTGGGAGAGCAGGGCATGGTGGTCGCGCGTCGGACCGTCGCAAAATATCGCGAGGCACTGAAAATCCCCCCAGTCAATCTGCGCAAGGCGTTGTAGTTTTTTCCGGCAAATTCGTTTGCCATGTTTCATCTGTCGTTGTGTCCGGACCCGGTCAATTGATCGCCCCGCCCGAACCGCCAGCGGCACTATTCCAAGGAGCGCTGTATGAATCTCACAATCAGTGGACATCATCTCGAAGTGACACCTGCCATCCGTGAATATGTGCAATCCAAGTTAGAACGCATCAAACGCCATTTCGATCATGTCATTGATATCGCTGTCATCCTGACGGTTGAAAAACTCCCCGAAAAAGAAAAGCGACAGAAGGCCGAAATCAATTTGCATCTGCGCGGCAAAGATCTGCATGTTGAAAGCATGGCCCATGATCTGTACGCAGCCATCGATGCGCTGGTCGATAAACTCGACCGACAAGTCATCAAATACAAAACCAAATTGCAAGACCACCAGCATGACGCGATCAAGCACATGCCGGAACCGACTGACGTGATTCCCGCGACTTGACCTATCGCCGACGCGTCGGCAAACCTCACTGAGGGCGCATTGCATGCGCCCTTTTTGCTGGGCGAAATTTTCGCAATTGTTTATATCGATTCATTTTAACCATGACCAATACCATTCAACACCGTATCGTGAATTCAATCGGTTGCATCACACTCGATCGCCCGCAAGCCCTTAATGCGCTTTCACTCGATATGGTGCGCGCGCTGACGAGTATTTTCCGTACATGGCAGTGCGACGAGGCGGTGACCGCGGTGCTGATCGACAGCAGCAGCGCAAAAGCATTTTGTGCTGGCGGCGATATTCGCTTTTTTCATCAAGTCGGCACCAAATCACCACAAGGCAACAGCGCGTTGCTGGAAGATTTTTTTACTGAGGAATATGCGCTCAATTATTTGACGCATTATTTTCCCAAGCCGGTTATTACGCTACTGGATGGCGTCGTCATGGGAGGCGGTATGGGGTTGGTGCAGAGCGACCCACAATGCCGGATGCGGATCGTTACCGAACGCACAAAAATGGCGATGCCTGAAGTCAATATCGGACTGTTTCCGGATGTCGGCGGCACGTATT
>JAYTZV010000111.1:0-5284 GCA_043741695.1 Burkholderiales bacterium
CTCAGCAAAGCCAGAAGTGATAACGATTTTTTCATAATGCGTCCTGTGGGTGGAATGACAATTTCAGTAGTGGAACCGTCGAAACAAGCGGTGCATGCAAGTGTGTCGATCGGTTTTGCCAATCCGATATTTTTTTGAATTTTGTTACCTTAACTAAACTACATCGACATTACCTTCTTCAGCTACATTTTTTACGATCGGGTCATGAACTGCAAACGTCGCACTAATCGAAATTTCAACTTGCAACATCAAGTTCAAATTGTATATTTTTAACCAATCTATTGAGCGTTTTTGATGGCTAATTTTTTAGGCAACAATCGCTACAAGCTCGCCAAGTCGACGAATTAATTTTGGTCCATTCATTAAAAGCCAAATAAAATTTCGGCTTTTATTGCATTTTGTTAATTTTTTAGAATTGTTAGATGACTAGAGGAATGCTTGGCTCAGCAACCGCATGCTGCAAACTCAACCCTTGGAATGCAGTTTTTCACTCTTGGGCAGAGCCAATTTGGCGAGGTATTTTGGCATTGCCCAACACAAATTGAGAAAGGCAAAATATCTTTAAATAAAAAATTCGGAAAAGAAAATTAACGTGGCCATCCACATTCAAATTTTTAAAAATAGATGCGATACAAAGTCGCCAAAAAGCAACAGTTGATCTGTGCATTCGGCGATCAGCAGCTACGCGCCGACGACGCTGACGAAATTTCCTTGCGATATGCGACGGTACAGATCGATGGCGGTGGCATCGGCAACGACTTGAAGAATTCAGTTGATTCGCTACAGAGCTAAAAATCTTACGGCAACCGCCGATTTTTGCACCTAGTTATCGAATCACTCATCGAAGCGTTTTCGTCACGTCAGGCGATCAGACAATGATCGTTCTCGCTACGGTAAAATGGGCCGATTCCTTCTGATCGAAATTTACTTCCCTCCATGAGCCAATCCCCTGTCGAATCCCCGGTGACCGATGCCGCGCACACCTCCAATTTTCTGCGGCAGATCATTGATTCGGACCTTGCGACCGGAAAATACGCCGCTCGAACCGATACTGCAGGCTTGCCGCTGCCACAAATTGTGACGCGCTTTCCGCCAGAACCTAATGGCTATTTACATATAGGCCATGCGAAATCAATTTGCCTGAATTTCGGCCTGGCACGCGACTATGGTGGTCGCGCGCATCTGCGCTTCGACGATACCAACCCGGCCAAGGAAGAGCAGGAATACGTCGATACGATTCTAGACACCGTGAAATGGCTCGGCTTCGACTGGACCCAAAACAGTACCGAGCATCTGTATTACGCCAGCGATTATTTCGACAAACTGTACGCAATGGCGCAGTATCTGATCATGGCTGGTCATGCGTATGTGGACAGCCAATCAGCCGATCAGATGGCCGCCAACCGCGGCAACTTCGGGGAGCCGGGAACAGACTCGCCGTTTCGCTCGCGACCACCTGCCGAATCCCTCGACCTGCTGGCACGCATGAAGGCCGGTGAATTTGCCGATGGCACGCATGTGCTGCGCGCCCGCATCGACATGGCGTCGCCCAACATGAACATGCGTGATCCGGCGTTGTACCGGATTCGCCATGCGCATCATCATCGTACCGGCGATACCTGGTGCATCTATCCGATGTACGACTACACGCACCCGATCTCGGATGCGCTCGAAAATATTACGCATTCAATCTGCACGCTGGAGTTCCAGGACCACCGGCCGTTCTACGACTGGGTACTGGAGCGGCTCTGTGAAGGCGGATTTTTCAAGCAACCACTGCCGCATCAATACGAATTCGCGCGCCTGAATGTGACCTATGTCGTCACCAGCAAACGCAAATTGCGCCAACTGGTGGAAGAGCATATTGTCGACGGTTGGGACGATCCGCGCATGCCAACGTTGGTAGGCATTCGTCGTCGCGGCTATACGCCCGAATCGCTGCAGTTGTTTTGCGACCGTACCGGCGTGACCAAATCCGACGGCTGGATCGATATCGCTACACTCGACGGTTGCCTGCGCGAGGATCTCGATCCGAAAGCACCGCGTGCAGTCGCGGTGTTGCGCCCGTTGAAACTGATCATCGACAATTTTTCGGTCGGGCAAACGATTGAATGCCAGGCGCCTGTGCATCCGCATTTTCCGGAACGGGGCAACCGGAACTTTCCGATTTCCGACACGCTCTGGATTGAGCAGGAAGATTTCATGGAGGTGCCGAGCAAAGGTTATTTCCGCCTTTTTCCCGGCAACCGGGTGCGGCTGCGTTACGGCTTCGTGGTCGAATGCACCGGCTGCGACAAGGACGAACACGGTAACGTGATCGCCGTGCATTGCCAGTATTTTGCCGACAGCAAATCGGGCAGCGAAGGCTCGGCCAATTACAAGGTCAAAGGTAATATTCACTGGCTGAGCAGTGCCCATGCGTTGTCTGCCGAAGTACGCTTGTTCGATCGTCTGTTCACGGATCCGCAACCCGATGCAGGCGGGAAGGATTTCAAGCTCGCGCTCAATCCCGCTGCAAAGGAAGTGGTCTCGGCATGGCTCGAACCCGGTCTGGTCACAGCGCAAGCGGACGACAAATATCAGTTTGAGCGACATGGTTACTTCGTCGCGGATCGGGTTGACTCACAGCCCGGCAAGCCAGTCTTCAACCGGATAACGACACTCAAGGATAGCTGGGTTAAATAAGCTGCAGCGAACGCTGAAACCTGTCTGCATAGTCATGATGTTCGAGCCATGCCGCGATTTCGATTGAATTTAAATTGCTGGGCCTGCCCGATCCGAGGGTGTGACGTGTAATAAAATTGCGCGTCATAAAATCAAGTACTTGAGAGTCATGCGCTTCGAATTCATGCGCTTTTAATTCAGGTGCTTTTAATTCAGGCGCTTTTAATTCAGGCGCTCAGATTTTACGCGCTTCAAATTCACGCATAAAAATTTACGCAACACGACAACTGCGCAATGACGCACAACGGATTTTCAAATGAGTTTTTCGACCTGGCTCGCTTTCTTTGTTGCCGCCTGCATCATCGCGATTTCACCTGGGTCAGGCGCGGTCTTGTCGATGTCGCACGGATTATCATTCGGTGTAAAAAAAACCACCGCGACCATTCTCGGATTGCAGGCTGGTCTGCTACTCGTGCTAATCATCGCCGGTGCCGGTGTTGGTTCGTTATTGCTGGCGTCCGAGATCGCGTTCAACGTGGTTAAGGTAATTGGTGCGGCGTATCTGATTTATCTCGGCGTCAGTCAATGGCGCGCAAAAGCCGTACCGCAACTGCCGAGCGCAGACGTCGCACGGCCTGCTGCGACTATGCAGCACACTATTCCCGGCTGGCGCAGGCGTTTCATCATCGGCTTTTTAACCAACACCACCAATCCCAAGGGGATCATTTTTATGGTGGCTGTCCTGCCGCAATTCATCACGCGCGATGCAGCCTTGCTGCCGCAACTCGCCATCCTCGGCGCGACCATGTGCATGATTGATCTCATCGTGATGCATAGCTATGCGTTTGCGGCGGCATCGATGCAGTCGTGGTTCCGCGACGCGAAAGCAATGAAAATGCAGAACCGATTTTTTGGCGGCGTGCTGATGGCAGTCGGTACCGCGCTGTTATTCGTCAAGCGAACAATCAGCTAATCGCGTACCCCAGCCGCACCACTTGATTGCTGCATGCTGCGGGGTCCGCAGATACCGGTACAATCCGGGCATCTTTTTTTCTGTGAGCTGCCGTGCCTGATCCTGCCGTTCTGCTGCAATATTTATTGCCAAAACAAGCCATCACCTGGTTCGCCGGCAAAGTCGCGAATGCCGAAGCGGGTCGCATCACAACCGCGATCATCGATGATTTCATCCGCCGCTACCATGTCGACATGAGCGAAGCTGCACAGCCCGACTCGGCGCGCTACGCCAGCTTCAATACGTTCTTCACGAGAGCGCTGCGCGATGGCGTTCGACCGATTGCCACTGCTGATCTGGTGAGTCCGGTCGACGGGGCGATCAGCCAGCTCGGCCGCATCGAACACGATCAAATTCTGCAGGCGAAAGGGCATCGCTATTCCACCCGTGCGCTGGTCGGTGGCGATGCCGCACTAGCTGCCGAATTCGACAACGGCAGCTTCGCCACCATCTATTTAAGCCCGAAGGATTACCACCGCATCCACATGCCTTGCGCTGGTCGGTTGCGTTGCATGATTCATGTGCCGGGCGCGCTGTTTTCAGTCAATCCAGCGACCGCACAAGGTGTGCCGGGACTGTTTGCACGCAATGAACGCGTGGTCTGCGTCTTCGATGGAGAACGTGGCCCGTTCATCGTCACCTTGGTGGGTGCGACCATTGTCGGCAGCATGGCAACGGTGTGGCACGGCGTGGTCAATCCGCCGCGCTCATCCACGCTGCGCGAATGGCGTTACGACGACCAGACCATCACACTAAACGCTGGTGACGAGCTCGGCAGATTCATGCTCGGCTCGACAGTCGTGCTGCTGTTTCCGCAAGGGCGACTCGACTTTGCAGACGGGTGGAGCGCGGGCCGACCAGTGCGTTATGGCGAAGCAATGGGTTCGTTCGGCTGATAGTTCATTCGCATCGCGACCACCACAAGCTATGCGTGAAAAACCTGTGAGCAGCGTTACCTTTCGCGCGACTATCGCTAACAGCAATCAGCAATTCAGCGCCCCCGCGGAGACGACATTACTGGAAGCCGCACGCGCGGCTGGCATCACCCTGCCGAGCTCCTGCCGCAACGGCACGTGTCGCACCTGTCGTTGCCTTTTGCGCAGCGGTACGGTGCATTATCGAATCGCATGGCCGGGGTTGAGCATCACAGAAAAAGAAGACGGCTATGTATTGCCGTGCGTGGCGTATCCATCATCTGATCTGGCGCTCGATGAACCACGTGCGATATCGAACACAGCGTAAACGCAGCATTGAAAACGACAGCGCCGCGCTAAAATACGCCGATCAATTTCAACACCAACGGCAGCAGTAACGCAGTCAACACGCCAGACATCCCCATCGCCAAGCCGGCGAAGGCACCCATCTCTTCACTCACCTGAAACCCACGCGCGGTGCCAATGCCATGAGCGGTCGCACCGAGCGCAAAACCCATCACGCTGTGATCGGAAAATTTCAGCAGTACCAAAATGCTGCGCGCCAGTGTTGCGCCAAGAATACCGGTAGCAATCACCAGCACCGCAGTCAGGGACGGCAAGCCACCTATTTTTTCAGCGATACCCATTGCAATGGGCGTCGTTACCGACTTCGGTGCGATCGACAAAATTGTCG
>JAYTZV010000112.1:0-1756 GCA_043741695.1 Burkholderiales bacterium
CTAATGTTCTCGTCGTGCTCGCCCAACTCGGCTTTGGCAGCGGGCGTAAAAATTGGCTCGGCGAGTTTGTCGGCTTGCCGCAGACCGGCAGGCAGCGCGATACCGCAGACTGCGCCAGTGGCTTGATAATCTTTCCAGCCCGAGCCAATCAGATAACCGCGCACCACTGCTTCTACCATGATCGGTTGCAGGCGTTTGGCCACTACTGCGCGACCGCGTACTTGGTCGACTTCGTTGGGTTGCACCACGGTTTCAGGTGCAATACCGGTCAAGTGATTCGGCACGATGGCTGCTAATTTATCGAACCAGAAATTTGACATCTGATTCAACACGCGGCCCTTAGCCGGAATCGGTTCGTTCATCACCACGTCGAATGCCGATAAGCGATCGGTGGTCACGATCAGAATATGGTCTTCGCCAACCGCATAGTTATCGCGCACCTTGCCGCGCCCGAGTAGCGGCAAGGAAGTGATGGTGGACTGATACAGACTGTTCATAGCTTTTCCATAAAATCAGGCCGGGAGCACGATTGCACCGCCGGCCGCTTGCTGTTGACTGCACGTGCATCGCAGTCGACTAATGCGTGTTTGAATTAGCTTAATCTTCAGCTTAATTTTCAGCTTAATTTTCAGCTTAATCATCAGCTTAATCATCAGCTTAAGCGTCACCTTTATCGTCAGCTTAAGCAGGGTTTAATTTCGCTAGCGCTTGACTAAAACCCCGTTCGAAAAATCTTATTTGACGATCTGCTTCAGGTCGCCTTTTTTGTATTTTTCCGCCATCTTGTCGAGCGCGAGCGGCTTGATTTTCGAAGCCTGACCTTCACAACCGAACGACAGGAAACGCGCCTTGCAGACTAGCGCTGCGGCTTCACGCGCTGGCTTCAAATAATCGCGCGGGTCGAACTTGCCCGGATTCTCGGCAAAGTAGCGGCGGATCGCACCCGTCATCGCCAGACGGATATCGGTGTCGATATTGATCTTGCGTACACCATGCTTGATGCCCTCTTGAATTTCTTCAACCGGCACGCCGTAAGTCTCTTTCATGTCGCCACCGAATTCGCGAATCTCGGCCAGCAACTCTTGCGGCACCGATGACGAGCCGTGCATCACCAGATGCGTGTTGGGAATGCGCGCGTGGATTTCCTTGATGCGGTCAATCGCCAGAATATCGCCGGTCGGCTTGCGCGAAAATTTATAGGCGCCGTGCGAGGTACCGATCGCAATCGCCAGCGCATCACATTGCGTCAGATGCACAAAGTCTGCGGCTTGCGCCACGTCGGTCAACAACTGCTCACGGGTCATTTTGCCATCAGCACCGTGACCGTCTTCCTTGTCACCCATCATGGTTTCCAGCGAACCCAGCACGCCGAGTTCGGCCTCAACCGTCACGCCAATCGCATGCGAAAACTCGACCACGCGGCGCGAGACTTCAACGTTGTATTCGTAGCTGGCAACCGACTTGCCGTCTTCGTTGAGCGAGCCATCCATCATCACCGAAGTGAAGCCGGAACGAATCGCCGTCATGCAGACCGCGGGTGACTGGCCGTGATCCTGATGCATCACCACCGGCAGATGCGGATACGATTCGACCGCCGCTTCAATCAGATGGCGCAAGAACGGCTCGCCCGCATATTTGCGCGCACCAGCCGAAGCCTGCATGATGACCGGCGAATTGACGGCATCGGCCGCAGCCATGATGGCTTGTACCTGCTCCAGATTGTTGACGTTGAATGCCGGCAGGCCGTAGCCATTTT
>JAYTZV010000113.1:0-1755 GCA_043741695.1 Burkholderiales bacterium
TGCATGCACCGCTTGTTTCGACGGTTCCACTACTGAAATTGTCATTCCACCCACAGGACGCATTATGAAAAAATCGTTATCACTTCTGGCTTTGCTGAGTGTTGCAGCAGGTGTTGCTCATGCGCAGACCGCACTGACCGTCTACGGTATTGCTGATATCGGTCTGCTGCGTGAGTTCGGTCATTTGGGGCCATCGGTTACCAAACTCGACAGCGGCTTGCAGTCTGGCTCGAGACTAGGTTTCAAAGGTACGGAAGACCTCGGTGGCGGTTTGAAAGCGCTGTTTGTGCTGGAATCGGGATTGAAAATCGACCAAGGCGGATTTGCGCAAGGAAATAGGGCGTTCGCCCGGCAGTCCTATGTGGGCCTCGGCAACGGCTACGGTACGGTCACGCTAGGTCTTCAAAATCAGTCGCAGTTTATCGCGCTGGATGCAATCGACCCGTTTGGCACAGGGCTGGCTGGCACATCCACGAATCTCTTTGCTTTCCCAAGCGGCGATATCCGTAATAAAAATATGATCATGTACGCGTCGCCGACTGTTGGTGGTTTCAGCGGCGAACTGCAATATGCCTTTGGCGAGACGGTTGGTAGTTTGTCTGCTGCGCGCAGCGTGGGTGGAGCGTTAGGCTACGCCGCCGGTCCGTTACAAGTCAAACTCAGCTACGAAAAAGAGAACTTTCCTAGCATTGCCAGCAACGATTCAAATCGTATGACGATGCTATCAGGCGGTTATGATTTCTCGATTGTACAGCTCGGTTTGGCATACCAGACAGCCAAGAACGACAGCACGATGGACGCAAATAACGCTTTGATCGGTGTGACGGTACCGTTCGGTGCCAGTGCTGTTATGGCTTCCTACATCCGGCACCACGATCGGCTATCTTCAGTCAATAACGCGAACCAGGTTGCGCTCGGCTACACCTACGCATTATCCAAACGCACCAATTTGTATTCATCCTACGCGCGTATTGGTGGCAGCAACGGTGCCGCATTTACGGTGGGTAATGCAACTGGCGGTGGCACCAACGACAAGGCATTCAACGTCGGTATCCGCCACAAGTTTTGATCGCCTTGTAACCGTGCCCGCACGGATCTGTCGACGCATGAAAAAAAGCACCCTCAATTCGGGTGCTTTTTTTTGTGACACCGAATTGCGAAGTTCCAGTAAGTTTGCGTAGATCGGCTCGACAAACCAGCAGCATCATGCCGATGCAATTTCGGAGTCACCATGCCCTCGCTACCATGTCGATCCTTTGTTCTTTGCGTCACTCTGTTTGGTGCGCTGTCACCCGCAATTGCACAAGTCTGCCGCAAACACAGCCCGCCACATACGGTGGCCCTGCTGGAGCTTTACACATCGGAAGGCTGCAGCAGTTGTCCGCCGGCGGATCGCTTTGTCAGCAACTTGAGCGCCACTCGCTCGCCCGAACTCGGGCTTGACCAGGTAGTGCCGCTGTCGCTGCATGTCGATTACTGGAATGACATCGGCTGGCAAGACCGCTTCTCGCAGCCGCTATTTACGCAACGTCAACGCTGGCTTTCAGGCTTGGTTGGCTCGCGCACAATTTACACACCTGAGATGTTCGTCGGTGGTCATGAGCTGCGTAGATGGAGCAGTGGCACGCGTACCGCGATCGAACAGATCAATGCGCGTCCGGCTCAAGCAGCAATCACGATTGCGATCGGGGCGGTGGCAAACAATGCGGTACCTACCGATATCACGGCGACCTCTGCAAAAAATGGCAGTTTGTA
>JAYTZV010000114.1:0-5257 GCA_043741695.1 Burkholderiales bacterium
CCGACCGTAAAGTAGCTGCCGCGCGTCTTGTGCTGGACTTCCACGATCGTACCGCTGGCGCGCAGCGATTCGTCGACCAGCAACTCCTTCATCGACAACACCGGCGAGCAGGGAATGTCGAACTTGCGCAGGACGTCGACTGCCTCGAACTTGGTCTTGTCCTTCAGCCAGACCTCGATGGTGGCGAAGATGTCGTTGATGTGCGGCTGGCGAGCCTTGGCGGTCATGTACAGCGGGTCGGTTTTCCATTCCGGTTTGCCGATGGCGTCGCAGATCGGCGCCCAAGCATGGCCCTGTACAGTGAAATAGATGTAGGCGTTCGGATCGGTCTCGTGTCCCTTGCACTTCAGGATCCAGCCTGGCTGGCCGCCACCGCCGGCATTGCCGCCGCGCGGGGTAACCTTATCCTTGAATGCTTCCATTTCATGCGGATACTGTGGGTACTCTTCCAGGTAACCGAGGCGCTCCAGACGCTGCTGGTCACGCATCTTGACGCGGCACAGATTTAACACGCTGTCTTGCATCGAGACGGCGACCTTCTGGCCCTTGCCGGTCTGCTGGCGGCCGATGATGGCGGTCAGGATACCGATGGCCAGGTGCATGCCGGTGTTGCTGTCGCCCAGCGCAGCTGCCGAGATGGTCGGCTCCGAGTGCTCGCCCTTCCACCAGCCGGTGGTCGAGGCGGCGCCGCCAGCGCATTGCGCCACGTTTTCGTAGACCTTCAGATCTTCGTAATGATGACCGTCCGAAAAACCCTTCACCGACGCCAGGATCATTTTCGGGTTTAATTCCTGGATGCGGGCCCACGTAAAACCCATGCGGTCCAGCGCGCCAGGGCCGAAGTTCTCGACCATCACGTCCGATTCACGGATCAGTTTTTCGAGCACTTCCTTACCCAGTGGTTTCTTGGTGTCCAGGGTCAGCGAACGCTTATTGCTGTTCAACATCGTGAAGTACAGCGCATCGACGTTCGGAATGTCTTGCAGCTGGGTACGGGTCACGTCGCCCGAACCTGGACGCTCAACCTTGATCACGTCAGCGCCGAACCACGCCAGCATTTGCGTACAAGCAGGACCCGCTTGCACATGGGTGAAGTCGATAATCTTGATGCCTTCTAACGGTTTGTTCATGGTGACACTTCCTTTTTAAACTTGTTACACGGTCATAACAGGAGAACATAATTGCAGCCAGCTAGCTTACTCCGCCGGCTGCCCGATGTTATTTCTTGCTCGCTTTGCTTTGCGGGTTCAGGTTGGTCAGGCGTCCGCTTTCAGTGCCGGCGGTTTCGTCGATGACAGCATTGATCAGCGTTGGCTTGCCTGAAGCGATAGCTTCCAGCAGCGCCTTCGACAATTCTTCCGGCGTGGTGACGTTGTAGCCGATGCCACCAAAGGCTTCGATCATCTTGTCGTAACGGGCACCTTTGACGAATACCGTCGGCGCAACATCGGCACCACCGGTAGGATTGACATCGGTGCCACGATAGACGCCATTGTTGTTGAATACTATGGTGACCACTGGCAGGTGGTAACGGCAAATCGTTTCCAGCTCCATGCCGCTAAAACCAAACGCGCTATCGCCCTCGATTGCGACAACAGGCAAGCCACTGACGACCGCTGCGCCGATCGCGTAACCCATACCAATACCCATGATGCCCCACGTACCCGAATCGAAACGTTTGCGCGGCAACGCCATGTCGATGATGCTGCGGGCGTAGTCAAGCGTATTGGCGCCTTCATTGACGACGTTGATATCCGGACGGGTTTTCAAAATATCGCGGATCGCGCGCAAGGCGCTATGGAAATTCATCGGCGAGGGATTCAGGTCCAGCGTCGCAGCCATCTTGGACAGATTTTTTTGCTTACGCTCGTCGATCGCGCCGGTCCACTCGGTGGAGGGCTTGGTAAAACCGGTCTTGATGCCAGCCAGCAGTTCGGCGACGCATGAGCCGATGTCACCGATCACTGGTGCAGCAATTGCCACATTGCTATCGATTTCAGTCGGCGAAATATCGATCTGGATGAACTGCTTCGGCGCACCCCAGGTCTTGCCTTTGCCGTGGGCCAATAGCCAGTTCAAGCGCGCACCGATCAGCACCACCACGTCGGCTTCAGCCAATACAAACGAACGCGCTGCAGAGGCGGATTGTGCGTGGGTATCCGGCAGCAAGCCTTTTGCCATTGACATCGGTAAATAAGGAATACCCGACTGCTCAACAAACGCTTTGATGTCAGCGTCGGCTTGTGCATAAGCAGCACCTTTGCCAAGCAAGATCAACGGACGTTTGGCAGTTTTCAGCAAATCAAGCGCACGCTTGATCGATTCCGGTGCTGGAATTTGACGCGGCACGGCATCAACTACCTTCACCAGCGATTTTTTGCCGTGCTCTGCATCCAGAGTCTGGCTCAGCAACTGCGCGGGCAAATCCAGATACACACCACCCGGACGACCCGATACCGCGGCGCGGATCGCGCGCGCAATACCGATACCGATGTCTTCTGCCTTGTTGATCCGATATGACGCTTTAGCATACGGCTTGGCAGCGTTCAACTGATCCATCTCTTCGTAGTCGCCCTGCTGCAGGTCGACGATTTCACGCTCGCTCGATCCGCTGATCAGGATCATCGGGAAGCAGTTGGTGGTGGCATTGGCCAGCGCGGTCAGCCCGTTCAAAAAGCCTGGTGCAGACACGGTCAGGCAGATGCCCGGCTTTTGCGTCATGTAACCGGCGATTGCAGCGGCGTTGCCTGCATGCTGTTCGTGGCGGAAGCCGATGAAGCGCATGCCTTCGGCTTGTGCCAGGCGTGCCAGATCGGTGATTGGAATACCGACCAGGCCAAAAATCGTATCGATATCGTTGTGTTTCAGTGCGTCGATGACCAGGTGAAAGCCATCTGTCTGCGCTGCTTGTGTCTCGTTCGTCATCATGAAATCCTTCTCGTTGTGGTGCAGGTGAGCGGTTTCATTGTTCTCATTGTGGTGAGTGCGGAATACGCGCCGGGTCCTGTTTATTCAGCGTAATGCGATACATCAACAAAGCGGGCAATACAACCTTGAAGCACGCCAAACATCTGTCCGCATTAACTAGCGCAGATCATATAGAGCGGGCATAATTCATCTCATTGACCACGGTCAATTTTCGCAACATGATCGATTAAAACTTCCAGTCATTCCCAAGGTATTCGTGTCGACGCCTCTGAATCATCCCGAGCGCAACATCATTCACGCTCAGCTACTTCAAAACAGTGCGTTAAAAGATTTGAGCGCAGCCCAGCTTGCTGAACTTGAAGGACTGTTGACGATCGTGGATTGTCACAAAGGTGACTATTTGCTGCATCAGGGCGTACACGAAATGGAGCAGTATTTTGTGCTGGAAGGCATCTTGAAACGGGTCGTCACGACACCTGAAGCAAAAGAAATGATCTTGCGATTTGCCGATGTCAATGAAATGGAAACCAGTTACGCGGCGTGGCAGCTCAAGACACCAACACCGTATAGCGTGGTCTGCGTCACCAAGGCACGCATTGCAAAGCTGGCACTGCCGCATTGGATCGACTTCATCGGTCGCCATCCGGTATTGAAGCAGGCGTTTGAATATGAAGTGATGCGCCTGATGAGTGAAATAATGGCGCACACCATCACGTTGCATCTACTCGACGCGCCCGGAAGAGTGCATCGATTCGTCCGAAAACATCCGGAATTAATCGATCGAATTCCCAAAAAAGAACTGGCAGCCTACCTAAATCTTTCCGCTGAGACACTTAGCCGATTGAAGCACCAAGGCAAGATCTGAGCGTGCTGTTATGCGTTCGAATGATATCTGGTATCGAAAATTGAAATTGGACGACGTGCGACGCGGTGAGTAATCTCCTCCCATCGACGAAATTTCAATCTAGGGAGTACCTGCAATGACCACAGCAATCAATAACTTTTCTTCACAAGCTGAAGCACGTCCATCGACGACGAACGTGTTTCTCGCTATTGCCTCGAAGCTGCTTTGCCTGAATTTGCGTGAGTCGCTCGCAGCACAAGCAAGTGCCGAGCAAAACGACAGCGCAGCTAACAGCTGGGGCATGTAATACCCCCGCATCGCATTAACGCGACGCAGTATGAAAAAATGCCGGCTCTTCGCCGGCATTTTGTTTCATAGCACCACCATCTCAATTATTTCTACGACAGCTTGTTCAGCAGCCCAATCAGGCTGCTTTCTTTAGCGTGACCCCTCCACCTTCATCGGCCATTGTTTTTGCCAGCAGTTTAACCAATGCATACACAGTATCCATTCGCGGGGTTGGCGTGTCTGTGAGCTTGCCAAGTTCGATCACTGAACCAACCAAAGCGTCGATTTCCGGATCGCGACCAGCCTCAATATCCTGCAGCATGGACGTTTTGTGCTTGCCTACTTTCTCTGCGCCGGCAATACGTTTTTCCAGCGCTACGCGAAACGTGATACCGAGCTTGTTGGCGACCGCTTGCGCCTCTGTCATCATTGCCGCCGCCAATTCGCGTGCCAACGGATACTGACAAATATCAACCAAGGTCGCATGGGCAAGCGCGCTGATCGGGTTGAAAGTGAGGTTCCCCCACAATTTCAGCCATATCTCGGAACGGATATCGTCGAGTACCGGCGCCTTGAATCCAGCGCGAACAAAGACTTCTGATAAGGCGGTGATACGCGGTGTGATCGTGCCATCGAGCTCACCCAGCGGAAAACGGTCGCCCTCGGTGTGACGCACAACGCCGGGCGCCACAAGTACTGAGGCCGGGTAAACCACACAACCAATGATGCGCTCGGCCGGGATTTTTTTCAGTAGCATGCCGGTTGGATCGACGCTATCGACCGTGCGTCCTTCGTGTGCACCACCTTGGCGTTGGAAATACCAAAATGGAATGCCGTTTTGCATCGTGATGACGGTGGTGTGCTCGCCAAACAGTTTCGGCAGCTCATCGACCACAGCATCGACCTGATGGGCTTTCAAAGCCAGGATCACCACATCTTGTGGCCCTGCCTCGTCGTAGCTGCTGGTGGCACGAACCTGCTTGGTAACCTGCTCAACCCCATCATGCTCGATGAGCTTAAAGCCATTGTCACGAATGGCAGCGAGGTTGGCACCCCGAACCACAAAAGTGACGTCTTCGCCGGCAAGCGCCAGTCGGCCCCCGACGAGGCCACCGATGGCACCTGCTCCGATAATTGCGATTTTCATTGTGGATTTCCTGCAGAGTCATAAAAACTTGTTGCGCGGCACACCAAACT
>JAYTZV010000115.1:0-14229 GCA_043741695.1 Burkholderiales bacterium
AGCCCGCTCGAAGCCTATGCAGAAATCATACATAACCTTGAGCTGGCTAAATCAGCGACGTTACATTAACCGTGTTGCACTTGGTTCTTGACTCCGCCCTGCTCTGGCGCTTGCAAACGATCGGTCCTTGTTCGTTATCGTGCTTGCACTGGTACGGTATCTTGCGGGTTCTGCGTCAGCCACTCGCGCGTCCAGCCCTCGAGATTACCTGCCAGTCGAGAGCGCTGCGCGTCTTCCATTTGGCGGCACAAATCGATGTAACCTTGATCCGTTGTGTTCGCAGGGTGTTCGGCAAGTCTGTCACGCTCGGCTGCAACGCGCTGGTCAAGATCAGTAAAATCATGCGGTCTTAAACGCCGTAGTTGTTTCTGCCATGGCTGCCACTGCGCGATGAAGCTGATGTATTCGCCGCGACTTTCGCGTTGAGCAATCAGCACCAGCGCACTGCGTCTTTCATCCTCCGAAAAATGCGCACAGGATCCGTACAGCATCGTGCGGCTCACACCAATCAACTTCAAGTCTGCCGCAACCAGCGTGATTGCGCCATGAACAATTTCGATCTCGTCGACTTGATCGCCTAGTGTCGGTCGAAGCACGGCAATTTTCTGCTGTGCGACCTCTCCCAGAATCTGAATACGGAATTGGCTAGTGCGAATATCGATCAAGTCTTGCGCACTGTGCTGGCCATGTTCGGCCGCATGTTCGATGCGTGCCATATCGAGATTGTTCAGCGTCAGGCCGACCCGGTCACCGCACGACGTAGTGGCATCGTCGACCAGCAAAAAACATTGTTGTCGAAGTTTGGCGCTGTGCTCAATTGCGTTGAGTAATTGCGCAACGCGTTGTATGTAATCAGGCCGTTGTTGGTGCGTTCGATACTCTGCGGTCGTTTTTAAATTCGCTACAAACTGCTGAAATTCACCGGCATGAGGCTCGCGGCTGATCGCATGCCATGCCTCCAGCCGTGCGGCGCGCGTGGTGCGATCGGTATTGCTGTACCACTGTTCGATCTCGTGAGCTAGCGGGCTGGCGAGCAAGCGCCGTAGCTCGGCACGCCGGTGCTGCAGGGTCGCTGCGTTGGTTGATTCGGTGCTCGACTGACTTGCCGAGTGCGCCGCGCTGCCAGATGTCTGACCTGCTCGTGCCGCACCCGATTGACCGAACTGTCGTGCCGGTACGCGTCCAAGTTGTGCAACTGACGGGAACACCAACGCCCTAATCGTTTGACAAACTGCGATGTCAAAACGGCTGAGAAATGCCGCCTTTTTTTCCGGTGTCCACGCCCACTCAATTGTCGTGGCAATAATGATTCGAATGTCTTTCAGCTCAGAGGCCAAGTCGGTCACAAGATGTTTTTGAAGGCGAAAGTTGTTAGTAGCTTCGATCAACGCAGTCATGGTGTCGACATTATTTGTCAAGCCACTTTCAAGATACCGTTGAACCGGATAGGTTTTTCCGAACAAATTATCGTATCTCAAACCAAGATCACGGAAAATAGCGGCTATTTCAAGTTGCAACGATGCACGAGCCGCGAGTTCCAGAGGCGTTCCCTGGTTGGAGGGGTCTGCGTCGGCGCATGCACCACGACGAATCAGCGCACACACAACCTCGCTTTGCGTTGGTTGTGTCGCAGCAAATTGCAGCGGTGTTTTTTGCGCAGGATCAGCGGGTTCGAGAAGCGCGCCATAATCGACAAACACATCAATAATCGCTGGATGGGGATTGATCATCGCCGCAAGTTGCAGAACGCTATTTTCTTTGAAATTCGCCACTTGGATAGTTGCACCGGCATTCATCAACACATCAATCACATCCGGGCTCGATGCCAATGCGGCAGCCCAGCCTATAGGTGTTTGCGTGGTTTCGCTGTTGGCGGAAACGCGTGCGCCGCGATCGAGCAACAGCTGAACCAATGCTGGATTATTCGAGAATGCCGCGGCAAGATGCAGCGGCGTGATGGCTTCGTCATCTCTCCACCACTCCTTTACATCCTGGATACGACACGCAATATCGCTGCCTTGCGGCGCATAGCGGGCAATTTCCGGTGGGGTGCGGGTGTTGAACGCATTGACCTCGACACCGCTGTCGAGCAATGCGGTGATGCTCGCTAAATTGCCGTTCATGACCGCACGATGCAGCAGTCGGTCGCCATCCGGGCCTGGCAGTTCAAGATCAGCACCCGCGCGTTTTAATTCGGGTATCAACGTCGCTGCTGTGGCGGGATTGAACAGCAGTGTGTATTCCGCTGGCGTGGCCCAATCATCGGTATTGACGTTTGCACCGCTGGCAATCAAGGTGGATGCGATGCGTGGATTACGTGTGTTGGCGCAAGTTGCAGCGAGTGGTGTCCACGTAGTCGGAACCGCGCCCTCGATGTCTGCACCGTGATTAAGTAAGGTAGTGATGACATCGGGGTTGTTGCAGAACGAGGCCGCCCAGTGCAATGGTTAATCCTGCGCGCGGTTGCGCGCATTGGGGTCGGCACCTGCTTGCAATAACGCGCTGATGATTTGTGGGTCCTGCGTGAATGCGGCCGCGAAGTGGAGTGGGGTTGCATCGTCAACTCTTTCCCAACGCCAGCCAGGACGCTGCATATCGACCAGCGTAATTGGCGGCGTTGCCCTGGCACCGATCGTTGGTCTTGTCAGCGTATTGAACGCGTTGACATCGACACCGAGCGCGAGCAGCGTTTTTATTCCGGCCAAATTATTTGACATTACAAGGCGGTGTAATAACGTATTGCCGTCGGCATCCGGCAAGGTAAGGTCCGCACCTTCGGTTTTTAATGCGGCAGCGATCGCTGCTGACGTAGCTACTTCAAACGTCACGGACTGCGCTGCCTCGTGCAATGGAGTCTCCAATGCCACTTCGAGCAAGGTTTTGCCGTTATCGTCCGTGGCATTGATGCCGCCACGGTAGGCCGCCAGTGAAGTAAAACTGGTGCGCGGTTTGGTGTTTAACCATGCATCGATAATCGGTTGCAAACTGCTGGGCCTGGCATGCCGACTGGCGCTCGATAACAATTGCTCCCGGCCAGCAGTGGCCTGCAAAGCGGCTTGGCGATTTGGTAGAGACGCAACGGTAGTAGCAGGTAGTGGGCGAATAAAAGTTGGCCTTGGCAGAGCGCCTTCAATCTGTGCTGCTAATGCTGCATCAATCGGTGCGTTCGATCGCGATGAATTGGTTAGGTTTGGAAAATCCATGATGTCCTGAAAAGATAAAAAGGTTGTAGATGATTGGTGCGAAAGTGAACTGGGGTTCGATGGTCAGATAGTTGCAGGAGCTGCCTACCGTGATGAATGCGGAGGCAGGACAACTGCAAAATCATGTTTTCGAATGTGTTTCTCGCTGCTTATGTAATGGAGTTCTTTGCATCGCCGTCACCGCCTTGCATGTGTCGAGCGTCTATTTCGACCTGAGCTTTTGATGTCGGAAAGTGTGAGTTCAAAGCAAAGAATGCGTGTCGTAAAACATTTTCTTGCAGTCGTCATTTTTTTAACCAGCTAGAAAATAACAACGACGCTAATTCGCACTCTGCGTAGTTCGCTCGGCCTGCGCCAACCACTCTCGCGTCCAATTTTCCAGACTCAGCGCCAGCCGCTCGCGCTGCATGTTTTCCAAGCGACTGCACAGTTCGAGGTAATCGTTATCCGTTGTGTAGGCAGGTTGTCCGATCACATTCTCACGCTCGGCTGCAACGCGTTGATCGAGGTCGGCGAAATCGTTGGGTCGCAGGCGGCGTAATTGTTTTTGCCACGGCAGCCATTGCGCGATGAATTTGACGTACTCACCGCGACATTCGCGCTGCGCGATCAGCGCCAATGCATGGCGTTTGTCGTCGTCTGAAAAATGGGCGTGCGTGTGGTAGAGCATGGAACGGCTCACACCGATCAACTTCAACTCTTCGGCCACCAGCGTGATGGCGCCGTGCATGACCTCAAGCTCGTCCAGTCGATTACCCAATATTGGACGTAAGACCGCGATTTTTTGCTGTGCCACTTCATTCAAAATTTGGATGCGGAATTGGCTGGTGCGGATGTTGATCAGGTCTTGCGCGCTGTGCTGCCCGTGTTCTGCCTCATGCTCGATGCGCGCCATGTCGAGATTATTTAACGTCAGACCAATCCGATCGCCACACGACGTGGTAGCGTCTTCCACGATCAAAAAACATTGCTGCCGCAGTGGCGGATTGACCTGGATTGCGTTGAGTAATTGCCTGATGCGTTGCTTGTACTGCGCTCGCTGTTGCGGATGGCGAAATTCAGCGGTCTCATGCAGATGCGCTAAAAACTCCCGAAATTCTCCGGCATGGGGCTCGCTCTCGATCGCATGCCATGCTTCGGCGCGTGCGGACTTAGCAGCGCGGCCATTGTCGCCGTACCAGCGCTCAACTTCTTGCACGAGCGCTTGCGGTAAAGGGCTGGTGGTGTCTATTGCCGCACGTCGCAATTCTGCAGCGACGTCCGAATTCGCGCCAAAAGAGTCGAGTGCATCGGCAAACATGATCATCAGGTCGGCTTCCATTTGGGCGTTGCGGCGCGGCTCTGCTGCCGACAACGGTATGCCGGTTGGGATCGCAGCAGGGGCGGACGCACCGCGCGCCGAGTCAGTGCTAGTGCGCCGCTGTGGCGGTGCTACCCCCCGCGCGGGAGCCTGCCGTCGCGTTATGTGATCGATTAATAGCTGGGCGATTTCCGGTTGTTGGGCATTGTGTTTTTGCGCAAGTGATAACGGTGTATTACCTTCATCATCAACAGCGTAGACATCTGCACCTGCTTCGATAAGTGCGAGCACTTTTTCTGCATGAGGCATCGATGCTGCGGTATGCAAGGCGGTTTCACCACTGGAGTTAGCCAGGGTCGGGTTTGCACCGTGCCGTAACAACGTGCGCACAATCTCGGGTTCGGTGTACGACAGGCACGCGTGCATTAGTGGCGTTGTATAAAAGGCCGTACGTGCATTAACGTCAGCACCGCCTTCGATTAGCGCACTGACTAAAGCTGGACAGCGCGAATACATGGCTGCTGCATGCACCGGTTGCAGGAGGCTATTGTTGGTACTGGTGATGTCAGCACCGTGTTCGAGAAGTGCGCGA
This sequence comes from Burkholderiales bacterium, assembly GCA_043741695.1. Lineage (GTDB taxonomy): Bacteria > Pseudomonadota > Gammaproteobacteria > Burkholderiales > Burkholderiaceae_D > Actimicrobium. Next base: position 5,096 of record JAYTZV010000115.1, read on the forward strand.
ACCATGTCGGGCGAGGTCGACAATAATGCTGCCCAGTCAAGAGGCGTATAGCCGCCGGCGTTGCGCAGATTGATGTCGGCACCGTGTTCCAACAGCGCTTTCACTAGTGAGGGTGTGCCGCCCACCGCAGCGATCAGGTGCAAAGGACTCGCGGTGTCGTGTGCATCCCAGTCGAGGTGCGCATGACGCAGAGTTTGCGCTGCGGTCGCAGGATCTTTTGCGTAACGGGCAACCTCGGGATTGGTGCGATGGTTCATCGTGTTCGCATCAACACCGTTTTCCAACAAGGCGCGCACCGCTGTTTCATTGCCGTACAGGACGGCGCGATGCAGCATCGTATTGCCGTCGCGATCCGGCAGCGCCAGATCGACGCCCGCATTTTTCAATTGCGTCAATATTGCGCCGGTTTGCGTGCGCGCACTAAAAATCGCCAGTTCGGCAGCGCCTACACCGTTGTCGTCCAGCGCATGCGCATTGGCACCGTGCGCGAGCAAGGTTGAAAGCATGTTCAGGTTATCGACGTTAAAGATGGCCTTATGGATGGCGGTCTGACCGTTTTCATCCTTGGCATCGATGTCGGCGCCTGACTCGATCAGTATTGGAATTATCTCTGCGCAGGGACTTGCCATCGCTGCCGAATGCAGCGGTGGGCAACGCGTGGCAGCTGCGCCATTTGCGCTCGCACCCGCTGCCAGCATAGCGCAAACGTTTTCTGGTTTATCCGAAAACAGCACCGCCCAGTGCAAGGGCGTCAGACGATCCCGATTACGATAGTCGACAGATGCCCCGCGTTCGGCGAGCAGACGAATCAGCGCCGGATCGCCAAAGGCGGCAGCGAGATGCAATGGGCTGGCATTGTCGTCCTGACCCCAATACCAGTTTGGGCGCTGCATTGCTTCATGGATCGCAGATGGATGAGTGGCATAACGCGAAATCGTTCCCAATGTATGTTGATTGGATACATTGACATCGACGTCGCAATCGAGCAACCGCTCGACGGCGGCCAGATTTTGCGCCATAACTAACCGGTGTAGCAGGGTATTGCCTTCTTCATCTGCAAGCGTGAAATCGGCACCGATCGCGCGCAGTTGCACAAGCAAATCCCCGGTTGTCGAAATGTGCTCGCGTATTGCCGCTTCCACCAAGGTGATGCCATCGCTATCTCGGCCATGAATCCCGCCAGGAGCGGCGCGCGCCACTGACAAAAAGTCCATCGCTACTGGCTGGACGGCATAGCCAGCGATTATTTCCTTCCAGCTAAATTCTCTGCGTGCATTGGTATAGCTGGCTGCGAGGCGCCGTCGGGTGACGTTGCCGTGCGGTGACGGTGGCCGATTTGGTCGCGCGGCTTCTGTGGTCGCAACGGAATGCGCAGTTGCGCTCACAGGCACCGCGGTATCTTCTCGCTGCGGTGAAAGCGCCGTCGCAAAGGGCGCATGATGGGTAGTAGTGTCGGTTGAGCGAATCATGGTGTCCTCATGAGTGAAATCGGCATGACATCAATGGGTTGCACCGGTTGCGGCATCGCAAGGTCGCTGCCTTCCTGAATGACTTGTTTCTACTGTGAATGTGCGTTGCGGCGTAAACTTTCCGCAGTACGATTCAATAATCTTGAGATTCATCAAAAACTGTCGTGTGGACGATTGTGTGCTGGTGTGATGTTTGCTCGCGTTACTTTTGTTAGTGGCACTCTTGAGTGACTATTTTTTTCTTACAGTTCCAATACCGAAGAAAAATTTTTGTCGATATCATTGCCGGGCAGCGATGCATTTGCGTCAGGATGATCAAGCAACGCTGGAGCCGCCGGTATCACTCAGTGCTGGAATGCCTTGCCAAAAATTGAGCACGATGACGCAATGCTAGTTGCCGGCGGCGAGTTGGAATTGGCGAACGGGATTGATATGCCACAGCGACGCTTGGTTGATCGCTGCGTATGGCAGAAGGGCGTTGGCGGTTGAAAGAAAAAAACGGTACCACCCGGCGATATTGCGATTGAAAAAGCGATCGTTGCAGAAGGAAACGATTGCTGCGGAAAGAAAAGATCGCCGCTCATTGCTGCTGATTACTGCCAGCAAGTATCGACAAGTGCCGATTGTTGCCGATCATTACTAATTATTACTGATCACCTAGTCTGAATCAACTACCAAATTCTTCATCCGCCTCGGTTTTTTTTTCGCGCGCTTCTTCGATCATGCGCCGGTCCTTTATGCGCTTGCGGGTGATGATCGCATGCTGTTCTGCGGTCATCGGTGGCGCGGTCATCAACTCTTTGAGTAGCGCGGTATTGCTGTAATTATTCTTGTTGAGATTATTCAATTAAGACACTCCATTGACGTTCGATCTTCAAGAATAACCCTCCTGGCGCGCCAGAGCGGGGCTGTTTCTGCATTGCGCACTGATCTTCGATTTGATTTGCTGTAGTTCGGATTGCCTGCCGAAAGTGACAGCCAAGCTATCAATAACGTTTTTGTATTCTGCCACAGTCCAACCTGATTCTGGACGTTGAAACTTTTCTTGTGGAGATGGCAAAACAGTTTGATGGACATGCGTCAATACTTGATCATCGACAGATGCTGCAATGCACACAGATTTATCGTGTAAATCATTTCCATCCATCGCGACTGCGCGCCTAGTCAGCAAAGCATTCGAAAAAGAAAAATAAACATTGAATGAATTTTTGTTGCGTTTGCTGTTGCATTTAATGTTGCGATGCACGATAAAAACACGCAAGAAAATCGCTTGCGGTAAGCAGAGTCCGATATGAATTGTCACTATCCGTACAGTGCAAAATGCGCAATACTAATCTGCCTGCAAAAAAGTGCGTTCGCGTTGGTGTAGTGCCAAGTCCTGTTGCTGTTGTGGCTGGCGCCTTCTTGCTATTTGCAAAGCCGATTTATCAGCAGAACTGCAGCGCGCATCGCCAACGGCGCTGCATTCAATTTTTCATCTTTCGGAGTTCACCATGAATGAAGTCGTCATTGTCGCAGCCCTTAGAACTGCAGTAGGAAAGTTTGGCGGCACGTTGGCAAAGATTCCCGCTGTCGATCTCGGCGCGCATGTGATCAAGGGTTTGATTGCGCAGACCGGCGTTGATCCGGCGCGAATCAGCGAAGTATTGATGGGCCAGGTGTTGACCGCAGGGTGCGGACAAAATCCTGCGCGGCAAGCGGTGATTCGCGCTGGGTTGCCAGACATGGTGCCAGGCATGACGATCAACAAGGTATGCGGTAGCGGCCTGAAGGCCACGCATCTGGCAGCGCAAGCAATTCGCTGTGGCGATGCCGAAATCATCATCGCTGGCGGGCAAGAAAACATGAGCGCTTCGCCGCATGTGTTGAATGGTTCGCGCGACGGCTTCCGCATGGGCGATGCCAAATTGGTCGACACGATGATCGTCGATGGTTTGTGGGACGCCTTCAATCACTATCACATGGGCACGACCGCCGAAAACGTCGCCGCCAAATACGACATCAGCCGCGCAGAGCAGGACGCTTTTGCTGCTGCATCGCAGAATAAAGCGGAAGCTGCGCAAAAAGCCGGCAAGTTCAAAGATGAAATTCTGTCGCTTGAAATTGCCAACAAAAAAGGCAGCATTCATTTCGATGCCGATGAATATATCAAGGCGGGCACCACGTTTGACTCTCTGGCTGCATTGCGTCCGGCGTTTTCAAAAGAGGGGTCCGTGACTGCGGGCAATGCATCAGGTCTGAACGACGGTGCAGCAGCAGTGATGATGATGTCAGCAGAGCTGGCAGAAAAACTCGGTCTGAAAGTACTGGCCCGCATTAAGGCGTATTCGTCTGCCGGACTTGACCCAAGCATCATGGGCATGGGCCCGGTACCTGCGGCGCAGTTATGCTTGAAGAGAGCCGGTTGGACGCATCAAGATCTTGACCTGATGGAAATCAATGAAGCCTTCGCCGCCCAAGCCATCGCAGTGAACAAGCAAATGGGCTGGGACACCAGCAAGATCAACGTCAACGGCGGTGCAATTGCATTGGGTCATCCGATCGGTGCATCAGGCTGCCGAATTCTCGTGACGCTGATTCACGAAATGATTCGTCGCGATGCCAAAAAAGGACTCGCCAGTTTGTGTATCGGTGGCGGAATGGGTGTCGCACTGGCAATCGAGCGCTGATAGAAATCAAACGGGAGCCAATATGGCTCCCGTACACTTTATTTGCACGCACTTATAAAAATACAAGGAGATAATTATGTCGAGAGTTGCATTGGTTACCGGTGGTATGGGTGGGCTTGGTGAAGCGGTTTGCATCAAGATGGCAGCGATGGGCTACAAGGTTGTGACGACCTATTCGCCAGGCAATACCAAGTCGACCGCATGGCTGGCAGATATGGAAAAGCAGGGCTTTCAATTTCGCGCCTATCCGTGCGACGTTGCCGATTACGATTCTGCAGCGGCTTGCGTAGCGGCCATTGCTGCTGAAGTCGGTCCCATCGATGTGCTGGTGAATAACGCTGGCATCACGCGCGATATGACTTTTAAAAAAATGGACAAGCTCAACTGGGATGCGGTGATCGGCACCAATCTGGATTCGGTGTTCAACATGACCAAACCGGTATGCGACGGCATGGCCGAGCGCGGGTGGGGACGCATCATCAATATTTCATCGGTGAATGGTCAAAAAGGCGCGTTCGGGCAAACCAACTACTCGGCTGCCAAAGCCGGTATGCATGGCTTCACCAAGGCGCTCGCGCTGGAAGTCGCACGCAAGGGCGTAACGGTTAACACAATTTCACCGGGCTATATCGGTACCAAGATGGTGATGGAAATTCCGGCAGAAGTATTGAACAGCAAGATCATTCCGCAAATTCCGATGGCGCGTCTGGGCAAACCAGAAGAAGTTGCTGGTCTGGTGGCGTACCTGTCATCCGATGAAGCGGCCTTCCTGACCGGTGCAAATATTGCGATTAATGGTGGTCAGCACATGTCGTAAAACGATCGACTTTTTGATTCAGTCAAGAGCGCTGTTCCTGCGAAGGACAGCGCTTTTTTTTCAGGACTGAGTGCTGTTATCGACCAATAGCTGTAATTGATCAACCAGTGCTGGCACGCGTGCGAAGCCTGAAGTCACCATATCGAGCTGGCCATTACGATCAAGAATCAACATGGGAAAGCCGTCGATGTTCCAGTTTTTTACCAAGTTGAAATCATCCAGCGTTGCTTGTCGCATTTGTGAAGACGACCAGAGCGTCAGAAAATTATCGGCAGCGTGTTCCACACCCGTCTTTTTCAGCGCAGCGCAGGCAACTTCGGCAAGGATATCGCCCTGCGTCACATCGCGACCTTCAGCATAAAAGGCCTGCTGAATTGCATGAAAAACCGGAAGGGCGGCTGGCGCTGATAGTGTGCGCGCCGTAACTACAGCGCGGCAGGCAGGCTCGGTATCGTAAATAAAACCGGGCTGATTGATGGCATTGTCGAGCATGTTCAAGCCACTGAGTTCATGCACTTTTTCCCAATGCGTCATTAGCTCACTGCGCATGGAATCGTCGATCACGGTCGTATTGAAGGCCCTTAAACCTCCTACTACGACCTCAAGCTGTAATCCCGGCAATCCATCGAGCAACGCATTCAACTCGGGACCAAAGCCATAACACCAAGAACACATCGGGTCGGCAATGTAAATTAGGGTGGGCATGACAGGCACCTGAAAAAGTGTGAAAGTGTACAGAGTGTAAAAGATGTGCAGGTGCGACGCATCAATATTCGATGCACGCTACACTTCAATCTCCAGTGCAATATCATTCGGGGTGGGTAACTTATTTTTAATGATTCACGCATGATGGCGGCAACGACGATGCTCGTAAGGAGATCTCTCTCTTGCGACCAACACAGCGTGGACCGCCGCGATAACACTTTTCCGACCTGATGCACTGGTCACCTACTGAAGGAAATAAAAATGAACAAACGCCAAGTCTTATTTGCCACTGCTTTGTCTGCTGTATGTCTTGGTGTTGTCAATACAGTCGGTGCTGCCGAGGCTGCGAAGGCGCCGCAAGACAAATGTTTTGGTGTTGCCAAAGTTGGCCAGAATGACTGCGCGACCGCCAACGGATCACATTCCTGCGCAGGTCAAGCTAAAAAAGACAGGGACGCGAATGAATGGAAATATGTCGCCAAGGGCTCCTGTGAAAAGTTGGGTGGCAAGCTGGTTGCGCCAAAATAAGGCGCGCTCTGTGCGGCGAACGACTAGTCACACGGTTCCGAGCGCATTGGTATGAACGGCGTAACGAACCTGCAGGGGACGATGGTGCAGACAAGGTACGCAAGATGACATCACATCGCGAATCGACCCTCCGCCACATGCCATGACGATTTTGTCTTCATCGTCAACGAGCCAGGCGAGCACCGTATCGAAGCCATCTCCCAGCGCCGCATTCCCAAGGCTAGGAGTTGGCCTCGGCTTACGCGGGCCGCACTACCGCACTTTTTTAAATGAACGGCCACGCGTCGACTGGCTGGAAGTGCATACCGAAAATTTTTTCGACGCGGGCGCGTGGGAATCGCATGTGCTCGACACCTTGCGGCAAGATTATCCGATCAGTTTGCACGGTGTCGGCCTTGGGTTAGGCTCGGCAGAAGGTTTTTCACATCACCACTTGGCGCGTCTGCGCGAGACCGTGCAACGTGTCGAGCCAATACTTGTATCCGAGCATCTGTGTTGGGGCGCGGTGTCGGATCGTCATCTGAATGATCTGTTGCCGATGCCGCTGACGCAAGAGGCCTTGCAACTGGTGAGCGAGCGGGTCGATCGTGTACAGCAACTACTCGGCCGCCGCTTGCTGGTGGAAAATGTGTCGACCTATGTGCGCTTTCGCTGTGATGCGATGACTGATTCAGAATTTTTGGCGGCGCTGGTGGCCCGCACGGGTTGCGGTGTGCTGCTTGATATAAATAATCTCTATGTGAATCAGCACAACCACGGTGAAGATGCGCTGGCCGCGCTTGCTGCCCTGAGACCAGACAGCGTAGGCGAATTTCATCTGGCTGGGCATTTGCTATCGGGCGCGATGCTGATCGATCATCACGGCGCGCGCGTGGCGCCTGCCGTGTGGCGATTATTTGAACAAGCATTGGCACGCTACGGCGCGGTATCAACGCTGATTGAATGGGATACCGATGTGCCTGAACTATCGGTGCTGCTCGACGAGGCGCAATTGGCGCAAGAACGTATCGCCAATTTCAGCGCAACGATGCAAGCCTCATGCTAGCGGCGCTGCAAGAGCAGCTTGCGCGGGCACTGTTTGATCAGACTAAAGATGCGCGTGCGTTGGCATTGTTCAAAGGTGACTGTGCGCACGCGCAGGATGGCCTCGCGTTATATCGCGGCAATCTCATTGCAACTTGGGAAAAAACCCTGAGTGCGGCGTATCCAGTTTTGCGGACCTTGGTCGGAGAAGAATTTTTCGGCGCGCTGACAACGGCCTACGGCAAACAGCATCCTTCGACCGATGGTGACCTGCACCGTGTCAGCAGCGGATGTAATCTGACACAGAGCAGCGATTGAAATCTGATACACCGATTTGATTTGAGATGATGGTGGCTTTTCGGAGCTGCCTTGAAACCAAACGAGGTGTATGTGGAAATTCAATGCTTGAAGAAACACGGATTGAGTCTGCGCAAGATTGCGGCTGAAGTGGGTTGCGCGGTCAACACGGTGCGGCGTCACCTGGCGTTGGAAACGGTGCCGAGATACGAACGCAAGGTGAAGCGGGAAACCAAGCTATGCGCCCATGAAACGTATCTGCGTGAGCGACAGGGCGCCGCGCAGCCAGACTGGATACCTGCCACGGTGCTCTATCGCGAGATTGTCGAACGCGGCTATCAGGGTGGCCAGAGTCAATTGCGTGCGTTCATGCGGGCATTGCGGCCAGCACTCCCGGTCGATCCGGTGGTGCGTTTCGAGACCGCCATGGGCGAGCAACTGCAAGTGGACTGGGTCGAGTTTCGCAAGGGCGCCAAGCCGTTGTATGCGTTTTGCGCGACGCTGGGCTTCAGCCGTGCCAGCTATGTCGAGTTCGTCAGCGACATGAAAGTGGCCACGCTGATCGGCTGCCACGAGCGCGCTTTCGCGGCCTTCGGTGGTATCCCGCGTCGGGTTCTATACGACAACATGAAGACGGTGGTGCTGGAGCGCGATGTCTACGGCGATGGTCAGCACCGCTATCACGCCGGCTTCCTCGACTATGCCGGCCACAGTGGTTTCGTCATCAAGTTATGCCAGCCGTATCGCGCCAAGACCAAGGGCAAGGTTGAGCGATTCAATGGGTATCTGCGCCGGTCATTTTATGTGCCGCTGGCCAGCCAGTTGGCGCAAAGCGGTCAGCAGCTCGACGTCCTCACAGCCAACATCGCCGTCGCAAGCTGGCTGGCGCAAGTGGCCAATGTCCGCGTTCATGGCACGACGCTGGCGCTGCCGGCCGAGCGACTGCGCGAGGAAGTCAAGCACTTGCAGCCACTGGCCACACCGTGGCGCGGCGATATCGCCGCTGCCCGGCCGCAGGCCAGGGAGCCGGCGCCCCCGGCACCTACATCGCGCCCGGCAGTGGTCGTCGCGCATCTCGCCGAACCGGTGCCGATGCAACACCCGCTGGCGGTCTACGACCAGCTGCTTCTGGCACTGACGATGTCGCCGGCGGTGTCCGCATGAACCTGCAACAGGAACGCATCGACCAGTTGTGCGAGGCGCTGGGTCTGCCCTTCGTAGCGCAAGGCTATGGTTCGGCATCGCAAAAGGCCGCCAGCCACGAGCTCGCTTACAGTGACTTCCTGGAAGGGCTACTGCGCGAAGAGATAGCTGGTCGGACCGCGCGCAAGCAAAGCATGATGACGCGCATGGCGGGCTTTCCGGCAATCAAGACGCTTGACCAGTTCAACTACGATTTCGCCAAGGGCGTCAAGCGCAGCCAGATCGAAGAGCTGGCCGGACTCGGTTTTATCGAGCGACGCGAGAACGTCGTATTAGTCGGACCGAGCGGCGTAGGCAAGACGCACCTGGCGATGGCGCTCGGCTACAAGGCCACGCAGGCCGGCATCAAGACGCGCTTCATGAGCGCTGCGGATTTACTGCTGACACTGACCACGGCGCATGTGCAGAATAACTTGAAGGCCG
>JAYTZV010000116.1:0-14120 GCA_043741695.1 Burkholderiales bacterium
TCGGAAGCGATCTTGCGCGCAACGCCGGTCAACTCCAGATCAACGCCGTCGATCACGCCGAGCGGTCGCGCGGTAACGAAATTGCCCGAGATGATGCGGATCGCTGAATGCGACATCGGCGTGTTCGGCAAGCCTTGGCTGAAAGCGGCTTCGATATCGAGGCGCAGTTCGCCAGCGGCTTCCTTCGCGCATTCGAGTGCTGCCGCGTCGGTGATACGCAAGCCGTTATGAAAACGCGCTTCGACTTTGCGCAACGCAAGTTGTTCTGCCACCTGCGGACGCGTGCCGTGCACGATTACAACCTTGATGCCCAGCGCATGCAACAGCGACAGATCCTGCGCTAATACCGGTAGCGCGCCCGCGATAACGAGTTCGCCCGGAAAGGCCACAACAAAGGTTTTGCCGCGAAAGGCATTGATGTACGGTGCGACCGAGCGCAACCAATGAACAAACTGTACGGGGGTTTCCATGTCGCGCATTATAATTCGACCCGCCATGACATCCGCCGAATCCCCGCAAAAAAGTCCACCCCGCAAAGCTGCTGTTGCTCCAGTGCGCAATCCGCTGCCAGCGATCGTGTATCCGGAAGAGTTACCAGTCAGTGGCCGACGTGACGATATCGCTGCTGCGATACAAAACAATCAGGTCATCATCGTCTGCGGCGAGACCGGTTCCGGCAAGACCACGCAGCTGCCGAAAATTTGTCTGGAGCTCGGGCGCGGCGTCACTGGCCTGATCGGCCACACCCAGCCGCGCCGCATCGCAGCGTCGTCTACAGCGAAACGTATTGCGCAGGAATTGAATTCACCACTCGGTCAGCATGTCGGCTTTAAGGTGCGCTTCACCGATACGCTGACTGCGGGTGCGTGGGTCAAGCTGATGACCGACGGCATTCTGCTGGCGGAGACGCAGACCGATCCACTGCTGCGGCAGTACGACACGATCATCATCGACGAGGCGCATGAGCGCAGTTTGAATATTGATTTTTTGCTGGGTTATCTGAAGCAGTTATTGCCAAAACGGCCTGATCTGAAAATCATCATCACGTCGGCCACCATCGATGCTGATCGTTTTGCGCGACATTTCGGGAGTGTTGATAAACCGGCTCCGGTGATTGAAGTCTCCGGTCGCCTGTATCCGGTCGAGGTGCGTTATCGCCCGATCGATTCCAGCGATCGCAGTGAAGTCAAGCCCGGTGCTGCCGTTCGTCCCAACCCGAGCATGGCGCAAAAAGAGCGCGGCCAGCGCGACTTGATGGATGCGGTGGCCGACGCAGTTGATGAGCTGTGCCGTATCGGTTCCGGCGATGTGCTGGTGTTTTTGCCTGGCGAGCGCGAGATTCGCGATGCCGCTGAGGCGCTGCGCAAGCATCATCCACCGCATGTCGAAATTTTGCCGTTGTTCGCGCGGCTGTCTGCGCAAGAGCAGGAGCGTGTGTTCAAAACCTCCGGCGCGCGCCGCATTGTGCTGGCCACCAACGTTGCCGAAACCTCGCTGACGGTACCTGGCATTCGCTACGTGGTCGATGCAGGTCTGGCGCGGGTCAAGCGCTACAGCTATCGCAACAAGGTCGAGCAGTTGCAGATCGAGTCGATCGCGCAGTCGGCAGCCAATCAGCGCGCCGGTCGTTGCGGCCGAGTAGCTGCCGGTGTGTGCATCCGCCTATACGAAGAAAAAGATTACCTGCAGCGGCCTGCGTTTACCGAGCCAGAAATTTTGCGCTCGTCGCTGGCGTCGGTGATTTTGCGGATGAAGTCGCTGCATCTGACCGATGTGGAGACCTTTCCGTTTATCGAGCCACCACCCGGGCGCGCGATTGCCGATGGCTACCAACTGCTGCAAGAACTCGGTGCGGTAGACGACAATAATCAGCTGACCAAGACCGGTCGTCAGCTTGCCAAGCTGCCGCTCGATCCGCGTGTTGGTCGAATGATTCTGGCCGCGCTCGATAACGTGTGTTTGAAAGAAGTATTGATTATTGCGGCGGCGCTGTCGGTGCAAGACCCGCGCGATCGTCCGCTGGAAGCGCAAGCCGCGGCAGATGCTGCGCACAAAAAATTCGCCGATGAGAAATCAGAATTTTTGAGTTTCTTAAAAATCTGGACGTGGTTCGAAGACGCGATCGAACATAAAAAAACCAATCGGCAGCTTCAAGATAATTGCCGCGCCAATTTTCTGTCGCAGCTGCGTTTGCGTGAATGGCGCGACGTTCATTCGCAATTGCTGACCATCGTTAAAGAACAGGGCTGGCGTATCAATGAAGCACCTGCCACGTATGAAAATTTGCATACCGCGTTGTTGACGGGATTGCTCGGCAATGTTGGTTTCAAAGCCGACGATGATCCGCAGTATCTCGGTGCGCGCGGCATCAAGTTTTATATCTGGCCGGGCTCGACGCTACTGAAAAAAGCCGGCAAGTGGATCATGGCAGCCGAGCTGGTCGATACTACGCGGCTGTATGCGCGCAGCGTCGCGCAAATTCAGCCGGAGTGGTTGGAGCGTGTCGCACCGCATTTGCTGAAAAAATCGTACGGTGAGCCGCGCTGGGAAAAGCGCACCGCGCAAGTCAGCGCATCCGAGCGCGCAACGCTATATGGCCTGGTGGTGTACAGCCAGCGGCGCATCAATTTTGGCTTGATCAATCCGACCGAAGCGCGTGAAATTTTTATTCGCGATGCGTTAGTCGGCGGTGAGTTTGACACCCGCGCACCCTTCCTCGCCCACAATCAAAAGCTAATTCGCGAGATCGAAAATCTGGAGCATAAATCGCGTCGTCTGGATGTGCTGGTCGACGATGAATTGATCGCTGCGTTCTACGACAAGGTGCTGCCCGCTGATATTTGCAACGGCATTACATTTGAGAAGTGGCACAAAGAGGTCACGCGTGAAAAGCCGACGCTGCTGTACCTGAACCGTGATGACCTGATGCGGCATGAAGCGGCCGGCATCACTACCGATCTGTTTCCGAAACTGCTGCCTGGGGTGGGCATCGAGATGACGCTGTCGTATCACTTCGAACCCGGTACGCCGCGCGATGGCGTAACGCTGACGGTGCCGCTGTTTGCGCTGAACCAGTTGTCGGCCGCGCGCTGCGATTGGCTGGTGCCAGGCATGCTGAAAGAAAAAGTACATTTGCTAATTAAATCCTTGCCCCAGAAGCTGCGGCGCCATTGCGTGCCGTTGCCGCAATACGCCGCCGATTTCATGGAGCGCGTAACGAAGGCGAATACCTTCGGGCTTGGCAATCTGATCGATGCGATCATCGCCGACGTACGTGCTCATGCCGACATCACGCCGCTGACTTCCGACTTCAAAAGCGAAACGCTGCCAGCGCATCACTTCATGAATTTCAAAGTGATCGACGAGCATGGGCGGCAACTGGAGATGGGCCGCAACCTCGGTGCGCTGCAGGCAGAATTTGGTGGTCAGGCGCGCGAGCAGTTTCAAAAATTGGCAGAGTCAACGGTGATCACGCAAGCGCCAATGTCTGTTTCGCCATCGGTAAAAAATAGCGGCACTGTTGTTGCCCCACCATCCAGAAAATTGTTGGATAAGTCAGCGGCTGGAACAGCATCGGCCCATCAGAATCTAGTGGCGTGGACTTTCGGCGAGCTTCCCGAATTACTCGAAATTCAACAGGGTAAGCAGAAGCTGATCGGCTTTCCAGCGCTGGTGGACAAAGGCGCGCACTGCGATCTCGAAGTGTTTGATGACCCGACTGAAGCCCTACAAATTCATCGTCGCGGTCTACGCCGTTTGCTCGCGCTGCAGCTGAAAGAGCAACTAAAATTTTTGGAAAAAAATATCCCGGGTTTGCAGCAAATGGGTATGCAATTCATGCCGCTAGGCTCGCAGGAAGAGTTGCGAGATCAGCTGATTGAGGCCGGGCTGGAGCGAGCATGTTTACAGGACCCGCTGCCGCGTAATGCGATTGAATTTGCAGCACGCAAGGACGCCGGCAAATCGCGACTCGGACTGCTGGTCAATGAAATTGCGCGGCTGGCCGCGCAGATACTGGTTGAATTTCACGGCCTGCCAAAAAAGCTGCAGGGTGCGAAGGCGCACGCGCATGCAGTGGCTGATATCCAGGCGCAGTTGCACGGCTTGATTGGAAAACGTTTTGTCACCGAAATCGAGTACGCGCAGTTGACGCACTTACCACGCTATTTGAAAGCGATCGGTGTGCGGCTCGATAAATTGCGCCTCGATCCATCTCGCGACGCGCGCTGGACGAGTGAATGGCAAGTCGCTGCATCGCCTTGGCAGCGAGCCTTGAAAGAAAAGCAGGGTGGTCGTTTAGCTGATCCAAAGATGGCCGAATTTCGCTGGATGCTGGAAGAATTGCGCGTGTCGCTCTTTGCGCAGGAACTTAAAACGCCGATGCCGGTATCGGTGAAGCGCCTGCAAAAAATGTGGGAATCGATGCAGCGTTAACAATCCTGCGCAACACGCGTGCACAGCACCAGATTTTTAAAAAACCGCTACACTAAGTTTAGCTTTAATAACGACCATGATGCCCTGACATAGGTCGGGTGAGTCGCACAGATGTCTTGGTGTGGAGGGCTTATTATCAGGCTCTGCAATACGAGCGCAAAAATAAACAGGAGACAAAAAATGGCAATTAGTTTCAATCTGAACGGCAAGCCGGTATCGGTGACTGCCGAAGCCGATACCCCGTTGTTATGGGTTATCCGTGATGAGATCGGTTTAACCGGTACCAAATTCGGTTGTGGCGCTGCGCTCTGCGGTGCTTGCACGGTGCATCTCGATGGACAGCCCGTACGTTCCTGCCAGACCCCGGTCTCGGTAGTCGCTGGCAAAAAAATCGCCACCATCGAATCGCTCTCTGCCGATAATTCTCACCCGCTGCAAAAAGCCTGGATCGCACACGATGTGCCGCAATGCGGTTACTGCCAGTCGGGTCAGTTGATGAGCGCCTCTGCACTGCTGGCCACGAATAAAAATCCGTCCGACGCCGATATCGACAGCGCGATGAGTGGAAATATCTGCCGCTGTGGTACGTATAACCGCATCCGTGCCGCCATCAAATCCGCTGCCGCAGAAATGCGCAACAAGGCTTGAGGAGAGCGCCATGACAATCACACGACGCGACTTTTTAAAAACATCTGCTGCAGTCAGCGGCGGTCTCACACTCGGCATTGCACTGCCCGGCGCCCTTTCGCAGGCCGATGCAGCCGGTACGATGTACACACCCAATGCGTGGGTACATATTGCCGATGACAACACCATCACGCTGATTTCCGCGCGTTCGGAAATGGGCCAAGGCGTCTACACGTCACTGCCAATGTTGATCGCCGAAGAACTCGGTGTCGACATCAAAAAAATCAAGGTGGCGATTGCGCCGCCGAATGCGGTCTACACCAACACGCTGCTCGGCGCACAAATTACCGGCGGCTCGACCTCGGTGCGCGAAGGCTGGGAAAAATTGCGCGTTGCCGGTGCGCAGGTGCGCACGATGCTGGTCAGCGCGGCGGCGAGTAAATGGAATGTCGACGCTGCGACACTGCACGTTGACAATGGTATGGTTATCGGTGCCAACGGAAAAAAAGCGAGCTTCGGTTCGCTAGCTGAAGCCGCGTCAAAACTGCCGGTGCCGAAAGATGTTGCACTAAAAGATCCGAAGGATTTCAAGATTGTCGGCAAGGCCACCAAGCGGCTCGATACGCCGCTGAAAGTCAACGGCACTGCTGTCTACGGTATCGACGTCAAGCTGCCCGGCATGGTGTATGCCTCACTTGAACAATGCCCCGTCATCGGTGGCAAAGTGGTGAGCTTTGATGCGAGCAAGGCCAAGGCAATGCCCGGCGTAATCGACGTGGTGCAAATCGATGATGGTGTGGCGGTAGTGGCCGACAGCTACTGGCGTGCGAAAAAAGCGCGTGATGTACTGAGCGTGAAATGGGACGAAGGTGCCGGTGCCAAGCTGAACAACGCGGTGATGATGGCCGGTATTCGCGAGGCTGAAAAAACGTCAAAGGTCATCCCGATCAAACAAACTGGCGATTGTGCAGCGGCGATGAAGACGGCTGCCAAAACAATCAAGGCCGAATACCAGTCGCAGTTGCTGGCACATGCGACCCTTGAGCCGCAAAACTTCACAGCTGATTACAAAGACGGTAAGTGCTTGGTGATCGGTCCAACGCAATTTCAGCAAGGCGCGCAGGGTGAGGTTGCCAAAGCCCTCGGCCTGAAGCCGGAAGACATCACGGTGCAGACGACGTTCATCGGCGGTGGATTCGGGCGTCGACTGGATGTCGATTTTATTGTGCAGGCGGCGCAGATTTCCAAGGCAGTCGGCAAGCCGGTCAAGTTGTTGTGGAGTCGCGAAGACGACACCACGCACGACTTCTATCGGCCGATGGCATTGCATCGGATGGAAGGCGGGCTGGACGCCAACGGTAAACCGGTCGCACTTGATTTCCAGTTGACCTCACAGTCGGTAACACAGCGGGCATTCGGTTTGCCAAAAGATACACTCGACCCGTTCATGGCCGAGGCGGCAGTCGTTGCTTATGACATCCCGAACATGAAGCAGGACCTGGTCATTCACGACAGCGGTTTGCGCGTCGGTTACTGGCGCTCGGTAAGTCATGCGCTGAACGCGTTCGCCAACGAGAGCTTCATCGACGAGATGGCTGCGGCTGCTGGCAAAGACCCGTATGCATTCCGCATGGCCATGCTGGAAAACCAGCCGCGTTTTGCGAATGTGCTGAAACAAGCTGCCGAAAAAGCAGGCTGGGGCACACCGCTACCAGCAGGTCATTTCCGCGGGATCGCGTTGATGGAAGGGTACGACACCTACATGGCGCAAGTGGCCGAGATTTCGACTGTGGACAACCAGATCAAGGTACATCGCGTGGTGGTCGTTGCGGACCCGGGTCACATGGTCAATCCGGATACGGTCGAGGCGCAATTGCAGTCGAGCGTGGCATTCGGTTTGTCGGCGGCACTTGGTGGGCAGATTACGCTCGACAAGGGGCGCGTTCAGCAATCGAACTTTCATAACTACCAGGTAGTGCGGATGTCGGAAATGCCGAAGATCGATGTGATCCTGGTGCAGAGTACTGAAAAGCCTGGTGGTGTAGGTGAGCCTGCGACTGCGTTGATCGGACCTGCAGTGGCAAACGCTCTTTTTGCAGCGACCGGGAAACGGGTGCGAAAGATGCCGTTGTCGCCGGAGAATATCAAGACGGCGTAAGCGCGTTGGTGTGAGCCAAGCTGCGGCAACAAATGGCGCTCGCCCTTGCGGTCGGTGCCATTTTTTTATTCTTGTTCTTGGATCGGTACGACATGGACAGCATTGATCTGGAAGTCCTCAAAAGCTGCGATGCTTGGCTGCGTGAAGGCAAGCGCTGCGAGCTGGTTACTGTAATTCGCACGTGGGGATCGAGTCCGCGACCGGAGGGCGCGACGCTGGCCATTTGTGACGATGGTCGCGTGGTCGGATCGGTCTCGGGCGGCTGCATCGAAGACGATTTAATCGCGCACGTGCGCAGCCACGGTATTACGCGCAGCAAACCGGAGATCGTCACCTATGGCATCACTGCGGACGAGGCGTATCGCTTTGGATTGCCATGCGGCGGTACTATCGAGCTGGCGTTGGAGCCATTGTCGGCGCACAGCCGCATTAGCGAATTATTGCAGCGACTTGAACAGCATGAGCTGGTGGCGCGGCGACTCGATTTTTCCAGCGGAGAAGTGCAATTGTCTACCGCGGGCGCTGGCATGGCGCTGGATATTTCAGCGACTGCATTGACGACGATTCATGGTCCGCGTTGGCGTTTGTTGATTATTGGTGCGGGCCAGTTGTCGCGCTTTCTGGCGCAGATTGCGCTGGGTATGGATTACCACGTCACAGTCTGTGATCCGCGCGAAGAGTATCGGGATGGCTGGCAGGTAGCTGGTGTGCAAGTACTGCACGCGATGCCGGATGATCTGGTGGTGGCGATGCACCTCGACAGCCGTAGTGCGGTGGTAGCGCTGACGCATGATCCAAAGCTCGATGATCTGGCGTTGATGGAGGCGTTGAAATCGGATGCGTTTTATGTCGGCGCAATTGGCTCGCGCGTGAACAATGCGAAGCGGCGCGAGCGCTTGAAAATGTTCGATGTCAGCGATGTGCAACTGGCGAAATTGCATGGGCCGATTGGTCTGTATATCGGCAGCAAAACGCCGGCGGAAATTGCGATTTCGATTTTGGCGGAGGTGACTGCGGTGAAAAATGGTATCGCACTCGATCCGTCGGTAAGCGTCGCTGGCGCGAAGAAAGCGGCATCGCTGGCAGGCTAAGGCGAGAACAGAAGACGCTGTGCGCAGCGAGCTGCAAGGCTTCTCGTGATACCTTTCGTGCATTCTATTTCCACTGAAAGTCGCTCATGAACGCCATTAAATTTGTCGCTATTGCTTTGATCATCGCTGGAATTGTCGCCCTCGGCGTCGGTAGTTTTAGCTACACGAAGGACACCGAAGCAATCAAGCTCGGCCCGATTGAATTGTCGGTCAAGGAAAAGCAAACCGTGAATATTCCGATCTGGTCCGGAGTTGCAGCGATTGTGGCAGGTGGGCTGTTGCTGCTATTTGGCAGCAAGAAAAAATAAAGCGGTACCGACCCACAGGCGTCAATGCCGGGAAGTTCAACAGCAGTAATATTAGATAATTAGATAAAGCAATCTCAATAGCAGAAACTTCTAAGAAACATGATGACGACTTTTTTGACCGTACCTTTCGCTGAAAAAGATCAGGCAAAAAGTCTCGGCGCACGCTGGAATGCCGAGAGGAAAAAATGGTACGTGCCTGTGGGAGCCGACCTCACTCCTTTTAAAAAATGGACGAGTGGCGATACCGCAGTAAGCAACACTGCATCAAAGACGCCATCCATGGAAGAAGTCGGTTTGACGATTACCGGAGCGCAGTATGTGGAGCGCGCGCATGATTGCCTTCCGTGGTTACCCTGCGAGGTGTGTGACGGTCGTTGATCGATGGGGTAGCGCAGTATTTCCGCTGCCGCGCCAGGTGTAAAAGTCTGTTTCGTCAAGCGCTGGTCGCCATCGGAACTGCTGTATTTTTAGGCGGTAAAAAAGGGTGTTGGCAGACAGAGTTTTTCGCGAAAGGAAATGATATGTTCACCAAAAATATGTTGCCACTGTTAATTTCTGCCGGTTTGTCGATCGCCACCGCAGCGCAGGCAAGCGACCGTGGTGTTGACACCTTAATTGGTGCCACTTTGGGGGCTGCAATTGGAAACGGGGTCGGCGGTCGCAATGGTGCCGTGGTCGGTGGTGTTTTAGGTGCGGCAATCGGTTCTGAAAGCAGCCGCGGCTACGGCGAGCGCGTGACCTATTACGATCAGCCTAGCGGCTATTATCAGACCGCACCGACGTATTATCAGCCCGCACCGACCTATTATCAGCCCGCGCCGACGTATTACCGTCCAGCACCGGTCTATTACGAGTCTGCCCCAATTTATTATCAACCTGCACCGGTGTACTACGGCCCAGCACGGTACCACCGCAGGCCAGAAGTGATCTACGTGGCGCCGGACTATCGTTGGCGCGAACATCATCATGAGCGCCATGAATGGGAACATGATCGTGGCCGCCACCGCGGCTGGGATCGTGATTGATCATGTTCGGGTTGGAATGGCACTCTGGTCGAGCGTGGTGATGTGCAGGAAGAAAATTATCCACTCGTTGAGACTCGGCAAG
This sequence comes from Burkholderiales bacterium, assembly GCA_043741695.1. GTDB lineage: Bacteria > Pseudomonadota > Gammaproteobacteria > Burkholderiales > Burkholderiaceae_D > Actimicrobium. Next base: position 9,726 of record JAYTZV010000116.1, read on the forward strand.
CATTGATCGGCATATACTTTCTGCTACGCGACAATTCGTAGCGAAAAAATTCGAACTGCCATCAGGAGCGCTCGCATGTTTTTAGATCATCCAACCATCACGGCGACTAGCGCTGTTACCGAGCCCGACCGGCTCGAACGTCTTAATCGTATTTACGGATATGTGGTCGGGCTCGCTGACCGTGCTGGCGATACCGATTTCATTACCAAGCTGTGGCAAATTCATGACCATAAAGGCACGCTCATGGTGATTTGGCTAACGGCACCGACTGTGGAAGAAAAGGCGTACTTCGACAAAGCATGGAGCAGTAAATTAGGTGATAGCTCGTGCAGTGTCGAGCATGAAATGAAGGGTACGAAAGCCTGAGTCTGGTGCCCACGACAAGGATGATTTCGCAGCGTAGATCTCGCGGCCCCGATGATGAGAGAGTTTTAGAAGTGTGCGACAGCACATTTGTATTCCGGCCGGTTTGATATTGTGGTTCGCCACGGAAATATAACAATTTTGGGAAAGCCATGAAAAACACGTTGAAACGACATTCCTTGATTGGCGCTTTGCTAATGTTGAGTGCTGCGGTGCAGGTGGCCGTTGCTGCCGATTTCGATGATACGGCACGCGTCGTTCGGGTCTCTCCGCAGACCGAGCAAATCAATCAGCCACGGCAGGAGTGCCATACCGAGTATGTGCAAGCACCGCCGCCAAGTCGCGGCGTTGGTGGTTCGATACTCGGCGGTTTGGCGGGCGGCATTTTGGGCAATCAGGTTGGTGGTGGCAGTGGTCGAACTGCAGCGACTGCAGTCGGTGCGATTGCCGGCGCAATTGCCGGTGATCGCGTTGAAAACAATAATCAACAGGCCGGCCAGCAGGAAGTACGGCAATGCCACACGGTCGATAATTGGCAGACGCGCAATAACGGCTACGCCGTTACCTATGAATACAACGGCCGCACTTATACAAGTGTCTTGCCGTACGATCCGGGCCAACGGTTGCGTTTGCGGGTGTCGCTGACGCCGCAAAACTAATCAGCAAAATGTGTTTTGGGTAGCGGCGCAGCGCATTAAATTTGCGACGCCGCTGTTGCTGAGCCTCTGTTCATCATCAATTAGACTTCGCCAGCCATAGTCGGTAGACTTGGTGCCTTTTCGCAAGGGCGCCTTATGGCCAGCATTTCCGATCTTTCTGCCAATTCCGAATCCGGTTCCGAACTCTGCGACGATGCGTCGACTGCTGTCGTCGCGCCGCGTAATGTTCCGGCTGAATTGATCCGTCGCGAAGCACAGCGGCGTCGCACTTTCGGCATCATCTCTCATCCCGACGCGGGTAAAACCACCCTGACTGAAAAGCTCCTGCTGTTCTCGGGTGCGATCCAGCTGGCAGGTACGGTCAAGGCGCGCAAGAGCGGGCGGCATGCGACTTCGGACTGGATGGAAATCGAAAAACAGCGCGGCATTTCGGTGGCGAGTTCAGTAATGCAGTTTGAATACCGCGATCACGTGGTCAATTTGCTCGATACACCGGGGCACCAGGATTTTTCGGAAGATACCTATCGCGTGTTAACTGCGGTGGATTCCGCATTGATGGTGATCGATGCCGCCAAAGGCGTCGAAGCGCAAACCATCAAGCTGCTCAACGTTTGCCGCATGCGCAGCACACCAATCATCACGTTCATGAACAAGATGGACCGCGAAACCCGTGATCCGCTCGAGCTGTTGGATGAGCTCGAATCGGTGCTCGATATTCAATGCGCGCCGGTGACCTGGCCGATCGGTATGGGTAAATCCTTCCGTGGTGTGTACCACTTGCTGCGTGACGAAATTTTATTGTTTGCTGCTGGCGATGCGCGCGCCGATCAAGATTTCGAAGTCATCAAGGGTATCGATAATCCGCGTCTTGCCGAGATGTTCCCGCGCGAAATCGAGCAGCTCAAAATGGAAGTAGAACTGGTGCATGGCGCATCGCATCCGTTCGAGCTCGATGCATTTTTGGCGGGCACACAAACGCCCGTATTTTTTGGTTCAGCTATCAACAATTTTGGCGTGCGTGAAATTTTGAATGCGCTGCTTGATTGGGCACCTGCACCGCGTCCACGTGACGCAACCGTGCGATCGGTCTCGTCGGAAGAGGCACCATTTTCCGGTTTCGTTTTCAAGATTCAAGCCAATATGGATCCGGCGCATCGTGACCGCATCGCGTTTTTGCGGGTGTGTTCCGGGCGCTTCGAGCGCGGCATGAAAATCAAGCATTTGCGCCTGAATCGCGAGATCAAAGTATCGAATGTGGTGACCTTCATGGCGGCCAGTCGTGAGCAGGTTGAAGAGGCTTATGCCGGTGACATCATCGGTTTGCCGAACCACGGCAATATGCAGATTGGCGACAGTTTTTCCGAAGGCGAGTTGTTGCAGTTCACCGGAATTCCGTACTTTGCGCCGGATTTTTTTCGTGCCGTGCGCATCCGTAATCCACTGAAGATCAAACAGCTGCACAAGGGCTTGCAACAGCTTGGCGAAGAGGGTGCGGTGCAGGTCTTTAAGCCGGTGCATAGTGGCGACCTTATTCTGGGCGCGGTCGGCGTGTTGCAGTTCGAAGTTGTGGCTAGCCGCTTGCTCAACGAATACGGTGTCGACGCGGTTTTCGAAGGCACCAGCATCAGTAGCGCACGCTGGATTACCGGCGAAGACAAACGCGTAATCGCCGATTTCGAAAAATCTGCGGCCGGACATAATGTCGCCTACGACGCTGCTGGCAACATGGCCTATCTCGCTACCTCGGGTGTCAATTTGCGGCATACACAAGAACGTTGGCCGCAGCTGACGTTCCATGCAACAAGGGAACATGCGGTCAAGCTGGAATAAAATCACGGCGAATCGACTTGCTTTCCGACGTAATGTTCGGCAAGGTAAGTTGATCGATGACTGGTTTTTTTGATGCCAAAAATTTTTAATTTCACCCGGTTTTCCCTGCGTGATCTGCTGGCGACTGCAGTGCCTGCCCTGCTTTTCATCGTGATCTTGTGCGGCGTGATTTATCTGGTGGCCGATCCCTCGCCACCGTCGCATAGTCGAATTTCGACTGGACAGTCGAATGGGGCGTATGAATTCTTCGGGAAAAAATATGCGGCGGCGTTGGCGCACCATCATATCGACGCTGAACTCGTTCCGTCGCTCGGATCGCAAGAGAATTTGCAGCGATTGACCGATCCTGCTTCGAACATCGATATCGGTTTCGTACAGAGCGGTTCGACCGAGCAGAACGAGGCTGAGCGCCGTGGTCTGACATCACTGGGTAGTTTGTTTACCGAGCCGATCTGGCTGTTTTACCGCGAGCCAAGAAATATCACCCAACTGACGCAGTTGCGCGGTCTGAAAATTAATGTCGGGCCCGATGGCACTGGCGTGCCGCAATTGTTTAAAAAGCTTTTATCGGTAAATGGTATCGAAGGCAGTGACGTTCAATTTGGTTCGCTTGAAAATACACCAGCGACTGTTGCCCTGTTGAGCGGTGCAATCGATGGCATGGTGTTTAGCTCGGCCCCCGACGAATTGCTAATCCAGATGTTATTGCAGACACCGGGTATCAAACTCTTTGATTTTTCTCAGGCCGAAGCCTATACGCGTCGCTTTCCGTTTCTGACGCATGTCATTCTGCCGCGCGGTATTGTCGATCTCGGTCGCGATATACCTTCACACGATTACCAGTTGATTGCACCGACGGCAACGCTGGTGGCGCGAAAATCGATTCATCCAGCCCTGGTAGATCTGCTGGTACAGGCGGCAACCGAGATTCATGGCGGTGCGGGCTGGTTTCATCGGCAGGGAGAGTTTCCCAATGCTGGCTACACTGAAATTCCGGTGACGTCTGCTGCGGTGAAATACTATCGGAATGGCCCCTCGTTTTTGCAGCATTACCTGCCGTTCTGGCTGTCGAATTTGATGGAGCGGATGTGGGTGATTGTAGTCGCGCTGGGCGCGCTGCTGATCCCGTTATCACGGGTGGTACCACCGCTGTATATCTGGAAAGTCAGGTCGCGGGTGTATCGCTGGTATGGGCAATTGCGCGCAGTGGAACAGGCAATTGAAGACGTGCCGGAAAATCGACGGACCGAGGTCTACCAACGGCAGTTGGCACGGTTGGGCGAGATCGAAGAAAAGGTCAATCAGATTTCGATCCCGCTGTCATTCGCCGAAGAGCTATATGGCTTGCGCAGTCACATCAATTTTGTGCGGAACCGGATCGTGGATTTGCAGGTTGGCAGTCTGCCCGGGGCTTTGCCGAGTCAGGCGCCAATCCACGGCAGGCCAGCATGACACCATCCGCCGATAGTTTTGCGATGTCCGGCCGCATCGCGATCGCCCTCGAAACCCTCCAGAATATTGAAGCAGTGGGCATAGCCGTGCT
>JAYTZV010000117.1:0-1729 GCA_043741695.1 Burkholderiales bacterium
ACCGGCAGCCGTCACGAAAGCGCGATGCCAACGGTCGCGCAAATGCTGGCAGCGCAATGGAAAACCACGGGCGCCGGCATGCGACTCGGAACGCGCTACGAGGTCGAAAATTTCTGTGAAGTGCCCAACGATCCTCCCCGATCCGACGTCGCCCGATACCGTTTGGTAGCGCATGACCGTAAGCTCGGTGGAACACGCACCGTATTCATCACCGAAGCGCGACTGCCATTTGTCAACAAGCTGCTGCGGTCGGACAAAATACTCCGTGCGGCTGAGCTGCTCGAAACACATATCAATGCGTCGCAGGAATCTCTTGGGACCGATGCGCGGTCTCAAACCGGCCCATTGATTTGCAGCGCCGCCGGCATCGGGCGCAGCGCGGTACTGGCGGTGTATCAGGATCTTTCCAAATGCCCGTTGATCGAATTCAATCAGCAAAATCTCGATGAAAAACTGGCAGAGGCGATCAAGAAGGGAATCGACGCGCGCGGGCCGAAATTTTTGCATTCGAAGGATCAAGTCGCTGCGCTGCGTGAAGCGTTGCTGACACGGTTTGCAACTATGCCGCGTACAAGTCACTTTCCCAATGCGGGGAAACGTGGGCGGCAACATGTTGCTTGGCCTGATGCTGCCTCTGCGCATGGCACCCGCACTGCGCAGGCAGTGGCATCGGCAACGGCGAATGCCGTAATCAGTGAGCTGTCGCCGCATGCGCATCCTCAACCGAATGCACATCCAGAGCAGCGCACTAACCTTCCGTCCGAATCGCACATCGCATCGCAATCGGAACAAAGTTCTGATGTTCGATCCGATCCACGAGCCGAGCAGCAATCTAGCGTCCATCCCGATTCGCAAGTTTCGCCATCGTCCGTAGCGCGACAATCTGTGCAACGGTCTTCGCAAACGCATGAAGATACGGTAGTACAGAACCAAACAACCGACAATCTTGATCCATCACCACCGAACCCTGCGACTCCTGCACAGCCACTAATACTGACAACGTCAACCGCCACAATGTCAGATCTGCCCGATCGAGCACTCGTTGTGAAAGCGGATCGCAGCGAGCAAATACCTTCCTCGCGCGTTGCGCCCATGGTGCAACCTGTTGATTCGCAATCTGCACTCGGCAACAGGCAACAATTATCAGCCGCTTGGCTGCAATGGGGCGCGCGGTCGCAACGCGGATGGTTCAAGCCACTGGATCGCTATAAGAATTACATCGATGCATTAAAGACCGCTGAAGATTTGAAGTTGCCGTCGATCGTCTTTTCTTCAAACCTGATTGTGATGGAGCCGTCCGGAGCAGCCGGTGCGTTGCAAAGAGCACCGGCACCACTTGCTCGCGCAGCCGCGCTGGCCATCGTCGCCACGTCGCGGTACCGCCGCGCGAAAGGTTCGACGTTGATATCTGCAATGTTTCAATGTGCGACCGACGTACAAAAAAGGGTTTACGACGATTTGCTCGGACGCGTCGATATGCTGATGCACACGCGCGTCATCGAGGCCTTGCTGCGACCGGTTGTACGCAATGCGTCAACGGCGACTGGACCCGAAAAGTTTTTTGAAGAAGGACAAGTCGCAACCTATGTTCCGCCAGAAATCAATGATGACGCCGACAACTGCGCCGACATCATTGCGCAACCCACCGCACCGCAGGGCAAGTTGCACGGCATACCGTTTACTGCGTGGGTTGATGCACCAACGACGGTGGAAGGATGGAACGCTGCCG
>JAYTZV010000118.1:0-1727 GCA_043741695.1 Burkholderiales bacterium
CCAGCCTGAACTTTTAGCGTCTTCATACTTCATTGCCTCTCCGCCCTCCAACTTGTTGAACAAAATTTGTTGAGGCGACATCTATCCTGACATGGAGGGTCACTGAAAAAAGAGAATGGCGAACGTGCGATCGGCACTTTGCTGGATCGTGCAAGCCCCGCTTACGGCTTGATCAAAGCCGGGAAATCCTATTCGGGCATTGCCAATTTGTTCGGCAAGGACTACATCACCAACTACGATCCGATCCGCGACGACGCCGGTAATATCATCGGCATTCTGTTCGTCGGTGTCGATATTGGCGTGCCGATGAACGTTCTGAAAGAAAAAATCAAAGCGCTGAAATTAGGGGTCACCGGTTTCTTTTACGTGGTCAATACCAAGCCCGGTGCCGATCTGGGCAAGCTGGTCGTCCATCCAACGCAGCAAGGTAAAAATATTCTGGATGCCACCGACGGTGCGGGCCAACCGTTCGTTAAAACCATGCTCGAAAAGAAAACCGGCGAGATGCATTATCCGTGGTCGGATACCGATGCCGGCAGCCCGAAAGCGGCCGATCGGCTGGCCGTATTTGATGTCTACCCGCGCTGGAACTGGCTGGTGGCAGGCAATGTCTACAGCGATGAAATTACCCGCGACATTTCGGATCTGCGCAATCGCTATGCGCTGTTCGGAGTTCTGGCCGTGTTGCTGCTGGTGGCACTGCTGTATCAATTGGTTCGCACTGCCGTAATCAAGCCGCTGGTGCAAGCAACCGATGCGGCGACACGCCTGGCGACGGGCGATCTGACCGTGGTGATGTCGACCGATCGCAAAGATGAAATCGGTGTGCTACTCAATGCGATGAACGGTATCAGCAATGGCTTGAGCGATGTGATCGCCCGGGTGCGTGAAGCGACCGGACAGATCACGGTATCGTCGAGCGAAATCGCGCTGGGTAATGCGGATTTGTCGGCGCGCACAGAATCACAAGCCAGCTCGCTCGAAGAAACCTCCAGCGCGATGGAACAGCTGTCGTCCACAGTCAAGCAAAATGCAGACAATGCGCGTCAGGCGAATCAACTGGTGCAATCTGCGTCCGTGGTGGCGACTAAAGGTGGTCAGACAGTGGCGAGCGTGGTGGCAACTATGGGCTCGATCAAGGCCAGTTCCAGCAAGATTGTCGACATCATCAGCGTGATCGACGGTATTGCATTCCAGACCAATATTCTGGCGTTGAATGCCGCCGTTGAGGCAGCGCGCGCCGGTGAGCAAGGTCGCGGCTTTGCCGTAGTGGCCGCCGAGGTGCGCAGCCTGGCGCAACGTTCCGCCAGCGCCGCAAAAGAAATCAAATCGCTGATCACCGATTCAGTCGAGAAGGTCGACGCCGGTAGCAAACTGGTGGATCAGGCCGGATCGAACATGACCGAAATCGTCGCATCAGTTCAGCAAGTCACTGACATCATGGCCGAGATTACCGCTGCCAGCAGCGAGCAAAGTACCGGCATCATGCATGTCAACCAGGCGGTGATACAAATCGATGGCATGACGCAGCAAAATGCGGCCTTGGTCGAGCAGGCATCGGCAGCAGCGACCAGCATGGAAGAGCAGGCGCGACAATTGGTCAAGCTGGTGGAAACCTTCACCATCGACAGCGCGCGTTATCAGGTGGCGCTTGCACCGGCGAAGCGGGTGAGTTCACTGAAGGCGGTGTCGGCAGCCGCTAAGCTGCCGGCTGCTAAAAAACCAGC
>JAYTZV010000119.1:0-14095 GCA_043741695.1 Burkholderiales bacterium
ACCGTATTTAATGGAAAGGTGTCCCGAAATCATGTTGATGATCGACGCCGGGACAAAGAAAGGACTGATGCGTCGCGGACCGCGGCTGATCAGTTCGGAATGGGTTTCTTCGATCAACGGCAAGCCGCCAATACCTGAGCCGACAATGACGCCAATGCGGTCGGCGTTTTCTTCAGTGACAACCAGTCCGCTATCCTGCATGGCCTGAATGCCGCCAGCCATGCCGAAATGGATAAACGTATCCATATGGCGCGCTTCTTTGGCCGGCATGTATTCTTCGACATTGAAGTTTTTAACTTCACCTGCAAAGCGGGTACTGAATGCTGCAGGATCAAATCGGGTAATCGTAGCAATTCCCGATTGTCCTTCAAGAACCGCGTTCCAGGCCTGGTTCACCGTGTTCCCGACTGGGGAAACGCATCCCAGGCCGGTGATAACGACACGACGTTGACGTGATCGACTCAATCGCTTCTCCTGAATTGAACCCGATTACGCTTTGACGTGCGCCTTGGCGTAGTCAACTGCTTGCTGCACCGTGGTGATTTTTTCTGCTTGCTCGTCCGGGATTTCCATTTCGAATTCATCTTCGAGTGCCATCACTAGCTCGACGGTGTCGAGGGAATCTGCGCCAAGATCATCAACAAAAGAGGATTCGATCTTGATATCTGCTTCAGCGACACCCAGTTGCTCGGCGACGATTTTCTTAACGCGTTGTTCGATGTCGGACATGTTATTACTCCAGTGAGTGGTGGCAGAAAGTGCGCGCATTTTATCAGGTTTGCGCAATGAAAAAGGACTTTTGTATTTCAACGTGAAGAACGTCACATATGCATGCAAATTGATGCGCCAGTCTTCAACTTAGGTTCAACTCATGTACATGCCGCCGTTGACATGCAGCGTCGTTCCCGTGATGTAGCTGGCGCGCGGTGAGGCGAGGAAAGCGACCGCCTCAGCAATATCCTGCGGCTGGCCCAACCGGCCCAATGGTATCTGCTGCTGCAATTGGGTAATTTGTTGCTCGCTCAACGCCTTCGTCATGTCGGTATCAATAAAGCCCGGCGCGACACAATTCACAGTGATATTACGACTACCGATCTCGCGGGCCAGCGCGCGGCTCATACCAGCGACACCCGCCTTGGCAGCCGCGTAATTCATTTGTCCGGCATTACCTGCAGATCCAACGACAGAAGTGATATTGATAATGCGACCCGCCTTGGCTTTCATCATGCCGCGTAGTACTGCACGCGCCAAACGGCCAACAGCGGTCAAATTGGTGGCGATAACGGCATCCCACTCTTCTTCTTTCATGCGCATCGCAAGTTGGTCGGCAGTGATGCCAGCGTTGTTGACCAGGATCGATACACCACCAAATTCTTTTTGCATGCTATCAATCAGGGCCGTACATGCTGCAGCATTATTCACATCGAGCACCGCACCACGGCCGCAGTCTGGTCGGACCGTTGTCAGGGATGCGGTGATGGCATCGGCACCGTATTGCGTGGTGGCGGTACCAATCACTACCGCGCCTTTGCGTGCCAATTCAATAGCAATGGCTTGTCCAATCCCGCGCGAAGCACCGGTAACGAGTGCGATTTGTCCTTGAAGATCTGTCATGAATTACTTTCGTTCAAAAGCGCGATGACGCGCTGCATTGATGCATCATCAGTAATCGCCTCAGGCGTCAACTGCGCATCAATGCGCTTGGTCAACCCCGCGAGCACTTTGCCAGGCCCGCACTCAATCACCTGCGTGATACCCAAGGCGGCGATTTTTTGAATGGTTTCAACCCACCGCACTGGGCTGGCAGCCTGGCGTACGAGCGCATCGCGGAACGCGGCTGGATCGCTTACGGTCGTGACGTCGACGTTATTAATCACTGGGAGTGTGCCCGCACCAAAAGACACGTCAGCAAGATAACCGCGCAACCGATCAGAAGCAGGCTGCAGCAGCGACGAATGAAATGGTGCCGACACCGCTAGCAGTAGCGCGCGCTTGGCACCTTTGCCTTTGGCAATCTCGCAGGCACGCTCGACGGCTGCTTTTGTACCCGCAATCACAACCTGCAATGGCGCATTGAAATTAACCGCCTCCACCACTTCACCTTGTTGCGCTTCAGCGCAGGCTGCGATCACATCCGCATCGGACAATCCCAAAATTGCTGCCATGCCGCCTTCACCGACCGGTACTGCCTGCTGCATCGCCTCGGCACGAAATCGCACAAGCGGCAACGCATCACGAAATGAAAGTACTCCGGCTGCTACCAACGCCGAGTACTCACCGAGGCTGTGTCCCGCCACCACCGAAGGAACCGAACCTCCAGCCGCACACCATGCCCGGTACGTGGCCACAGCAGCAGTCAACATGACTGGCTGGGTATTAGTTGTCAGATCAAGCTGGTCTTTCGGACCTGCACGCATGAGCAAGCCGATATCAATGCCTAGTACATCGGATGCTTCGGTGAGTGTCTCCTGCACGGTAGGATTGGCTGCAAATCCATCGAGCATACCGATCGACTGGGAGCCTTGTCCCGGAAAAACAAAAGCAAATGGTTTCATCGGATAAATTTCATGCATTAAATATTGTCTTTGGCGGGCGCCGCTCTACATCCGGGCAACGACTGCGCCCCAGGTAAAGCCACCGCCAACCCCTTCCATCAACAAGGTTTGACCCGCCTTGATGCGACCGTCTCGCATTGCTGTGTCAAGCGCGAGCGGGATAGATGCTGCCGAAGTGTTGCCGTGCTGATCCACCGTGACCACCATTTTTTCTAGCGGCAAGCCAAGCTTTTTAGCGGTACTTTGCATGATGCGAATGTTGGCTTGATGCGGAATGAGCCAGTCGAGCCCGGATGCGGCAATTCCGGCCTGGTCAAGCGCCTCGTGGGCGACTTTTTCAAGTACGGATACAGCCAGCTTGAACACTGCCGGCCCGTCCATAGTCAAATAGGCGCTTCCTGCAACTGCGCCATCGTTGACACTACCCGGCACACACAAAATATCGGCATGACGGCCATCTGCATGCAGCTTGCTCGACAAGATGCCCGGCTGATCAGACGCCGCCAAAACAATCGCTCCGGCCCCATCACCAAACAACACGCAGGTGCCGCGATCATCGAAATTCAGAATGCGGGAAAAAACTTCGGTACCGATAATCAGTGCTTTCTTGTGTGCCCCGGTCTTGATCAAACTATCAGCAATCGTCACTGCATACACAAAGCCGCTGCATACCGCCTGCACATCCAGCGCCGCCGCGCCGTTCTCAATACCGAGTTTGCGCTGCACTACGCAGGCTGTGCTCGGGAATCCACCAACATGATCCGGGGTGGACGTGGCAACGATGATCAGATCGATATCATTGGCCTGCAATCCTGCCATTTCTAGTGCATGTTGCGAAGCGTGCACCGCTAGATCGCTCGATACCGTTTCGGCATCAGCATAGTAACGGGCCGCGATGCCGCTACGTGAAAAAATCCATTCATCCGACGTTTCCACTCCGCGCTTGGCGAGATCGGTAACCAACTGAGCATTGGTGACGCGGTTGCGAGGGAGATAACTGCCGGTGCCAATGATTTTGCTGTAAGTGCTCATGCGGTTTTTTGTTCAATGACTGTGGCGGTTGTAGCGGTGTGCTCGTGCAGCGTATCCGCATCGGGCATCAACGCAGCGATGGTTTGCGAAATACGGGCTAATACGTCGTTGTTTGCGGCATCATAAGCGCGCCGGATGGCCCATTCGTACCCGTATTTGTCGGCACTGCCATGGCTTTTGAAAACGAGACCACGCAATCCGAGCAGACTGGCACCGTTGTAGCGCGATGGGTTAATGCGCCGCGAAATTGCTTTCAAAGCACCTCGTGCGAGCAGCGCCCCAAGCATATTCAAAGGGGAGCTTTTGAGCTCGGCCGCCAGTACGGTCTTGATGAAGCGCCCTAGCCCCTCTGAGGCCTTTAGCGTGACGTTACCGACAAAGCCATCACAAACGACGATATCTGTGGTTCCTTCAAAAATATTGTTGCCTTCGACATTGCCGTAGAAATTCAGGACGCCACGTTCATGATCAGCCCGCAATAGCGAGGCGGTGCGCTTGACACAATCATTTCCCTTGATGTCTTCCTCACCGACATTCAGCAGTCCGATGGTCGGTCGCGCAATGCCTTCCATCGCGCTGACGAGTACCGAACCCATCAACGCGAATTGATGCAGGTGCTGCGGTTCACAGTCGACGTTGGCACCGAGATCAAGCATGTACGTCGGGCAACCACGCTGATTGGGAATAATTGCACATATCGCGGGGCGATGTACGCCAGGAATGGTTTTAAGCAGGTAGCGCGAAACCGCCATCAACGCGCCGGTGTTACCGGCAGAAACGCAGGCTTGTGCCTCGCCATCTTTGACCAGCCGGATCGCCACGCGCATCGATGAATCTTTTTTACGGCGCAAGGCGACCTCGAGCGGGTCGTCCATAGTGACGACTTCAGTTGCATGAACGATGCGCAGGCGCTTGCTTGTGTGATCGCTGCTATCACCGCGCTGTTTTTTTAACTCGCTGGCGATTGCGTCTTCGTTACCGACCAGAAAAAGCTCGGCATTCGGCTCGGCCGCCAGAAAAGACAGGGCGGCAGCAACCGTTACTACTGGGCCGTGGTCCCCGCCCATGCAGTCTATTGAAATTTTTATTGTCATTGATTTGATTCAGTATCCGACTCTTGCCTTTACGCAGGCTAGGCTCGGTGTGATTCAAACTGACGTAGCCTGCCGCGTCAATACATAAAAGCGCGCCAATGATATTAATCAACAAGCGTAATCATTAACGTGATCGTGCAGGTCGATAAACGAAGCGCATGTAAAAAAGCGGCATCAGGTTGACTAACGCTGCGCCGCTTTTCAGGATTTTTCACATCAGGAGGTTACGTATTGCTCGTTACCTGCCGCAGAATTACTCGTCGTTTTTTGTCTTCAGTACTTTGCGACCACGATAGTAGCCGGTTGGGCTGATGTGGTGACGCATATGGGTTTCACCGGTGGTTGGCTCGACCGCAAGTTGTGGTGCGACCAGAAAATCGTGTGAACGATGCATACCGCGCTTTGACGGGGACTTCTTGTTTTGCTGAACAGCCATGATGACTCCTAACCGAGAATTTTCGAAATTTTAACATAGACGGTTCACCAAAAAGTGGCAAACCGGTCAACTTCACTACGAATAACATTACCGTCAAATACACTCGCCAAAAAAGACAGTGCGCGTGCAGATAATTTTTTACAGCTTCAAATTTTTCAATGCGGCAAAAGCGGAGGGCTTTTCGGCAGAGACCAATGCCGCATTAGTGCCACCGGGGCACGATTCATGCCTGATCGATTGCGGAATCGCTAATAATGCCTCGTCCTCGATCAACTCCGCAATGTCGATTTTTTTCGTCACTGCCACGACATCAACCGCATCGTCAGCCAACAGCGCTTCCATGTCGTCTGCCTCTTCTTCGGTCTTCGCCAAAACCAGAACAGATTGCGAAGCGAGCGCAAAGTCAACGGGCTCCAGGCACCTTTGGCACGTTAAGCTGATCACGCCCTCCACGCCAAGTGTCAACTGCGGGTAGCCGACATGATTTACCCCACCAACAAGCGACCAAGCCAAGGTGCGCGTCTCGGACGGCGACTCGCTATGCAGACGTGCCAGCGAAGAAATTGCCAGCGCGCCGTCCCTGTGCTCCTCTAACCGACAAAATTCGAATGCATCAATTGCCAACTCGCCCATAGTCGCTGCCAAAGCCGGAAAACCTGCGATAATACCAGAGCTTTCCGTTAATAGTCAAAGCCTTAGCGCGGCTTTGTAATGCAACGTTCAAATACATCTCTGATTTTTCCTCAATGCTTTCACAACCGCGATTAATCCTTGCGTCAAGTTCTCGCTATCGACAGGAATTATTATCGCGCCTCCAGTTTGCGTTTTCAGTGCGCTCACCAGACATCGACGAAAGCGCGCTTGTTGGTGAGTTACCGCCACAAACCGCATTGCGACTGGCACGTCAGAAGGCAGAGGTAATCGCCTGTACCGTAAACGATGCGGTCATTATTGGTTCCGATCAAGTTGCTCATCTGGACGGTGAACCCATTGGCAAGCCGGGAACACATGCCAATGCGCTGGCTCAACTGAAAAAAATGCAAGGCCGCAGCGTCGTTTTCCATACAGCACTGTGTGTACTGGATACCCGCAATTGTTCTGTTGGCCCGCGAGTGCAGACCGCGACGATCGACACCACGGTATTATTTCGCACGCTTTCTGACGAGCAGCTCGATGCGTATTTGCGCATTGAACAACCCTACGACTGTGCAGGCAGTGCAAAAAATGAAGGTCTTGGCATAGCGCTAATTGCGTCGATTCGCAGCGATGATCCGACAGCGCTAACGGGATTGCCATTGATTGCACTGTGCGAAATGTTGTCTCACGCAGGGTTCACATTTTTTGCCGGCACGTCCATCCCATGACACTTATTTCCATTCTATTAACGGATTGCAACAAATGACCGGCATTCTGTATTTGATACCAACGCTGCTTAGCCCGCCCGATGCAAGTAGTGATGCGCAGTTGTCGCTGTCGATTCCGACCGAGGTACAGCAACTGACTGCGACCCTTGACTATTTCATTGCAGAAAATGCGAAAACCGCACGTGCCTATCTGAAAATCATTGCACATAAAAATCCGCTCGCTACTGCGCTTCAAAACATATTGATGCATGAACTTAATACCAACACGGCACCAGATCGCCTGCCTGAATTGCTCGCTCCGCTGCTCGCAGGGCGACATGCCGGCCTGATATCTGAAGCAGGTGTGCCTGCGGTTGCCGATCCCGGTGCCGATCTGGTGCGGCTAGCACACCAGCACGATATCGCCGTACGGCCGATGGTGGGGCCGTCGTCGCTTTTGCTGTCGGTAATGGCGAGCGGTCTGAATGGACAATCGTTTGCTTTTAACGGCTATTTGCCGCAGGACGCAACGCCACGCGCCAAGCGCATCAAGATTCTGGAGGAACGCTCACGGCAAGAGCGTCAGACGCAACTTTTTATCGAGACGCCCTATCGCAATCTGGCCTTGCTCGACGCCCTGCTTTCGACCTGTCAGCCGTCGACACTTCTTTGCGTAGCGATCGATTTGACGGCGCCAGCGGAACAGATATCCACCCGCTCTGTTGCGCAATGGAAGCAGTTGGCGCAACAATCGCGGCTACCGGATTTACAGAAAAAGCCTGCGGTCTTCCTGTTCCTTGGGCAGTAGTCACGCTAATGCAGCGAAGGATGAAATATCGCTGTCCGCACTGCTAGCCATCCAAAGAAATGTGTCCGGCGAGTAGCATCCAAAGCAGTGAACGTATTTACGCCTTAGCGCCTTAACTCCGTTGGCTTTGCGTCTCACGTAAGCCCAACGTCCACGCTGGCCTTGAACCAGCCTTGTGGCCCATCGTGAAATTCGCTGACCGCAGCCCGCGAGAAGCCCGATTGTTCGGCACGCCACTCATGACGCTCGACGCGGATGCGTCCCGTTTCGATGCGCAGCAGATTGAAAGAATTGACTTCGCCACGTCCCCGCGTCGATGTAGCGGTTCCAGCCTGCACCACCAATGCGGCGCGCTTCAGACCCGGATAGTTCACGATCGTATTTTCAGCGTGGGCGATGTGATGATGCCCGGCAAGCAAAAGATCGATTTTCAGCTCAGTTAGCTCCGGCATCAATTGCTGCGCCTTGCCAACCAGTTGGGTTTGATTGAACACACCGCCAATATCGAACGGATGATGCGTTACGATAATTTTCGTCACCACCTCATCGGCGGATGCCAGCTGCGCGCGCATGCGATCCATCTGCTCGGCGTTAATGCGTCCATCTTTAATTGTCAACGAGCGTGCCGTATTAATCCCGGCGACAGCAATTTCTGCGTCGATGAAAACCGGCGCGAGCGAGTCACAAATGTAGCGCTGATATTTTTGTAGCGGATCAATAAACCGGCGAACCAGATTGTTCAGCGGAATATCGTGATTTCCCGGAACCACGATTTGCGGCGACGGCAACGCAGCAAGAAATTCCTGAGCACTCTTGAACTCGGCCGTGCGCGCCCGCTGCGTTAGATCACCAGAAGTCACCACAAGATCTGGCTGCGCTGCATGAATGGCGACAATTAGCGGAGCAATAATGGATTCATCAATGCGCCCAAAATGCAGGTCTGATAAATGTACCAAAGTACGCATTAGATACCGTCTTTCGTATCATTTACCTGCGGCACGATCACGCGCAGCGCACCTGGAAGAATGCGGTACTGCAAAGGCGTCTGCAGGATACTGACTTCGCCATCGGTAGATACCCGCAATGACCGTCGGCGCGTTTCGATGCGTAGCGCCGTTGTTTGCACAGCTTCAAAATCCGTGTCTTGCCGCAGGCGACTTAGCAATGCGCTGAAAGCCAGCTGCAGGAGGCCGGTCCGGCCAGTCTTCTGTGCCGTATAAAAACTGAGGACGCCAGCGTTCAGTTTTGCGCGTTCACCGATATGGAAACCTTCCATCGTGTAACTGTTATTGCCGACAAAAACAAATGGGGTTTTGCGCTGGCGCTCTTTGCCTTCCATATGAACAGTGATACGGTAAAACGGAAATCGCCTGACAGTCGACAGCATCGCCCAGACAAAAGCAGTCCATTTAGACCTGCCAAGACGTTGTTGCTGTTCGCGGTGCCGCACAATCTGCGGATATAAACCAATGCTGGAGTTATTGATAAATAGATGGCCATTGACTTCAGCTGCATCGACCAGTACCCGCCGCCCGTTTGCGATAGTGCGAATGGCTGCTTCCAGTTCTAGTGGGATGAGCGCATCTTTGGCAAAATGGTTGAGTGTTCCCATTGGCAAAATGCCAAGAGTGAAATCGCTACTTGTAACGTGTGAAGCCACCGCGTTGACGGTCCCATCGCCACCACCTGCGATCAAGACAGGAATGCCGGCGTCGATAGCAGCCTCTGCCGCCGCATGAATTTCGTCACCATTTTTTGCCAAGGTGATTTTTGCCTTGATACCACACAAGCCAAACTTGCCGGCGAGATCGTTTGCCCATGACGGAGAGCAACCCTGTCCTGCCGCTGCGTTAACGATGACTGCGGCATCGAATACTGAAGCTACTTTATGCATTTCCAGTACCGATACATTCAATTCAAAATCTCGCAGGGAAGTTTTTAGTCACGCCATCAAAAATGACACGCTATAAGAAGGCACCAAATCGGGACGCCATATATTCAATGGCCTGATCAGTCCACGGCCGATTTTTCCAATCCGAGAAAGTGACACGTTTTGAGTGCCGCAAATCATTTTCGAAGTTGCGAGTTTGCTCTTGCGCAAACTGTGCATTAAAAATATTCAGATTTGCTTCGTCGTTGAGCTTGAACGACCGTGAATCGAAATTTGTTGAACCAACCGAAACCAGCAGTCCGTCGACGATCATGACCTTGCAGTGGTACATCGTTGGCTGATACTCGTTCATTTGCGCCCCACCCTTTAATAGCGCGCCCCAATTTCCTCGCGACGCCAGCCGTACGACTTCTGCGTCCATATTCGTGCCAGGCGTAATAATCCGGATACGTACACCACGCGCCAGCGCTGCAATCAGGGCATCTTCGGTCAGCTGGTCTGGAACAAAATAAGAGCTCGACAAATCAATCGATGATTTGGCAGCGGTAATTGCCAGCAAATACATCAACGCCATGCTTTCGCTGCCACCGGTTGGCGAGCTACTGATGATTTGCGCTGATATGTCTCCCACCGGCTGCAGTGAAGGAAAATAAGTTTCACCGTGCATGACGGTACCTGTAGTTTTTGTCCAGTTATCGATCAGCACACTTTGCATTTGCGCCACGACCGGTCCTTCGACCCGGAAGTGAGAGTCGCGCCAGTGCGCAGGATCTGTCGCATTACCAGTCCATTGGCCGGCGATGCCCACGCCACCGGTAAAACCGATTTTGCCGTCAATCACCAGCAGCTTTCGATGGGTGCGGTTGTTCAGACGTGCCAGTGTGTACCACCGCAGCGGCCGGTATTTTTTAATGACGACGCCGGCGGTTTCCATGGTCTTCATCTGTTCGGCATTGAGCTTGCTGCTGCCAACCGCATCGACCAGTAAATGTACGACTACACCAGCCCTTGCGCGTTCAGCCAGAGCCTGTGCAAATTCGTTACCGATCTCTTCAGACCAATAAATATAGATTTCGAAATTAATGGTTTTTTGTGCGGCCCGGATGGCGGTCAGCATCGCGGGAAAAATTTGATCACCATTCAACAGGGTCTCGACCTTGTTGCCACCGGTGACAGTCGGCCCCAGCATTAACCCCATGTTTCGCTGGAATTCGGGATCGCTGACGGAATAGAGACGGCCGATTTGTCGCACCATCTTTTGCTCTCCGCCTGCAAAATTTATCACGACAAGACAAAGCAAGATGGTCGCCACGACACTAATAATGACGACAGCCGCCTTACTAAAAACTGTTTTTGCATTTCGCATTGGAACAAACCTGCATCGAGATAATTGGAATGCTGAATGGTAATGTTCTCAATTTGAATGTCTGTGCGCTAACAGACAAAGCCGCAATGTTCCGGCTGCCCATTAACCACGATCAATCGACGCGACAGGTGCGGCCATAAAAAAACGGCAGATCGCTCTGCCGTTTTTCGCCCCCGAACGGGACGCCGAAGAAGTCTGGGACTTCTTGATACCGCAATTTTCGTGCGGTTTGTAGCGTTGCTGTCGCCCTGCTCGCAGCAGCGCGGTTGCAACTCGCTAACTCCAGCATAGACGCATTAGGTAAAACATCAAGTTGCACACAACTTTTTGCCGAACCTAACACGCATGGGTCCTGATGGAATTAACGCAGACGCAGCCCCGAAACAGCGGTGAGCGATTTCATTGCACCAGCACCAATTTCAGCACCAAACTTTTTCAACATGCGTTCAGGCAAACCCTCATGCTGCGTGTAATCCACCAGGTCTTCAGCCTTGAATTCTTCGCGGGCAACGCTATCAACACTACCGAAACCATCAGCAAGTCCGAGTTCAACGGCCTTCGCCCCAGTCCAGAACAGCCCCGAAAAGGTATCGGCATCTTCCTTCAAGCGCTTGCCGCGGCCTTTGCGAACCACATCGATAAACTGTTGATGAATTTCATCCAGCATGGCTTGTGCATACGCTTTCTGTTTTTCGCTTTGCGGACTGAAGGGATCCATGAATCCCTTGTTGATACCTGCGGTCTGCAAGCGCCGCTCGATTCCGAGCTTGTCCATCAGTCCGGTAAATCCAAAGCCGTCGGTGAGCACGCCAATGGATCCCACGACGCTGGCCTTGTTGACAAAAATCTTGTCCGCCGCAACTGCAATGTAATAGCCTCCCGATGCACACATTTCGTCGACTACGACAACAAACGGTTTCTTTGGATGGGTTTTGTGCAGCCGGTTAATCTCATCATTGATCATGCCGGCCTGCACCGGGCTGCCACCAGGACTGTTGATATGAAGGATGATTCCTACTGCGGTTTTATCCAGAAATGCCTTATTCAGCGCCGGGATCACTGATTCAGCCGAGCCGCTACCGCCGCCGGCTTCGATCGTGCCGTCGATTTCGATCAGCGCAGTATGTGGCGTCGATAACTCGGCATCCGCGCTTTCGTAATCAAAAAAGACGAACAAGCCAACCACGACAAGCGTGAGCATCGTGAATTTGAAAAAGATCCCCCATCGTCGTTTTGCACGTTGCTCTTTGAAACCCGCCAGCGCCAGTTTTTCGATAATCGACCGCTCCCAGCCAATGTTCTCGGTACCACCCTGCGTTGGCCGACGCGGCGCATTCGATGATTCGTTCGTTGGATCTTCAGTGTTCATCGTTACTTTTCTCTTTATTCAAAATATTGTCGCTCGGCACCGGCATGACGAAGGCATCGGGTTGCCAATACAACTGTTGATCGATTTCAGTGACCGTAATAGATCGCAGTTTGTTGCCTCGGCATGGTCCGCCTTGGCACCGTCCGGTCTCGGGCGCGTAGATTGCACCGTGCGTGGAACACATCAGGTACAAGCCGCTCGATTCAAAAAACTCGCCCTGATTCCAGTCGAGTTCGATCGGCACATGCGCGCAACGGTTTAGATAGGCAAAGGCCGTACCTTTAAAACGAACGACAAAGCCGGTGGTTTGCCTGCCGCCGGCCAGCACTGTAAAGCGCACGCCGTGCCCTCTCTCAACAACTTCATCCGATGCGCAAAGAAAAATGCGCTCACCGTTATCCATCTCTAGGCGTTCTCAATAAGCCAGCGATGCAGTTCAGCGACCGAATCAGCCGCATAGAGCGGCGCAAGTGCCGCCAATTCTTCTTTGGTGTGCGCTCCATAATGCACGGCAACGCCACTGGCACCCGCATTGATTGCCATTTGCAGATCGTGGGTGGTATCGCCGATCATGACCGTGCGCTTCATGTCCTGGCCAAGCTCGCGCGTGAGCTCTTGCAACATGGCTGGGTGCGGCTTGGAAAAAGTTTCGTCGGCACAGCGGGTGGCATCAAATACTGATAAAAGATTGCCGGCGTTCATTGCTCGATTGAGTCCAACGCGGCTCTTGCCAGTCGCCACGGCCAGAAAATAGCCAGCCTGTGCGAGATCGTCAAGCATGGCCGGCACGCCGTCGAACAATGTCAAGTCGTTGTCTTGGCTTAAGTAATGATGGCGGTATCGCTCAACCATTTTCGGGTAGTAGACCGGGTCAAGATCGGGCAATGCCGCCTCCATCGCGTCCTGCAACCCGAGCCCGATCACGTAAGATGCTGCGCGCTTGTCGGGAACAGGTAAGCCAAGATCGCGGGCGGAATCCTGAATGCACTTGACGATGGTAGCGGTGCTATCCATTAGTGTGCCATCCCAGTCAAAAACGATGAGATCAAATTGCCGTCGTGCCATAGTCTGCGACGGCAGTGCCGTCGGCTCCTTATCATTGGTTGGATTGCTACTGCGAGGCAGCGGAATTTGCTTGCAAACTGTCGAGAAACCGTGAACATTCCAGTGGCAATGGTGCATTGAACGTCACTGGCTTGCCTGATTCGGGATGTAGAAAGGTAATCTGGTGCGCATGCAAAAACATGCGCTTGAGTGCGGCTCGACTGCCATCGGCTTTTTGCAGCTGTCTATTCAAGGCAAAGTCGCCATATTTATCGTCACCGGCGATCGCAAATCCGCTCGAAGCAAGATGTACCCGAATCTGATGCGTCCTTCCGGTTTTCAGTTCTGCTTCAAGCAAAGCAAAATTACCGTAGCGTTTTAAAAGCGAAAACACCGTATGGGAAGCCAGGCCATCTGCTTGCACACGTACGCGTCGCTCGCCATCTGGCGCGTTGTACTTAAATAATGGCAACCGGATGTGTTGACGGGCGTTTTGCCAATCACCTTGGACCAGCACCAGGTAGCGCTTGTCGGGCTGACCCTCGCGAATCTGTTCGTGCAAGTTGGTCAGAGCTGAGCGTTTTTTTGCAAGCAGCAAAATACCCGACGTATCGCGGTCGAGCCGATGTACCAATTCGAGAAATTTCGCATCCGGCCGCGCCGCCCGTAATTGTTCGATCACGCCATAACTGACACCGGAACCGCCATGCACGGCCACGCCGGCCGGCTTGTCAATGATCAGCAGATGCGCATCCTCGAACAGGATCGGGAACTCAATACCCGGAGCGGTTGACTCAAGCTTTTCGGCCACGCGCACCGGCGGCACCCGCACCACATCGCCTTCGATCAGACGATAGGTTTGATCGATACGCCCTTTATTGACGCGGACTTCGCCAGAACGTAACACCCGATAAATATGACTTTTCGGCACGCCCTTGCAAATGCGTAGGAGGAAATTATCGATGCGCTGGCCTGACTCTTCATCGGAAATCGTGATGAGCTGGACTTGCGGCGGAAGTTGCTGCGACGGAGACGACGACGGTTGCGGCGATTGGCGCAGTGAAAATGTTTGTACCGCATTCACGGAAACGCTCGCTAAGTCCTTCATTTTGAATATATACTTGTAACGCAGAAGTAGAAAAACTTATGCTGGTGTA